>JBGUNJ010000170.1:0-4081 GCA_045117315.1 Lachnospiraceae bacterium | reverse complement strand
TATTTCACCTCTGATTGAATATGAAACTATTGTTTTGGACACAGGGGGGGCTTAGCTTAATGTCATTGGAACCGTCCCCTGTCTCCTTCCTCCCCATTCCTCCAAGTCCCCCCTCAGAAAAGGAGAATAAAATAATGAAACTTTCTATCTGCACGGATGTTTTCGGAAAGATCCCCTTTACAGAAATGCTGGACAAGGTCGTCGCTTATGGTCTTGATGCGATCGAGATGACCGCAGGCGGCTGGGGCGGCTGCAATTTCATCCCCTCCGCTGAGGAGCTGATCAATGACGACGCAAAGCGCGAAGCATTCCTGGCCGAGATCACAAAGAGAGGCCTTGCCATCTCCGCACTCAACTGCTCCGGCAACCCCCTCATCGATACACCTATGGGCAGGATGCATTCCAAGACCATGCGCGACACCATGGTCCTGGCCGGCAAGATGGGCGTCGACACTGTCGTGACCATGTCCGGACTTCCCGCAGGAGCCCCCGGCGACAAGACCCCCAACTGGTTTGTATCCACCATTTCCTGGCCTGAGTATGAAGGCTTCAACTACATGGCGGAAGGCGTCAAATATCAGTGGAAAGTCGCGGGCGAGTGGTGGAAAGAGACCTGCCGCATCGCCAAGGAAGCAGGCGTGAAGAAGATCGCCATCGAGGAGTTCCCCGGAGCCCTGGTCCACAACGTCCGCACCTTCAACCAGCTCTGCGAAGCAGTCGGCGAGGATTCCGATGTCCTGGGCCTCAACCTTGATCCCTCCCACCTGATGATCCAGGGCGCGGAGCCGATCGAAGCTGCATGGGCACTGGGCGAGAAGATCTTCTATGTCCACGGCAAAGATGCCCGCATCGAGAAGCACAACGCCAACATCGACGGCATCCTTGAGAACCTTCCTGTCGAGTGCAGCGCACAGCGCAACTGGAACTATGTCGCAGTCGGCTGCGGCAGAGACCTGCAGTGGTGGAAAGAGTTCTTCTCAGTCTGCCATATGAACGGCTACAACGGCTATGTCTCCCTCGAGATGGAAGACCTGACCATGAGTGTTGAAGCAGGACTTCAGACCTCCATCGATGCCCTCAAAGCCACCATCAGCCAGTGATGAAATGCACCGGTTTTGGCGGGAAAACAATTAAGGACCCATATGCGAGCCTGATCCAATAAAGAAATAAAAAAAGCCGGGGGCTCGTTTTTGACGGACTGCCGGTTTTTTGTACGCCGGGCGGCGTGAGAGACAGGGACACAGAGGACTGTTTTTCAGGAGACAGAGGAGACAGAGAACCGTCCCCGTCTCCCGTATAAATTGAAAGATTACAAGAAAATGAGAGTGACGATAAAAACAATAGCGGAAAGAGCAGGCGTGCATAGTTCAACTGTTGATAAGGTGATCCATAACAGGGGAGGTGTCAGCAGGGAAGTCGAGGCAAATATCCGGGCAATAATAGAGGAGCTGGGCTATAAGCCGAATCCTGCGGGGCGCGCGCTGCAGAGAAGCGGAAAGAAGTTCAGGATCGCGGCCATCCTCCTGGATGTCGACGCTCAGCCTTATATAGCAGAAGGAATACGTCTGGAAGCAGAGGATCTAAACTTCGATATAGATGTGTTATTTTATACATCTTCGTTCATGGATGTGCATAGTCAGTTGGAACTTCTGGAGAAGGCTGAGGAAGACAAAGTGGATGGAATCATTCTTTCCCCCATTCACTCCGGGCGGATCGAGGAAACGGTGCAGAGAATTATTCAGAAGAATATTCCGGTCATCACTGTTGATAATGATCTGGCCGGTGACCGGTTGTGCCATGTAGGTCATGACGCAGTAAAGGGCGCCTGTATCGCCGGAAGGATGATGGGGCTGTTTCTCCGCGGAGAAGGGAAGGCTGCCGTGATCACAAACTCTTTGAGCACGGAGGTCTATCACAATCAGGTATATACCCGCACGACCGGGTTTGCCGGATTTATGCGTGACAACTATCCGGATATTGATATCGTCAGATACGTGGAGGGATTCGAAGACAGGGAAACCACTCATAGAGAAACTGTGAGGCTGCTGCAGGAAGAAGCGGATATCAAAGGTATATTCATCGCCTGCGGCGGTGTGGATGCAGTCGGCCGCGCGATCATGGAAGCGGGGAAGGCGGAAGAAATCAGCGTTGTTTCTTTCGAGGAATACCCGGAGATCCTTGAACTGGTCCGTACAAGAGTTGTGGACTGTACGATTGGCGGAAACCTTGCAGGGCAGGGGAGGACAAGCTTAAGGCTGATAATGGATTATCTTGTTTATGGCACCGTGCCGGAACGCGATATCGTTTATATGGATGCGAGAATACTTGTCAAGGAAAGCTTATAAAATCTATTGCCTCATTACAAAAAATGAAATCTTCTCCAAAAGAATAAACGCAAAAAAACGGGCGCCGGCAGAAAGCAAAACTGCCGGCGCCCTGTTTTGCTGCTATGGGAAGCATGATCTGCACAGGTCTGATTGTTTGTGTTTTGGGTACAGGGATGATTCCCCGGTTCCCGGACAGTATCTTCCTGCGAAACAGTGATACTTACTGCTTCAGGCTCTTGTGGTTCTTGCGGTATTGGCCGGGAGAGGATCCGACTTTTTTAACAAATAGGTTGATGAGGCTTCCGCTGTTGGAATAGCCGACTTCCTCCGCGATCTCGGATACTGTCATGCTTGTCGTCAGAAGGAGGGTCTTGGCGCGCTCGATGCGGGTGTTGATCACATACTCCAGGGGAGAGAAGCCTGTTTCGCGCTTGAACATATGGGAAAAATAGTAGGGACTGAGCTGCGCTATGCCTGCCAGCTCTTCGATGGTGATGGGCTTGCCGACATTGGCGCGGATATATTCCACGGCTGCAGTGATGGGCAGTTCCTCTTTCTGCTCCTGCTTTGTAGGAGATAAAAGAATCTCGAACAGCCTGTAGATGCGCATAGAACTTTCAAAGATCCCCTCGGCGTGGTTGCGCTCATACAGATAGACCATATCCTGCAGCAGGATATTGACACGCTCGTTACGGCTGTCCCGCAAGAGATGCCCGTCTGCATCCCGAGCCTCTCCCGGCAGAATCCATCCATGAAGATTGATGATTCTCTGCGTGATCTCATGAGAGTTTGAACCAGAATAGTGCATGTAGAGAAATTCCAGATTGTTCTCCGCGTAGTAGTAATGAGGCTCTGTACAGTCCAGGAGAACGACATCGCCCTCATGCGCCTGACGGGTCTCTTCGCGATATTCTACATTGAGAATACCTCTGCGGACGTAGATGACCAGGAGCGGCGGGTAGTGGTTTCTTCTCATAAAGTAGCGTGAGGAGCAGTAATAGTGACCGCACCAGGTCGGATAGAAGTAGAGCTTCCTTGCGATTTCCGAGGGTGTAAACGAAAAACAAATCGAGTTTGGCAGAACACCAATGTCAACACTTTTCACAAAAAACCACCTTTCGATTTATGGAAATCAACAATAACCACCTTCAAAATTGTACATTTTATAAATAATATACAGCAGGAATTAATAATTATAAAGCAAGATTAATGAGGAGCAGGATTGATGAATTTTTAAGCAAATCAGTCTATTTCGTCAAGATGGTTTCCATTATATACTAAGCGTAGCAAAAAAACAAATAGGCATGCAAAAGGGGGTAATATTTCATAAAAAAATATTCCTGTAACGCCAGTATTTGTGCATTTTTGCTTTGACAAGCTCAAATTTCCGGAAAAAAGAGCAGCGTTATTTCATGAGCAAGAACTGATAATTTTTTGTCAACAAAAAACAGGGACACGGTCCTGCGGGACCAATGACAAAGCAAGAAAACAAAAAAGCAAACATGGCACAGAACCGGCTCGAAGCAGTCCGGCGCAAAATCAAATTTTCAAAAAGGAGATCAGATATGTATATCGGACAGAAAATCATCAAAAGGGCACCTTTCCGCTGGGGTATCGTAGGCGGCGGCTCCACCAGTAACGTAGGCTACAAGCATCGCCTGGGCGCTATGCGCGACAACACATCCTTCGTCCTGACCGCAGCGGCATTCGACGTTGATTTCGAGCGCGGCAGACAGTTCGGCATCGACCTCTGC
>JBGUNJ010000169.1:0-3556 GCA_045117315.1 Lachnospiraceae bacterium | reverse complement strand
CTGGGGTTTCTCGCCCTGGACATCGACCAGGAGGCGGGGAAGGTTGACGCCCGCGTTGTTGACGATCGCGTCCAGCTTTCCGTACTTTTCAACGACTGCCGCGACCATGGCCTCGACACTCTCTTTGCTGGTGACGTCGCACTTTGTGCAGAAGATCCCGTCTCTCTCTTCGCCGGTCTCGACGGAGATGTCCGCGATGACGGGGGTCGCGCCCGCGTCCTTCAGTGTGCTCACGACGTGATTTCCGATACCGGAAGCGCCGCCTGTTACGATCACTACTTTGCCTTCAAGATTTAACCAGTCTGCCATTTTGTTCTCCTCCTTTTAAAAATGCTTTTGATTGTTTTTTGAAAAAATGCTTTAAATTGTTTCCGGTGTTGGCGGCCCGGATCTGTAATTCAAATTCCAGGCCCTGTCTGTTCTGTTTTTGTGTGCTGTTGTTTTATTTGTTGATTGAATGATAGTAAAAACAGGCCCTGACCTTAATTCCGCGATTTCCGCAGGCGCGGAAATCCATTTGTTCAGGGTTTTTCCGCGATGTGGAAAAAAGCAGTCAAAAGGACAGCCCGTGACCACATCGGAGAACATCCATTTACATCAGGTGGGAAAGAATGGAAAAAACGCAGAAGAAAAGCAGATGACAGACGAAGGAAAGCGGATGACAGGCAAAGGAAAACAGATGACAGACATAGAAAAGCCAAATGACAGGCGAAGGAAAGCAGATGACAGGCGAAGGAAAGCCAGATGACATACATAGAAAAGTCAGATGACAGGTGAAGGAAAGCAGATGACAGACGGGGGAAAGCGGATGACAGATAAAGGAAAGCCAGATGACAGACATAGGAAAGCCAGATGACAGACGAAGAAAAGATGCCGCCCGATCAATAAGACGAGATTAATAAGACAGGATCAATAAGACGGGGTTGGAAGAGATGTGCAGGAGCCAAACGGGAACTCACACAATCTGCGCGGGAGGACTGCGGAATTCTTATACCAGCGGTTGAATGACAGCGGGGAAAAACCGATGTATGCTGAATTTGTTAAAACACAAAGCCGCTGAGCAGGAGGTCCGGAAGTTGAAATATCATCCGGGAGGTTCAAAAACAGAAAGATTATCCGGGAGATTCAGAAATAGAAGCAAGAGCTTCAGAAATCGGAAAAAGCCACAGCCTCTGCTCAGGAGGATTTGCCCTACGACAGGCAGTGTCAGGACCGGGTTGTGATCAAGGCCAGGCCCTGTATCTGTGACCCTCACAGCGATTTACTTTAAGGAAGCCTGTTTTAAATCCGGCCTGTTTTTCCGACAGGCGATTGCGGCTGAAACCGCAAGGAAGGGTCATGCATCATATTATTCCGAAACAGCTGAAGGCATGCTGAGGACGTGCTCATGCGCCGTTTTCATCCGTGCTGCAGCCGCGCCCATGCCGGGTACAGATGTGAAGAGTCCGTTGATAAACTCCTCACAAGAAAGATCTGTATTTTTAAAGATCTGTATTTTTAAAGATCTGTATTTTTTACCTGTAATGACAGACAGGGCGTCTGATCTGCCGGCTTGTTTTCGGAAGGAAAGGAGGAATAATGAAGTTTGCAAAGGCAGCAAGAAATGAAAGCGTTTTTACACGCACAGAAAACGGCGCTGTGGCACTGAACACCACAAGCGACGCAAGACTTGATCTGTTCGGTGTGATCGGTTCCCTTCGCGGAGCGGAAAAGGTCCGCATCGAGCGTCTCTTCTCCGAGGCGTATCATGAGGATCCTCTGTTCGCGACCAGAATCGCCTTCTACGCCCGCGATGTCCGCGGGGGTCTGGGCGAGCGCGAAACTTTCCGGACAATCATCCGCTACATGGCGAAGATGCATCCGGAGGCGCTGCGTCCGAACCTGGATCTGATCGGCGTCTACGGACGGTACGATGACCTCTACTGCCTGATCGGCACCCCTCTCGAGAATGAGATGTGGGAGGCTATGAAGGCGCAGTTTGAAGAGGACCGCCGCAGCCTGAAGGAAGGAAACGCGGTGTCTCTTCTGGCCAAGTGGATTAAGACGGCAGATGCGTCCTCCGCAAAGACGAGACAGCTTGGCATCATGACCGCCCGGAAGATGGGCTACTCTGTCTATGAGTTCAAGCGCATCGTGCGCGCCCTGCGCCGCAGGATCGGCATCACCGAGACCCTGATGTCCGCGGGCCGCTGGGATGAGATTCAGTATTCCGCAGTTCCTTCCAGGGCCATGATGATCTACCGCCGCGCATTCGAAAGACACGACAGAGTGCGCTATGAGAAGTTCATATACCGCGCGGTGACCGGCGAAGAGAAGATCCACGCAGCCACTCTGTACCCTTATGACATTGTGGAAAAAGTACTGTCCACAGGTTCTATTTTCGGCAGATACACGATCGCTGAGAATCCTGCGCTGGAGGCCCAGTGGCGCCAGCTCCCTGACTATGTGGAGCCGGGCACAAACGCTCTGGTAATTGCGGACACATCCGGTTCCATGCACGGCAGACCTCTGGCAACATCCGTCGGTCTTGCAGTCTACTTCGCGGAGCGCAACCACGGCGAGTTCCACAACATGTTCATGTCCTTCTCCGGATCTTCCAGAATTCAGGTTCTCCGTGGAGAGACACTGGCTCAGAAGATCAACAGCATCAACATGAACGACTGGGAGAACAACACCAACCTGGAGGCTGCTTTTAAGCACATACTGGATATTGCCATCTGTAACCACGTCTCTCCGGAGGATATGCCCAAGTCCCTGGTCGTCATTTCCGATATGGAGATTGACTACTGCGGTGACCGTCAGTGGACATTCTACGAGATGATGGAAAAGGCCTTCAGAAGATACGGATACCAGATTCCTAACATTGTCTTCTGGAATGTTGCCAGCCGCCACGATGTGTTCCACGCGGATAAGAAGCGCAAGGGTGTCCAGCTGGTGAGCGGCCAGTCCGCTTCTGTGTTCCGCCAGGTAATGCAGACGGTAGGAATGAATCCGGTCGAGGCTATGGAGAAGATCATCAACTCCGAACGCTACGAGGCTATTACGGTGGAGAGAACCGCCGGATAATCCTCTGAAGCGGATTCGGAAATGCCGGATTCCGGGAATACCGGGTTCGGAAATGCCGGATTCCGGGAAATGGACCCGGGGTGATTTCTGCGAAACCAATCGCAGGACCAGCTTCGAAGACAATCCCGGATATCCGGATAAGATCAATAACTCAAGACTTGTTCGCAAGTCTTACGCGATGAAGAATAAACACAACACAAAAAGATGCAATAAAGACACAATAGAAAATAAAGTAATAATGCACAGCAAAAAAGCCGCCCTCACAGGCGGCTTTTGTTTTGGCTTCATGCGTAAAGCGGCTGCTTGCGCAGATATCCCGGACGATTTCCAAACCAGAACAGCTTATGCTTTTTTGTAGAGGACTCGCATGAGCTCAGGCCAGGTCTGAGTCCCGGCGATCGCCTTGATCATGTCAGTGTCCCTGGAAATCTCAAGCAGCTCGTCGTAGACGCGGATCATGAGCATGTCGTCGGCGTCAGACTGCTCGGGG
>JBGUNJ010000168.1:0-39258 GCA_045117315.1 Lachnospiraceae bacterium | reverse complement strand
AATTGTAAAGGTAAATCCACGATGCTGCAAACTTGGAGGTCACTTCATATTATCTATTCACGCCCTCGATAGGGCGTGAATAGTAACGTTAACACTGTAGAAGGCTCCCCCGCCTCCTGAAGGCAGCGGGTTTTTCGCCTGCAGCAAATGAAAGGTTGGAATTTATGAAAATCTGGATCGCCCGACACGGGCAGACTGACCTCAACCACGCCAGGCGCATGCAGGGGCGGACGGACTGCCCCCTCAACGAAAAGGGAATCAGACAGGCCAGGCTGTCCCGTCAGAATATAGGTGACATCCACTTTGACGCCGTCTACGCAAGCCCGCTTCAGCGGGCACAGCTGACAGGATCCATCATCGGCAATGTCGATCTTTCAGAGATCATCGTGGACCCCCGCATTATCGAAACAGACTTCGGCAAATATGAAAAGTGCAAATACTATCTGATGGGACCTGCCATGACTGCCTACTGGGTCATGCCGAAAATCTTCCCCGCCCCGCCTTCCGTGGAGACCATCGAATCCATGAAAGAGAGGGCATCCTCCTTCCTGAAGGAGCTCGAGACCCACGATTACGAAAACGTGCTCGTCGCCTGTCACGGCGGCATCATGCGGGCTCTTTGCGGCTATCTCGATGAGGCGCCGGACGGACTTCACTGGGAGCGGGCCAAAAACTGCGAGATTCGGGTCTATGAGTATAAAAACGGGAAGCACACCTTCCTCAAATCCTATAGTCTGGGCAAGGAAAAATAAGGAGATATATTTCCAGATGAATCACAATGATAATCCCCTTGGTTCCGCCCCGATCGGCGGCCTCCTCCTGCAATACGCGGTTCCCAGCATCATCAGCACGCTGATGGCCTCCCTCTACAACATGGTCGACCAGATCTTCATCGGGCAGCGGATCGGCTTTTTAGGCAACGCCGCCACCACAGTGGCCTATCCGCTGGCTTTCCTCTGCGGTGCCCTGACCCTGCTCTTCAGCAACGGATCCGCCGTAAACTTCAACATCTGCAACGGCCGTGGAAACAGGGAAGAGGCGCTCGACTTTGCCGGAGCCGGTCTGACCCTTCTGACGGTGGAGGGGATTTTTACCTCGGTTCTGGTCCTTCTCTTCACCCCTTCCTTTGTCAATCTCTTCGGCGCGACGGAACAGGTATACCCCTATGCCCTCACCTACATGAGGCTGGTCGCGCTGGGCTTTCCCTTCCTGGCGCTGACCTCGGGCGGAACGCTGCTGATCCGGTCCGACGGCAGCCCCCGCTACGCTCTCTTCTGCTCCATGTCCGGTGTTGCCCTGAATTTTGTGCTGGACTACCTCTTCCTGTTTCCGCTCAACATGGGGATCGCCGGAGCGGCAATCGCGACGGTTATGGGCCAGGTCGTCTCCGCCCTTCTGGTCGCGGCATATATGCTGCGCTTCAGGACCGGGAAACTGACGGTGTCTCACTTTGCCGTGACAAAAAGCAAGATCGCGCAGATCACTTCGATCGGCGCTGCCGGCAGCCTGAACCAGGCGGCCATGCTGGCCATGAATCTGGTCCTCAACAGTTCCCTCCGCCGCTATGGTTCCCTGTCCGTATACGGAGGCAGTGAAGCCCTGGCCGCCGCCGGCGTTGTCACAAAGGTTAATTTCCTCTTTTACTCCACCGTCATCGGATGCAGTATCGGAGGACAGCCTCTCATGGGCTTCAACTACGGCGCAAAAAATTATAAGCGGGTGAAGGACACGGCATACCTGCTCTACATCTACTCTTTCGCGGTCGGCGCCCTGGAGACCCTCTGCTTTCGTCTCTTCCCCCATCAGATCCTGCGCCTGTTCGGCAGCAGCGCGGGCGGGTATGAGGAATTCGCCCTGCGATATATGCACGAGTTTATGATGCTGGTCATTCTGGCCGGGGTTCTCCCCGTCTCCATGAACGCTATGGTCTCCATAAAAAAGCCCAAATACGGTATCATCATCTCTCTTTCCAAACAGCTGGTACTGATCATCCTCCTGCTCATACTGCCGCGCTTTATGGGGATAGACGGAGTGCTGATCACAGGCCCCGTCGCGGATTTCCTGGTAGCTGCCGCCGCCTTTTTCGTGGTCCGCAGCGCCTTCCGTCAGCTGCAGTGATCATGGCCCCCGACGGCATTAAACCTGACACGGAAATCCGGGAATATCAGAATTATTGAAAATATTGGTGCCGGGAGTCCGGGAATATCAGAATTATTGGAAATATTGGTGCCGGAAATCCGGGAATATCAGAATTATTGGAAATATTGGTGCCGGGAGTCCGGGAATATCAGAACTATCGGAAATACCGGAATCAGCCGAAACAATGGAAATCCGGGAGTTCCGGAAACAATTGGAAATACCGGAAGAATCGTTTTTTATTGCACTTTTGGCATCAAAATAGTATCATTATATCTGTGTAACGTTGAAAGCTCTTTTTTAACGGGAGGTATGAAAGCATATGGGTGTTAAAACCTTTTCTCGCGGTGATATCATTTTCCGGCAGGGCGATCCCGGGGATTGCATGTATGATATTCAGTCCGGAGCTGTGGATATTTACGTGAATTTTGGCAAATCTGACGAAAAGAAGGTTGCCGGACTGTCTGAAGGAGATCTTTTCGGTGAGATGAGTGTCATCGATTACTCTCCCCGTTCAGCCACTGCGGTAGTCAGTGAGGACGGCACTGAAGTCGCGACTATTTCAAAAGACGAGTTCGTGGCATTTTTCAAGAAGGAGCCTGTCAAGATTCTCGATCTCCTGCAGCAGATGTGTGACCGCGTAACAAAAACAACGAAGGATTATCTGGAAGCATGCCGGACTCTTTCTGAGCATGAGGCAGCCGGTGCGGAAAAGGATGCGGATCTGCAGGCCAGAATCCGGAAGTTTTCCGATCTGCACAAGGATTTTGATTCTGGTGTGAATGCTTAAAGGGAGGTCTTTCATGAATAGTAAAGAATTTAAGAGCGGTCAGATTATCTTCAAACAGGGTGATTCAGAAGCCTGCATGTACGATATCCAGAGAGGCCGGGTCGGTATTTATTCCGCATACGGCACACCGGATGAGAAGCAGATCGCCGAGCTTTCCATTGGGGAAATCGTAGGAGAGACAGGTCTGCTTGACCGCGTTGCGCGCACCGCAACCGCTGTCGCTCTCGATGACGACACCGTTCTGCTGGAGATCAAAGAGGACAACCTGAAGGAATATTTCCTGGCAGAGCCCGAAAAGCTTCTCCTGCTTATGCGCAACCTCAGCGGGCGCCTTCGTGAGATGAATGACAAGCTTGCAGATGTCTGCCGCAAGATTTATGAGATTGAAAACGCCTGAAAAGTACCTTTTTAATCTTCATCTCTCTAAACCCGCATGCGGGTCGTGAACCAGACAGATCAAGCAGATAAAAAAGTGAAATGACTCCCGCGCGGCGGCACTGCCCTGCACGGGAGTTTTCCTGTAGAGCAGATTCCTGTGAAAAGAATATTGGCAGCAAAAACTGTACTTGTATGAGAGTTTTCCTATAAAGCCGGTATTGTAAATCAATTTTTCAAAATATTATGCTGTTTTATAAGAGAACTTTCCGGTAAAGCAGGTACTAAAAGCAGGTATTACATGCAGGTCTTGTAAAAGGAGAAAAAGGCGAAAATGTTTAAGGATAAACCCTGTCTGTCTCTCAAAGTGCTGGGGACAAGGGGATCTATGGCAGTCACCCGCAGGGACCAGCAGATTTTCGGCGGCAACACTTCCTGCTATATGGTCCGGGCGGGCGATGAGACTGTCTTTTTAGATGCGGGAAGCGGGATTCTGAATGCTCCCGTGGACTTCCCCCGTCCTCCACATATACTGATAAGCCATCTGCATCTGGACCACGTGCTGGGACTGGGTATGTATCCACGTCTCGCAACGAAAGGCAAAGAGACCCTGATCCATGTGCCCGCCGGCCCGGGAAAAGATCCCGCCCGGCTTCTGGGAGGCGTATTTTCTCCGCCCTACTGGCCTGTTCCCCTGAGCGCCTATGGCGGAACGGTACATATTCTACCGCTCAAATTTCCGCTCACTGTCGGGGATCTGCTCATAGAAGGAGTCCCGGGCAGCCACCCGGGAGGGAATTTCATCATCAAACTCAGCTCGCGGGGCAGGAGCATTGTCTATGCCAGCGACTATGAATATGAAGAGCATTCCTTCCACCGGCTCACGAAGATGGCTGACGGAGCCGGCCTTGTCCTGCTGGACGGCCAGTATACCGCAGAAGAACTGGAGCAGCGCAGAGGATTCGGGCATTCCAGCCCGGAACTGGGGCTGAAACTGATGGAGCAATGCAAAATCGGACGCCTGTGGCTTGTTCACCACGATCCGCAGAGAACAGACGAGCCGCTTTTGGCCCGGGAAGAAGAATATTCCCGGAAAAACGTACATTTCGCTCGGGAAGGAGAGGAAATCCTGCTATGACAAAACAGAACATGGATAGACTGCAGGAACTCGAGGAAGAAAACAGGGATCTGAAGGAAGCCCTCCGCAAACGGGAGGACTTCATCCGAAACACCTTCGGGACCTATCTGACCAATGAAGTGCTTGAAGAGCTTCTTAGTGAAAAAAAAGGACTCCACATCGGCGGAGAACGCAGGGTGGTGACGATTCTTTTTTCCGACATACGCCAGTCAACGGAGCTCTCCGAAAAAATGGACGCGGTCAGCTTCATCCGCATGCTCAATCATTATCTCGAAGAAATGATCGAGATCGTCAACGCCTGGCAGGGGAATATCCTGGATTTTGTGGGCGATTCCATCGTTGTAGTCTTCGGCGCGCCCAGATCCAATGATTTATCCGCACGTGACGCGACAGCCTGCGCCGTCGCCATGCAGAGACGGATGCGCGCCGTGAACGAATGGAATGTGTCACAGGGATATCCGGAGATCTCCATGGGAATCGGGATCCATACCGGCGAAGCGATCCTGGGCAATATCGGCTCCATGACCAGGGCAAAATATGATATGATCGGGCGAAATGTCAATCTGGTTTCCCGCATCCAGGGTTATACGAGGGGCGGGCAGATTCTGGTCTCGGATGAGGCACTTGCCGCCGCGGGCAGCATGGTTGTGGAAAACGAAGCCGGAGCCATCAACGTCAAACCCAAGGGAATCCAGGATAAAGTCTGGCTCCATGACATAGTCGGTTTCGGCGGTCAGCTCCTGCGACCGGAGTAAGCAGAATAATCACGGCTTCTCCTCAAATTCAAGCACGGAGGCCGCATAAAGAGCAGACGAATGATACAGGGCCGAGTCGTCCGTGTGAAAGCGCGGGCGGTGAAGCTCCTCCACCACGTCCCCCGGGGCCCTGGATCCGACCCAGTAAAAGAAAGACGGCGCATACTGCCTGTAAAGAGCGAAATCCTCGCTGGCCAGAGAGGGCGGCACATCTGTCACTGTACATCCCGCCGCACAGGCAGCCTTTCTGGCAAAAGCAGTCATTTCCGGTGTATTAAAGACCATGGGAATGCGTTTATTCCAGATGATCTCCTGCCGGCATTCATAGGCCTCTGCCGTCTTTTCCACTATAGTCTTCATGCGTTCGATCGCCCGGTCCAGTGCCTTTTCGGAAAGTGAGCGGACAGTCCCGCGCATCATCACCCGCTCGACCACCAGATTCACCGGACTTCCGCCCTGGATCATGTTGATCGAAAGGATGGCGCTGTCCAGAGGATTGGTATTGCGGCTGATCACGGTCTGAAGTGACTGGATCAGGGCTGCGCTGCACACGATCGGGTCGATATTGAGATGGGGCATGGATCCATGACCTCCCGCGCCATGGAGCACGATCTCAAAGTTGCATTTCGCGCTCATGAGCGGGCCCTGGTGACAGACCGCTTTTCCGGTCTCCACCGACGGCCAGTTATGCATGCCGAAAACCGCCCGGGGGTGGATCAGGTCAAAGAGACCGGCGCCGATCAGTTTCCGGGCGCCGAGTGTACCCTCTTCCGCCGGCTGGAAAACCAGATCCACGCAGCCCCTGAGACGGCCCTGAGCCTTTGCCCTCGACAGCAGCATGGCTGCGCCCAGAAGAGACGCCGTGTGAAAATCATGGCCGCAGGCATGCATGACCCCGGGCACCCTGGACTTCCATTCACTCTCATATTCTTCCTGCTGGGGCAGGGCATCGATATCCGCCCGCAGCATGATCTCCGGTCCGTCCTGACCGCCTCTGATCCGCACTACAAGCCCCGTTTCCACAGGAAGGGGCAGAATCTCATAATCCGGACGCGCCTCAAAAAAAGCCCGCAGTTTTCCGGTGGTTTCATACTCTTCCCCTGACAGCTCCGGATGCATGTGCAGATCCCGTTTAAAAGCAAGAATCTCCTCATATTCCTCTTCTGTCAGCCTGTAGAGCATTTCCATTTCGTACGGCATTTCCATAATCGCCCTCCTATGTCAGCCTGTAAGGCATTCCCGGGATTATACTTCTGTAAAAAGAATAAGTCCCGGGATAGTTGTTGAAAGCTATTGAAGGTTATTGTGGTTTATTGAAAGCTATTGAAAATTGTTGAAAACTATTGAAAATTGTTGAAAGCCATTAAAAATTATTGAAAGCTGTTGAATGTTATTGAAAGCTGTTGAATGTTATTGAAAGCTTTCCAGCAGTTCCTGCAGCTCGAAATAGCGCCCGATTTTTTCCTCCAGTTCCTCGTCCGTCTTCTGCTTTTCCTCCGCGAGCTCCTGGAGCTTTACGTAGTCTGTTGAAACCTTCTGCATCTCTTCTGACAGCTTCTGTGACTTTTCCGTCAGTTCATCGATCACATCCTCTATGGAATCATATTCCCTCTGCTGTGAATAGGTCAGACGTTTCCTGGGTTCGGACTTTCTGTTTCTCTGTCTCTTTCCGTCCTTTCCTGCCGGTTCAGGACTGCCCGCCGCTTCACTGCTGCCTGCCGCAGTCCCGGCAGGCTCCTCCGCAGCCAGTCCCTCTTTATGCGCCAGATACTCCTCATAGCCGCCCTCGCTCTGATGCAGAAGGCCGTCCCCCTCAAAGCTGAAGATCCGGTTCACGACCCTGTCCAGGAAGTAACGGTCATGGGAGACCGCGATCACGATTCCGGAAAACCGGTCCAGATAGTCCTCCAGGATCTGCAGGGTCTGGATATCCAGGTCGTTGGTGGGCTCGTCCAGAATCAGCACATTGGGTGCCTGCATCAGGACCCGCAGCAGGCAGAGCCGCCGCTTTTCTCCTCCCGACAGCTTGGCGATGGGCGTATACTGTTTGCTTTTTATAAATAGAAAGCGCTCGCACATGGCTGAGGCGGTGATCAGGCCGTCAGCCGTGCGCACATATTCCCCGGTCTCCTTTACCAGGTCGATCACAGTCCCCGAGTCCGGCAGCTGCTCGTTTTCCTGACCGAAATAGCTGATCCGGATGGTCTGTCCAACATCCACTTCCCCCTCATCCGGCGCCAGCTCTCCTGTCAGGATCTTGAGTAAGGTTGATTTTCCGCAGCCGTTGGGCCCTATGATCCCGATCCTGTCATTTTTCAGGAAAGTGTATGAGAAATCGCGGAAAAGACATTTATCCCCGTAGCTCTTGGACAGATTACGCACTTCAATGGTCTTATTTCCCATCCTGGAAGGGATCGATTCCAGGATCACATTTCTCTCTTCGGCGATCTTCTCCCTGTCCCGCAGTGCTTCAAAGCGCTGGATATGGGCCTTCTGCTTGGTAGATCTTGCTCTGGCTCCCCGCATCATCCAGGCCAGATCCTGTTTGTAAAGGGCTGCCATCTTTCTCTCCGCCGCCCGGGCGAAGTCCATCCGCTCCTGCTTCATCTGCAGATACTTCTCGTAATTTCCCGGATAGCTGTAGACCCCGGCCCTGTCTATCTCCCAGATCGTCGAAGTCACTTCATCCAGGAAATAACGGTCATGGGTGATCATCAGGATGGCACCTTTGTAGCTGTCCAGCTGGTTCTGCAGCCACTCGATCATCTCGTGATCCAGGTGGTTTGTCGGCTCATCCAGGATCAGAAGATCACTTGGCGTGAGAAGAGCCGCCGCCAGCGCAGCCCGTTTGCGCTGGCCGCCGGAAAGAGTTCCCGGCATGACAGACGGATCGTCGATTCCGAGCTTTAGCAGCATAGCGGCAGCTTCCCCCTGCACATTCCAGAAAGCCTGCTCCTGGGAAATGTTCTGCACTACATTTTCCAGGACACTGCGGTCCGGATCAAAAAGGGGATTCTGCGGCAGATAGGAAATCTTCAGACCATTGCGTCTGATGATCTGCCCCTCATCCGCCTCCAGAGTACCTGCCACGATAGCCAGAAGGGTGGATTTGCCGGTACCGTTTATACCGATCACGCCGATTCTGTCATAATCCTCTATTCCCTGCGTCACATCGTGCAGCAGCGCCTTATCTCCGAAGGAAATCCCGATCCCTTCCAGTGTCATTATGATCATAATTTATCTCCATGGTCTCGCGTCCGCAAATGCCGGCCCGCCTGAGCATTTGCGGACATTTTCACAAACCGCTTGCGGTTTGTCAGCGCCGCACACATGAGCAATGCACCGGTTCGCAGTCCATCATAGCAGCGCAAAAGCCCTGCATCTGTTTGTGCACATTGGCGGGCCTCAGAGCCATCACGTTCTTTTAATCTTTACATCATCTGAATATATTACCACAAATAACTCGTCTGTTTAAATACGTGGGATTTTTAATCTGAATCCCCTTTTTTACCGTTACAGTTCAGGCCCACCTGATTCCTGGAGCGCCTTTTGTGCATTGCTTTCAGCAGGGCCTGAACTGTAACTTTTTACCCCTTTACATGTCGGTTTTTGGTACAATAGTGAATAGTGATAGCAACGCCGGAGTAGAGATCCGCGTTTAAAGATTCAGGAGGTAAAAACTATGCGATTTAAAAAACTGATTTGTATCGGATTATCGATCGCCTTGCTCGCTTCTGCCGCAGGCTGCGGAGGTTCCGGAGCCCCTGTTTCAGAGGCCCCTTCCACCGAAGGGCAGACAGCAGTTGAGGCTGCAGCGGATCCCGCAGGAGGCGCCGCGGGTGCCGCGGGAGACAAGGCAGATAAAGCGCTTTCCACGGAAAGCGGTACAGCCGCAGCAGCGGAAACTGCTGCCACAATAGCTGCTGCCGCAGAAGAGAAAGAGATTTCCCCGGAGGATATCTCAGTCACATGGGAAGACAGCCACGTCTACGGAGAACTTACGCTCGGAGCCTATGATACGATCGTCACTTACGGGGTCAAAGGATATGAGGATGTTCCCTTTATCAAAGCGTCTGATTATCTGAACATCCTTTTCGAAGGCAAAGAAAAGATCTTTCTGGAAAACGGTGTCATGACGATCCGGGTGAACGGGACGGATGCCGTGATCGATCCCGGGGCGGACACAATCGTCTTTGATAATCCCGCCAGGCTCAGGTCCTCCGGCCTTATCGATGGCGCCATCATTGATAATAGGGAATACAACGTAATAACGGGATCTGCGAAAAACAAGTCCACCCAGACAGAGGCGAAATCTGTAACCATATCACTCAAAGACTACCACATGCCTGTCATTCCTTACGATGATGATATTCTGATGCCTTTCCTGGCTCTGCAGAACACCTTCGGCAGCGCATCAATGACGACTGTACTGGCCTATAACGGTAAAGATTATTACAATACGGTCAGTGCAGAAATGTTCGTTCTCGATGCCGGGGATTATTCCCTGAAAGACACTCCCTTCATGAAGGCGATCCACTCCGGGCCCTTCAGCGAAAAAACCAGTACGACCCAGGCCTATGCGGACTACGGATATTATTCGATCTGCCTGTTGCTTGACCAGACTTTCGGCCACAAGGAAGAGAAGAATATCACGACCTTTGACGAATATTTTACCAGAATGAACGCAAAGGAAGCCCTGTGCTCCACCAATCCTTCCCTTTCACTCACAACAGAGTTCATGCTCTTCAACTACCTTTTTGATTCCATGCACGATTCAGTGCTGAGCATAGATACCGTATTCGGTCCAATTAACAATGTCGATAAAGCAGAAGTGGAGGGTGTCGTCAATGAGATCAGTCAGTCAGAGATAGGACAGGAGCTGTTTGAAGAAGACGCGCAAGTCTCAGACGAAGAAACTGAACTGTCCCTGAATGTGATTCTGGGTGCCTTATTGGAAAAAGGCCTCAGTGTCCCCGAAGTGGTGCCGCTCACTGCCTGGACGGAGTTTTTCTCCCTTGCCAAACCTGAAGATTACGGAGACCAGAGACTGGATTACGCAGGCGATACCGCAGTCATCTATTTTAACGAGTTCAAGGACGACACAACTACCAGAAGTCCCTCCTATTATCTGGATCCCATTAAAGAGGAAGATGAAGATAAAAACAGTTTTGCCTTCTTCTACAACTGCTTCGAAGATATAAAAACACACGATGAGGTCAAAAATGTTGTGCTCAACATCTGCGACAACGGCGGAGGAAGTGCAGCTGCCCTGGTTGCCATCCTGGGATTCCTGTCCGAAGACGGTGAAGTGAAGATCACGGATCAGGATATGCTGGCGGGAAATTACAGAGAAGAGTGCTATCATGTCGACACCAATCTTGACGGCATCTCCGATGATCAGGATGGTTTTGGGGGACAGTACGACTTCTATATCCTGTGCAGCGGTTCGTCTTATTCCTGCGGCAATGCATTACCCTATTTTGCCCAGAAGGACGGCCTTGCCAAAATCATCGGTACAAGTCCGGGCGGCGGAGACTGTGTCCTTGGCTCCTTTGTCGACGCATATGGCCACGTCGCGGCCTATTCCGGCATGCTCAAGCTGGGAACCGACGACGGAAGCGGGTTTATCTCCAACGAAAAAGCGACAGAAACAGACCTCAATATGGTGCCTTCAATCTGGGACATCGTCAATGTCCCCTGGTATGATCCGGCAGGCATCGCGGATGCTGTCCATAAGTACCAGGAAGGCGCTGCAGAGCTCGAGTACCCGGAAACAGCAAGTGAAGAAAACATGTCTGCTTTCCTGACCAGACTGTTTGAATTAATTTCAAAGAGGATGGACGCCGTGGAAAAGAACGCCGGAGTGGGGCAGGATTCTGCAGCAGAAGGAACTACCGGAGCGAAAAAAACTCCCGCAGCTGAGTAACCACCGGAGCGAAAGGATCCCTGCAGCGGAAGCAACTGCCGGAGCTGAAGGAGCTCCCGCAGCTGAGTAACCATAAGAACCGAAAAAACCGCAGCGGAAGCAACTGCCGGAGCTGAAGGAGCTCCTGCAGCAGCAGTAAAAAATAAGGGTATGAATATCTCGCGGTCAGGCGATTTATTCATACCCTTTTTTATGACACAGCCCGTGAAATGTAATTTGCTGCGGGAGCTGCGGTCCGGAGGGAAATGTCTTCATTTTGAACGGGAGCCGCGGTCCGAAAAAGAAATATTTTTTTTTGAACGGGGGCCGCGATCCCGAGGGGATTTTTCATTTTGAACGGGAGCCGCGGTTCAGAATCGCCACAGCCAAAAGCAGGACTGCAGGCACGAGCAGGATCCGCATCCCAGTGCGGATACCGGCGCTTTCGGCGACAGTTCCGATTACGGACGGGGTAACGATGGAGCCAATGCCGGACAGGGTCACAAAGATACCCATAGCGAGCGGATAGCGGCCGAAGACATCGCCGGCGTTTGCGACGGTCGTGCCGTACATGCCGGAGAGGGAAAGCCCGAGTCCGATGGTACCGGCCAGCATCAGGGGAAGATTGTTCGTGAACAGGACGATGCACAGAAAGGCCAGAATGCCTGCGGACAGGACCCGTATAATGGAAGCGGGATTAAAGCGTCCGCCGATCGCGCTGCAGCCGAAGCGGCCCAGGAGGATCGTGATCCACAGGAGGGAGTTGAGCAGCTGGGCAGAACCGGATGCCAGAACACCGCATTCCTCATAGTAGGTTACCATCCATCCCATGACGGTTGCCTCGACGCACAGGTAGAGGAACATGATGCCAATGGAGAAGCGGAAGGGGCGCTCCCCGAGGAAGCCGAATGCGTTCTCTTTCTTCTCAGAGCGGGAATAGGTCACGCTGTCCATCTTCATGAATGCCGAAGTGAAGACAGACAGAACCAGCAGGGCCAGGATGACGGAGACTGCGATCCTCCAGCCGATCCGGTCAAAGCGGGTACAGGCAAGCGCGATGAGGGGAGCAGTGACTGCCCCGATGGCGAAAAAGCCGTGCAGGGCGTTCAGCGGGGATGAGTTCCCGCCTGACAGGGTACTGACCGCCTGGTTGTTGTAGTTACTGATCGAGCCGCGCCCCAGGCCGGTCAGCAGAAAGGCAAAGATGAGAACGAAGGGATTGCCCGTGACCAGCACAAGGAAAAAGCCAATGATGGGAAGCAGGTTGAGGATCATCAGAGAATCTTTGATCCCGATAAAAAGCGGGATGAGACCTGCGAAAAGCCCCGCAACGATATTGCCTGTGGAATGGGCCGAAATCAGGTAGCCGCCGATCTGGTAGCTGAGATTGTATTCCGCCTTGATCATGGGCAGGATAGATCCGATCATGATCGTGTAGATTCCCTGGATCAGATACAGAAAAAACAGATTGCCGATCATGTATCGGTCATTGGGGGCCAGTGAGCGGAAGAAAGATTCTTTTCTGATGTTTTTTTCCATGTTTAGAAACCTCTGATACAAGTTTCTTCCGCACCGGATAGTGCTTACTCCGGGAATCTCTGTCTCAGGATTGCGGTCCACTGCCCAGTGCGGAAGAATCAATTTGGCTTTTCAGGTTTTAGTATAGTATGGCTTTTCAGTCTTATCAGTTATAGAATACTGTGCCTTTTCAGGCTTATCAAGTTTAAAGTACTGTGCCTTTCAAACTTTTCGTATTTTGAATAGTGCAGCTTTCCTGGTCCGTTAATTATCTGAATTACGGAGTGTTTGTGTAGTCCTTCGCGTTCTCGGCGGTCACTTTTTCAAAGGGTACATAGAAGATGTTCTCGCAGTCTTCTGAAACTGTGCAGCCGGTGCCTTCATCAGCAGGCTTGCCGTCCACAAGGTTTTTGGCAATGCGGACAGCTGCTTCAGCCTGTCCTTCCGCGCTCTGGAAGACGCTCATAGCCATTTTACCATCCAGGATCATGTCCACGGCGTCCGTGGTCGCGTCGATACCGACGATCGGGATGGATGCGGGATCGATGCCCTCATTTTCCAGAGCCAGGATCGCGCCGATTGCCATAGCGTCATTATTGGAGATGATGCAGTCGAATTCGGTGCCTTTTTTGAGGACGGCCTCGACACCGCTCTGGGCTTTATCGCGGTTGTATTCGGCTGAGACCGTTGCAGCTTCAACCGGATTCAGTCCTGCTTCCTTCATGATTTCAAGGGGTGTCTCAGAGCGGATCACGGAGTGGGACAGGTCCATGGGACCCTGGAGCATCAGATAGCGGACATCTGTCTGTCCCTTATTTCCGAAATACTCCGCAAGATATTCGCCCTGGAAAGTGCCGGCGAGCTTTTCATCGGAAGCAATGCCTACGATATTTCCTCCCAGAAGATCGTAATCGGAAGCCTCGGGGAGCCTGTTGACGAAGACCAGATTCATATCCCCGGCAGCTTCCACACAGGCACGCGCGTCGTTTGAATAGGCGACATTGACGATCACGGCATCCTTGCCTTCCGCCTTTGCCTGTTCGATGCACTGGATGACTTTGGATGAATCATTTCCTGCATGCATGATCTCCATATTCACATCGTTGTTTTTTGCGCTGGCGCTCATGTCGTTCATCAGCTCTGTGAGCCACTCGTCTTCTACAGTAGCGATATAACTCATGTTGTATGCGCTTCCTGCCGTCCCCGAGGCGGATGCCGCGTCAGAAGCCTGATCCGCTGCTCCGGTGTTTGATGTGCTGCTTCCGCATGCGGTGAGACACATCATGGCAATCATTCCTGCTGCAAATGCTTTTCTGAACTTTATCATTGTGATCCTCCTTTTTTCATTTGTGCGATATCTTTGATGAATTTGATGGTTTTGATGGATTTAATGGATTTCTGTTGATGGATTTCTGAGTTCTTTCAGAAGTCTGCTGTTTCCTTTTGATGATTTGATTATAGGAGGCTTCCGGGATAATTATCAGTGGTTTTACCGCCCGAAAATGTAAAAAAAACGACGTGTCTGATGAGCAAGAATTTATAAATAAATCCATATTTTACACGGAAAATCCGGTTGAATCTGTAACAAAATGACGATAAAATAAAATAAAAGCGTCCAAAAGTGCGGATTAAAGACATACTCTGACGGTTTTTTACCAACTTTATTTACACTTGTGGTCATGGGCGGGTGCCTGGGACAGCTCCGCCTACCGGGTTTCGGGAGGCTGGCCGTCCCCGATGAATATTTAAAGGGGAAGATTTGAAGGGGAAGAAATGATACGATATCAGAAAAACAGGCTGGTTCTGGGCAATAACGGCGAAGAACTGATCAAAGACGAATCAGCAGGCTTGCCCTTTGTCTGCAACTATAATGAGGGGCGTTTGTTTATAGGCCATCATATTCCATGGCACTGGCACGACTGGTTCGAGATCAATTATACAGACAAGGGATCTTTCCTGCTGCAGACAGCAGAAAAAACAATGGAAATACATCAGGGTGAAGCCGTGTTTATCAACAGCAGCACAATGCACGCCTACGATTTTCCAAAAGAGGTAGGCTACTACTCCCTGTCCTGTGATACGCGCTTTCCGGGAGGAGAACCCGGCAGCTACCTGGACAGGAAGTTCTTTTCGCCGGTCTTCCACTCCAAATCCCTGTCGGTCCTTCATATAAAACCCGACACGGAGAGACGGATCCGGATGATTCACTGCATCGTGGAGTTTCTGAATGCAATGCGACAGGAATCCCGGGCCTACGAGCTGGCTGTGCGGGAAAGCCTCGTGCGTTTTCTTCTCCTGCTCTCTGAAGAAACCGCGGAAATCCTTGCAAAGGATCGGGCCGGAAGCAATCGTGACCAGGAGCGCATGAAGCTTATGCTCAACTATATCTATGACAATTACGCAGACCAGATCGGAGTGCCTGAAATCGCTCAGGCAGCGGGGGTAAGCCCCCGGGAATGCACGCGGTGCTTCAGACGGTCTGTCAGCCTCACTCCGGTCCGCTTTCTGATTGAATACCGGATCCAGATGGCGGCTGTCCTTCTGCTGCGGACCGGCCAGAGTGTGTCCGAAATAGCGGCCAACTGCGGTTTTATGTCTGACAGCTACTTCAGCAAGATTTTCCGCGAAATATATAATTGTACTCCGAGGGACTACAGAAAGTCCTTTACCGGGCTGGAGGAGCCGGAATGATATGTATCGGGCTGGAGGAGCCGGAATGATATGGTGTCAGAGTCGTGTCAGAGTCAAAAGAGAGCTAAGTGCAGCCTGTCTAATCAATATACACAAACGCTCTGGGCACATTGATCAGGCTCAGAGCCATCACGTACTTTTGACCTTTACAACATGAAATTATATGAAGCAGGTCATCAGCTGAAAAAACTGCCATCAGACCACGTGGTGGTGTGTGGTGTGATCTGATGGCAGTTGGTCTTTTGCTTTTATTAATTGGTTTTTTGCTTTTTATTTTTCTGCCCGCTTTCTATTTTGTCTGCCTGGCGGACACTGGCTCAAATCTGTTTATATGCCCCTCTGCATTTTTATTGTTCCAATCAGACTTCCCTCAATTGGTCCGCTTAAAAACCCAGCGCTTCTGCACCTGGTAATTAATCAGGAAAAGAAGGACATCCACCATGAGCTTTCCCAGTGCCGCAGGGACACCTTGAAGCGTCAGCCACCCGACAGCGCTGGCGTTGCAAAACAGATTGGCGCTGAACAGGACGAGATAGCGGACCGCTTCGATTCCGACGCGCCCCTTGCTTTGAAAACTCCAATTCCGGTTGAGCGTAAAATTCAGTATTCCGGAACCGACCCTTGAAAGGGCCGACGCAGCCGCCGCGTCTTTGGCAACTGTGATTCTGTAGGCCGCCCAGGCAGAACTGCCGAATAAGCGGATCAGTAAGAGAAACAGTGTCCAGTCCACAACAGCGCTTGCCGCGGCAGTCAGAAAAAACCGCAGCGGTCTGCGATAATTCTGTTTTGAATCCCGGAAGGATCCGAAGCCGGATGATTTGTGTTTGTTCCCTTCCATGTCACTCCGTTCCCGTTTCCATTGAGTCCCGGCTGAATGTCCGCCTGTCCCGGGCTGACACTGTCGCAGAAAAGCCCTGCCTCGGGCAGGTCCTGTTTCTTCAGGCGGGCCCTTTCTCGGGCAAATCTTGTCTCAGGCGGGACCTTTCCCGGGCAAATCTTGTCTCAGGCGGGACCTGTCTCAGTCAAGCTCGTCCTCGTCTGTTTCACCTCTTATGATTACAGGTTTTTCCTCTCCGGCAACTGTGGCTTTTGTGATGATACATTTCTTGACGTTTTTTTCATCAGGTATGTCAAACATGATGTCCTCCATCACGTTTTCCATGATGGCTCTCAGGCCTCTGGCACCCGTTTTCTTCTTCAGAGCGATCTGCGCGATCTCCCTGAGTGCTTCGGGTTCAAATTCCAGCTCGACGCCGTCCAGATCCAGGAGCTTCTGATACTGTTTCACCAGGCTGTTCTTAGGTTCGGTCAGAATCCTCACCATTGCATCTTCGTCCAGTTCATCCAGGGCGATGAAGATGGGCAGTCTGCCGACAAATTCCGGAGTCAGGCCAAATTTCATGAGGTCCTGAGGCATGAGCTCTCTGAGCTGTTCAGAAAGGGGCTTGTCTTTTTTGTTTTCAAATGCCTGACCGAAACCGATGGTATTTTTATTTTCTTTCTTTGCGAGAATTTTTTCAATACCTGCAAAGGAGCCTCCGCAGATAAAGAGAATGTTCGTCGTATCGATCTTCAGCATTTCCTGATGAGGGTGCTTGCGTCCTCCCTGAGGAGGGACAGAAGCCACAGTCCCCTCCAGGATCTTTAACAGCGCGTGCTGCACACCCTCACCGGATACATCCCTCGTGATTGACCTGTTCTCACCTTGTCTGGCAATCTTGTCGATCTCATCGATGTAGATAATGCCTCTTTCAGCCCGCTTAATGTCATAGTTTGTCGCCTGGATCAGCCTCAGAAGCACGTTTTCGACATCTTCACCGACATAACCGGCTTCTGTCAGTGTTGTGGCGTCAGAGATGGCAAAAGGAACACCAAGGACCTTGGCCAGAATCCGGGCCAGGTAGGTCTTGCCGGAACCGGTGGGACCGATCATCAGGATATTGCTCTTTTCAATATCAACACTTGGGTTGCCTAAGGCGTTGACTCTCTTGTAGTGGTTGTAAACAGCCACCGCGATCGACCTCTTGGCCCTGTCCTGTCCGACCACATACTGATCCAGGAATTCCACGATCTCACTGGGCTTTTTCAGGTCTTCTTTCTTAATATAGCTGCCCTGCTTTTTCTCCGCATCTTGCTTCTCCAGGCGGTTAAGAACATCATTGGACGCCTTGATACAGTCCTGACAGATGATAATGCCGCCGCCCCCTATGAAACGCTTATTTGATCCTGCTTTCGGTTTTCCACAGAACTGACACTTCTGGTCTTTATCGCTCATTACCGCCTCCTTTCTATCGGTGTCTGCCGACAGGTCCGCATGGGCTGCCTCTGAATGGCAGATTTCGATGATTAAATAATGTATCGCCGGAGCTCCGGATTTGTGGGTTGTTAAAAGCTCCACGGATCGCTCCGTGCTCCGCACTCCCGCGATCCTTCCACATACATTCGCAAATTTTTTGCTCATGTATGTGGCCCGGCGAAATGTCCTTGAACCATCGCAAGCAAGCTTGCGAGGCTTGCCTTGTTCAAGGCCGCATCGCCGGAGCTTTTAACATAAACATAGCATCTATCAGGCAAAAATGCTATCTGCCTTAAGTATAAAAGAAAAAAACGAGAATTTAAAAACAAATGGGATGAAGCACTGTGACTCGTCATCTTTTCCTACTCTGTAATAACGGTTCCCTTTGTCAAGGTTTTCCAGGATAAATGGGAGGTTTATATCGTAAAGAATTACTTCGTAAAGAATAGGTTACGTTATTAAAGACAGGTTTGAGGTCCTTACGTTTGAGGATAAAAAAGCGACCAGCTTATTCGGCGGGTCGCTTTTCCGGTATTATTGGCTTATTGTTTACATAGATGGAAAGACTGTGTTTGAATTCGTTTGTTATCCGGATTGCAATTTCCGGGCAATCAATGTGGAAACGATTTCGTGGAGATTAAAAGAGTTGTACCATCCATTTCCATCAGCATCTTCTCAAACATTGAAAAATCTTGAAATCTGTCTTTCAATAAATGGCATGAAAGTTTTTCTGACATGTGTCGTTATTTGAGCTGAATATACGTGTATTCCGTGATTGCTGTCGATACCTCACCATCAATATACTTGACGACAGCTTTTACGGTTATGGGATTGTTATTTTCATCCAACTCATATTCATAACTCGCTTCATAATTCAATTCACCATTGTTTTCATATTCCTCATCTTTTACAACCCTGTTTCCTTCGTATGTATAAATCCTTTTAGAGGCATAAATCTCATCGTCTTCTGTTTTAGGATTCTCTTCATCATATGTTTTTTGTTCTGTCATGTAGCATTCTCCGTCAAGAACAAAACCTTTAGCTGATTGTGTAAGCACATCGTTAAAATAATTGTCACACGTAACTTGATCACCAGTATACGAATATTCAGTAATAAAAGTGGATTCGGTATTCCCGTATTCCGAATAATATTTATCCGAACGTTTTTCCTTTAGGGTACGTCCTTCTTCATCACACTCATACTCATAACTGGTGCTGCCAGTTACTTTTCCATCGCTATCCAGGTGATCCTCTTTAACACAGTGCCCCTCTTCGTCATATTCGGCATTAGTTTCACTTTTTTGGGGTTCCATATCATCTCGATACGAGGTAGTACTCCTATGGATACAATTTCCATTATCGTCATATTCATACTCCATTTCGTATCTGAGATTCTTTTTCCCATCCTCCGACACATAATAGTTCTTTATCGTTTTGGGTAGAAATTTTACTTTAGCAGCTGTATCCTGACTCTCTGTTGAAGAAGCTCCCTTCTTTTCCGGCTTGGCAGCTTCTGAGGTGTCTGCAACCGACTCTACTGCCATTGTCTCCTCAGTAACGGTCTCTTCTTCCGTAACCGTTGCTTCTGTCGCCTCAGGAACAGCTTCTTCTTTCGCAGGCGCCGCATTGGCAGCGCTGCAGCCTGCTGAAAGCATTGTTACGATGACTGTGATTGCTAACAGTTTACAAATATTTCTGTTTTTCATACCTGCCTCTTTTCTTTGAAAACCTGATGATCTGCTTTTTTATATACAACAAGCGCATTCTGGAGGATCTGCTCCTACAGGGTGTGCTTGTTTATGTTTCCTCATGATGAAACAAAGAATAGCAGTGACTATTCTAATGTATGTCTGCCTGTCTGCCTGTCTGCCTGTCTGAGCATAGGTTTCTCCACCCTAACGTCAAACTTTTCTTCAAAGGGTATTTCTCTTATTTTACCTTTGCCAGGAGGAAAAGACAATATAGAAAGACTTGGGGAGAACTGCTTCCCACGTTGAGATCAGGGATGCCGATGAAGTTGCCGCCACTCCTGTCCGGGTGGTGACACAGGGCCTGAAGATATGTTATTCTCCATACAGGACTGCAGGCGCCGGACACTTTTTCCACCCGCGTCAGAACTTTTTCTCATGCATTCAGCAATTTTTTGCCTGCGCTCAGCATTTTTTTCATGGATTGAGGTACACTGTTTTTACAGGACAATACAGTACAAAACTTGGAAAACGGGCACATTTTCTCATGACATTTTCTGTAAGGAAGGACCAGATGAAAGAAGACCGCACAAGTACAGCAAAGAACAGGACAGACGCCCGCATTTTCTTTTATGTGGCAGGCATATGCATCCTCGCCCTGGGGCTGACCCTGAGTACCAAGACAAAGCTCGGAGCCTCGCCGATTATCGCCGTGGCTTTCTGCATTTCGGAGCTCAGCGGGATTGAGCTGGGCGATGCCACCTTCTTCCTGTACAGCTTTTTTATCCTCGTTCAGATTGCGCTGCATCTTCTCCCCGGAAAGAGGACTCCTTCCGACAAGAAGAAGGCAGTTGTCATGGATATTCTGCAGCTGCCTTTCAGCATATTCTTCACCCGTCTTCTCAACCTCTATGCCGCGGTGATCCCTGCCCCGCAGACACTTGCCGCGCGCATTCTGGTACTGGTCCTCGCAGTCATACTGATTGGGATCGGAGCCGCCTTCACTCTTGATATGCGCCTGGTCGTGAGCCCCGGCGACGGCATCGTACAGGCAGTCTCCGACCGGTCCGGCCTGGAACTTGGTCTGACCAAAAACATCGTAGACGTGTGCTGCGTACTGGCGACCTGCGCTCTGTCCCTGGCCTTTACCCGCCATATAATCGGAATCGGCATCGGAACCCTTGCCGGCATGCTTGGCACAGGCCGCGTGATCGCGCTCTTCAACAGGCAGTTCGGCAGCTATCTGATTCCTCTCGGGAAACCATCATCAAATCATCCCTGAATCCCCATTTTGCGTCAGGATGCCGGGCTGTCAGCTTCTCGGAGATTGAATCACCGGGAATCCTTGCCTGAAAATCCTGAAATCCTGCTTTAAAGTACTGCTTTTAAGTATTGCTTTTAAGTGCTGCATTTAAGTGCTGCATTTAAGTGCTTTCAGCACCTGGCCGCTGTCGCCGTCAATGCAGACAGACTGTGCCCTAATCCGCACGGGGCAGACAGCCTGTTCATAATTCAGGCAGGCATAGACTGCGTCCGGATTCTCCGCGGTCATCGCCCAGAAGGGGAACTTGATGATCATAGGAGTATTTCCTCCTACGCCGAGTTCCAGAAAGAGGACATGTTTTCCTTCGTGTGACTGCAGGAAGCCGGCATACCGATCTGCCGCGTCATGCCATCCCTCATCTTCCACGAAAGTTTCGTCTGCCCGTAGGTTCATGGATACCGGGCCGCCATCGTCAGGGCAGACGGGAATCAGTCGGGCCGGAATCTGCATCGAGAGCAGGTGATCTTCCGGCACTTGAAGGACGCCGTTTTTGTCGGGAATAAAGCCCTGTGCCGCCATGGCCTTCATGACCCATGACTCGTTGTCATAGGTCTTTTTTATATGCCCTCCGGCACTCTGGAAAAGACCGTAATCCCCCTGGGTATAAAACAGACGCCGTTTATCAAAGCCAGCCCTCTGGAACTGGTGGTCCACGTTTGTCGTGATCACAAAATAATCCTTATCCCCGACCAGGGAGAGCAGGTCCCGATAAACCGGCTTGGGCGCGTCGATATAGCGGTTGAAATAAATATGCCTTGCCCACCATGCCCAGCGGGTCTCCTGGTCCGGGAAGGGATAAAAGCCGCCGGAGTACATGTCCCGAATTCCGAAGCGCTCTTTGAAATCAAAGAAATACCGGTCGAACCGCTCACCGCTGTAGGTGAGGCCCGCGGCGGTGGAAAGACCTGCTCCGGCGCCGATCACGATCGCGTCGGCAGTACCAATCTCATCCCGAAGCCGACGGATGTTCTCCTCCCGGCTGCCTGTCTCATCGGTTAGTCCGCCTTGAAGCCCTCGCACGAAGGAAATCCCCTTCTGCAAAGTCTGCCTGTAATCCGCTTTTTGTTTATTTGAAAAGAGCCTCATAAATATCCCTGTCCCTGTCGGAAAATACATTAAAAATTACACGGTCCATGGCGCCTTCATGTTCAGCAAGCCAGCCCCGGACGGTCCTGACAGCGATCTGAGCCGCCCTATCCGGCGGAAAGCGGAATACGCCCGTGGAGATACAGCAGAAGGCAAGGGACCGCAGTCCGTTTTCCGCGCACATATTGAGGGTATTGGTATAGCAGTCGGCAAGATCCTTCTCAAGCGCGGGGGTCAGGGGGCCGGAAACAATGGGACCCACGATATGTATGATCTTCTTTGCGGGAAGATTATAGCCGTCTGTCAGCATGGGAACAGCGGTTGGCTGCTCATAGCGGCTGCCGTAACGGGCGCGGAGCCCGGTCATCTGCCGGTTACACTCAGATCGCAGCTGGATGCCGGCAAAGGTATGGATGCAATTTGCGACACCCTTCAGAATCACACATTTCTCCACCTTGGGAGAATTCGGTCATTGTAGTCTCTTCTGATTCTGTTTCAAGAGTGCCGCTGCGTCCGAAAAAATAGTCTTCCTCGCCGGAATAGTCTTCGGTGACGCAGCCCTTGATATAAATGTGGCAGACCTCATTTTTCCCGTCTCGGGTCACATAGACACGCTCCACAATGCTGCCGATCAGCGATACGATCTCCGTGGGTTCTGCATCCTTCACCAGTTCCCGGAAGGACAGCAGCGTCTCCTTGATCTTTTCATAATCCCTGATATGAGCCTGTTGGTCCTCCAGCTCCATCTCCAGCCTCGAGAGCGTCTTCCGCTTTGCGAAGATCTCCTCGGTCATCTCATTGACATCCGCTTCCAGGTAGGGCCTTGTGGTTTCGGAAGCCGTCCGCAAGGCTTTCACCTGGGCCTTGATATCCCGGTCCAGACGGTCGATCTCTTTCTGAAGCGAAGAGATCTCCTGCTGTGTCTTGTCGCCTTTTACGGTCTGGTCGATCTGCCGCTGGATATTGGTGAGATAATAGTTCTGCTCTTCGTCTGACAGGGAGGAAAGCTTCTCTACGATAAACTCATCAAACTCCACGCCGTGAACCGCCTGGTAGTCGCAGGAACCTTTCCGGACCGCATTCGGACAGGCGTATTTGAACCGCGGTTTCCCATGTGTATACCGTCCGCTTTCTGAAACCACGTTCAGGCGCTGATGACACAGCGGGCAGTAGATGAGGCCTGCCAGCAGCGCGTTGGTTGCCCGGTGCGGCCTGTTGTAGCGGTCAGCGATATCCAGCTTTAAAGTCTGCGCTGTCACCCAATCCTTGCCTTCAATGAATCCTTCGTGGCGGCCGATGGCAATGATCCATTCACTGATGTCTTTCTCCCGGACCGTCTTAGAAAACTCCGGGTGAAGGAAAGTTGAGTCGTCACTTTCTTCCCGCATCTCACGGGTACGGTTATAAACCGATATCCCGTGAAGACCGTCGTAATCTGCTTCCTCGCCGTAAATATCCCCGTCATGCTCGATGAAATAACGGAAGGCATCCTGATCGGCGCTGCAGTAGACCGGATTCGTCACGATATCCCGCACCGACTGTGTATTGAAGGGAAGACCGGTCTTTGTCCGATATCCCTCTGCATTCAGCTTCCGGGCAGCCGCATTGTAGCCTCTGGTAGAAAGGAACGCCTGAAACACATGCTGCACCAGTACCTTTTCTTCCGGAATCGTGACGAGATAGGCATACCCATTCTTCTTGCTGCCACTGCCATGCTGGGACCGGTCAACTGAAAAGCCTGTCGGCGGAATCCCTCCCATCCAGCGGCCGTCCTTTGCCAGCTCGATCAGGTTGTCGGTGATCCTTTCCTTGATGACGTCGCGCTCAAACTCCGCAATGATGCCGAGCATCTGGATCATCATCTTGGAATTGCTGTCCTGGGTGTTCAGGTTGTTGGAACTGATCAGCAGGGCAACATTATGCTTGTTCAGGTAGTCGATCATCGTGGTGAGATCCGACATCTTGCGGCTGATACGGTCCAGCTTATAGCAGACGATAGCACGAATCTTGTTCTGTTCCACATCGCGGATCATCCGCTGGAAATCCGGCCTATCGGCATAAAAGCCGCTCTTGCCTTCGTCCTCATATACCTTGAATTCATAGTCAGCCGGGAGTTTCAGATGCAGTCTGGCATATTCGCGGCAGTACTCCTCTTGATTTGCAATGGAGTCGCCTTTGTGGGTGATCTTTGATTTCCTGGCATAGATCACAACAGCACGATCATCTTGTTTTGTATGATCATTCTTTTTCAAAGAATCACCTCCTTGTTTTTCTTTAACACACACGCATTATACCACGAAAAATAAAAAAAGCCAGAGGGAATCTGATGTTTTTCAGAAATCCCTCTGATTGACTTGATTGGCATCGCTGAAGGCCTATCTTCAGCTGGCCTTAAGATACTCCTTAAGATCGATCTGACGGAGTGCGGCTATGTCCTGCTTCTGGATAAACCTCGCCGCAAGCTTCAGCCGTTTATCCTGGAATTCACGCATGACCTGCTTCCTGTTATCCCCGAAATGAATCACACACTCCATATCCCTGTAGCGATTGTCTTTCAGCAAAGGCATCACCTCCCCGACTCCAACTCATGGAGCTTGTCCGGTGAGCTTCTGTCGGCATAGGCTGCCAGCACCTCCGGCGGAATCCTCTCCAGAAGGGATATGGCTTCCTCGTAATCATGCTGCAGCTTCAGATCTGCCATTTTCTTCAGGATGCTTTCCTGCTGAGATTCCTTCAGTTCGGCGGATAAGGTTTCATTTTGCAGCTCAAGAGCTGTGTTTTCAGCCTTCATCGTGCTGTAAGCCTTGCTGTACTTTCTGACCTGGGTGCTCATCTTTTCGACGCTCGGGATATATTTGTCCAGCACCTTCCCGATCTCAGCAGCCTTTGCCTTAGCATTGAAGGCATTGACCTCCGTGAGCAGGCTCTCCAGCTTCTCACGCTGTTTATTGAGCCGAGTCATCTCTTTGAAGACCCGGGGCGGGATATAGTCCCTTCCGGTCTCGCTGGCGCTTTGTCCGCGCTCTAGTTCCGGGTACTTCCGGACCATATGCTCCCAGTAGGCATCCTGCCATTTGGTCAGCTTCTTTTTGTTGCCCACGATCTCTTTCGCCGAAAGCCTCCCGTCCTCTGTCAGCGGGACAAAAGAAAGGTGCATATGGGGCGTTGTCTCGTCCATATGCACCACGGCTGAAATGATCGTATCCGGATCCTGTTTTTGTTTGATGAACTCCAGCGCCTCCTGGAAAAAGGCCTTCTTCTCTTTCATGCTCTTTCCCTGGAAAAACTCCGGGGTGGCGGTGATCACCGTCTCCACCAGCCTGACGCTGTCGGTCCTGGTCCGGCATCCGGCCTCCCGGATCTGCCGTTCTGCCTCCGCCCGGTACCGCCCCTGGGGTTCGACCAGGTGATAATTCAGATGCGTCCGGGTCGGGTCGATGTCCGGGTTGCTGGCGTAAGATTCCTTGGTTCTTTCATCATGGGCCTCAATCTTTCCGATCTCCGGCCCCTTGTATTTCATAAAGCGCATGATCGCGTACTGCGGTACTGCCATTGTGTTTGCTCCTCCTTCAAACTCTGTAATGAAAAAGACTTCGTGATTTTTGCGTTCGTACGTACATGCGTACAGCCGGCACCCGGGATGGGCACCGAACGCTTGTACGCACGTACGCATGATTTGACAACTTTATTTAAGAAAGGGATTATTATGATCGATGACCTCGACGCCACGGTATCCCCGGCAGCGTTTGCCCTTCCCGCGATAGATGTTGTTGTCAGGAATCAGGTGGTAGACTTCAGCATACTGGGAAAGAAAGTTGGCGAAGCTCTTCATGGAAAGAGCATTCTCCGCATTGTCATCACACCATTCCTTGTATGCCGCATACAGGTCGCTGGTCGCCGCCTTGCTGTCTTCATGAAAGGTGAGATACCCCTCAGACGCCAGGAACTCCAGGATGTTGTTGGCGTCCTTTACAATAGCGGCGATGTTCTCCTTCGACCGTTCGCTGATGGTGAAGCGATAGTCATTGGCAATGAGGCGCTTTAAGCCTTCCAGGCACCAGAGCAGGATACCTTCCTTTTCCGCGATCATCTTTTCCACCAGATACGGGTCATCGACACGACCTTCGGGCTTGTCCTTCGTGGTGATCACGATCTGCCGCCGGAAAAAGCCGTCAGACCGGTCGTGAAGCGCGGTGAGGGCACCGTTTCCAAAGCAGAGGAAGCGGACATACAGAAGGCTCTGATAACTTTGGATGCCTTTGCGTTCGACATCCATCTGGCATTCGGAGGTGACGATGGATTTGATATAGTTCGTCTTACTCAGCGCACTCATATCCATGTCGTCATCCACCATCAGGAGCCTGTCCTCCAGATCCGCCCTCGCGAACTTGTTTGTCTCAACCTTCTGGATACTGGTGGTGTTCATGCTGATCCCGAGGATCGATTTCATGACGAGTCCCACACGCGACTTGCCCTCGCCGCCTTTTCCGATCATCAGGAGCATCTTCTGGGCCCTGGTCGTAGGGAGCAGGCAGTACCCCAGGTACTCCTGCAGCGTCGGGATGTCCTCCGGCACCAGGAGCTCCGAAATGAACTTCAGCCATACGTTCGGCGTGCCTGCTGCCGGATTGTAGGAGACGTCCAGCCGGTTCCGGCAGTATTCCTTTTCTTCGCTGAAATGGCCGTCCAGATACCAGGTGCCGTTGGACACATGGATGCGGTCCTGATGAAGCGGGATCTCGTCGGCAAATGCCATCATCTTGACCGCTTTCATAAGATCCTCGACCTTCCTTGCAGTCCCGGTCTTGACCCAATCGCAGATCTCCATGAAGATCTCGCGTTTCAGGGCAGCCTCGTCGGGGATAAGACCCTCGACGGTATACAGCTTGCCATGGACACATTTCATGGGAAAGGCCTCCAGAAACGAGCAACAAAACATCATCTCATCGATCCTGCGATCCTCGGTGACCCATACCGGAGCGTCAGGAGGCAATGTTGATTTCCTCGGCATTCTCCGACCTCCTTTCTTCCTCACGGGCTCTTCCCACACGATCTTCGAGATCGGTGATCTTGCCGTCCTTCATCAGTTCCATTACCACAGCCTTTCGCTGTTCAAGGTCGCCAACCGTTAAAAGGTCCGCCAGGTATTCGATATAGGAGAGCATCTGACAGGCCTCCACAAAGCGGTCATCGGGCTCCTCGTCCATCGAGGCGGGTGCGTACTGCACCTTCCAGTCCTCCAGAAGGTGCAGATAATCACAAAGCACCCGCTGACAGTAGCGTTCGTCATCACGGAACGCCCTGATCATCGGGTGCCTGGGTTTTGCAAGCGCGGCTGCTTCCGGCGGCTTATCCGGGTCGATACCGAAGTCCTCCGCGATCTTCCTGGCCGCCTCGTAAGGGCTGAGGTTAAACAACTCTGCGACCAGGTCGATCACATCGCCTTTCGCTCCGCATCCGAAGCAGTAGTAGAAGTCCGGATTGAGCTTGAGGCTCGGGTGACGGTCATTGTGGAATGGACATCGAGCCATGCTGTGGCGGGTCACGGTAAGCCCGTATGCCCTGGCGGCTTCCGGCACGCTGACGTTTGCTTTGACAGTTTCAAATAGGTTCATAGTCGGCAGTTCCTCCTTTAAGATTATTTGGATTTTTCATCCTGGTTTCTTATACGGAGAAAATGCCGGTCAGCTGAAGAATAAGGCGTTTTCGGGATTTGGAGGAGATGACGGAGGAGAAAATTGCAAAAATGCAATCGAGACCGGATTATGGGACATGAAGAAGAGCAGAATAGATATAACGGCTGATTCCTCGCGTTAAATAGCAGTTAAGCCGGTAACTTTTTCAAATCTCCTGAAAAATACCGCCTTAAGTGCCAAATAGTGATGCCAGGATTCGCAATTTAAGAATATACACGCATCGGTCATATTTTAAATTTCTATTTTAATATATTGTTGCTTTTCGCGAAATCTTAAAGTATAATGGCGACATACCGAAGAGCCATCTGCAGACAGGCTGCAATGGCTGCCTCTATTATCCCAACGTACAGGAGATGATTCTATGATCCTCAGAGAGCACTATATGACACAGATCAGACCTTTCTATGAGAGTGATCTGATCAAAATCATTACCGGTATCCGTCGGTGCGGGAAATCCGTAATCTTAAAGCAGGTTTTGAATGAACTTGAAGCCGCCGGAAAGAGATGCTTGTTTCTGGACTTTGACCTGAGGCCTATCAGGACGAAGATTCCGAATGCAGATGCCCTCATTGCCTACGTAAATGATTATCTGGGAGATGATAAGCTCTATGTCTTCCTGGATGAAGTCCAGAATGTTGAAGGCTGGAACGAGGCAGCGAGGACGCTCCGGCTCTATAATACTTCCGTTTTCATTACAGGAAGCAATTCCAAGCTGCTGTCCCGGGAGTTTACAAAGGAATTATCCGGACGCTATGTTTCTTTCCGCATCCGGCCCTTCGTATACCGTGAGGCCAAAGAGTACGCGGACCAGCTGGGGCGCAGTTTTGAAATCAGCGATTACCTGGTCTGGGGCGGGTTCCCCGCGGCGCTGGAGCAGCCCGATGCAGAATCCATGAAACGCTATCTGAACGATCTCAACAGTACCATTATCTATAATGACCTGGAAAACCGATACAATATCCGAAAGAAGGATGTGTTTGAGCGCATCGTTGATTACATCCTGGTTTCCAATGCCAGGATCTTCAGCGCAAAGTCCATTGCCGACTATATGAAGGGGCAGAATATTTCGGTTTCCGTTCCGACAGTGATTAAGTATCTCGGCTATTTGAAAGAGGCATATGTCATTGAAGACATTCCTCTCTATTCTCCCAAAGCAAAGGCGAAGCTCAACTATTACTATAAACTCTACAATGAGGATGTTTCCCTAAACAGCATACGGGTATCCGGAAACCGGTATGATCTTACGCACAACCTGGAAAATATCGTATTGAATGAATTGATCTATCTGGGATACGAAGTGACGGTGTACAACAATAAAGGGCGGGAGATCGATTTCAGAGCAGCCCGGGATGGCAAGTTGTACCTGGTCCAGGTCGCCTACAGTGTCGCGGAAGAAAAAGCCTACGACAGGGAATTCTCCGCCTTTGCAGGTATTGATAATACGATGAAAAAGATTATTATCACAAACGATGATATCGACTATTCAACCAGCACTGTTTACCATTACAAACTTCGGGATTTTCTCCTGATGGATGAGTTATAAAGGCAAGAAATGAAGAAGGATCAGCTTATGTCAGACACTTACCTTCCCGGCGATACCCGGCAGCGTATCCAGGACCTTATCAAAAACAAGAAGATTACCCAGGCCGAACTTGCCGAAAAGGTCGGTCTTTCGAACAGCGCCCTCAGCAGATATCTGCAGGGCGGCACGAAGAATCTGGGTGATGGTTTCATCATCCAGATCGCCAAGTACTTTGACGTTTCAACCGACTTCCTTCTTGGTGAAACAGATATTCCGGACCGGAAGAATTATGACATAGAAGAGCTCGGGCTCTCCGCGGAAACAGCAAAACTCCTGTATACCGGAAAGGTCGATGCCTCCGTTCTGAACCAGCTGATCGAGCATCCACGCTTTCCGCAGCTGCTGCTACTGTTGGCGCGGTATCGGGACGAGACCATGATCGCCGGAATCAATGCGATGAACCAGGTGATGAATTTCTCCCGTTCCTATATTATCGGTCAGGCTAAAATTCACCCTGAAGATGCCGAGGCCGCCGGGGAAGCTGCAAAGGCACTGCAGCTGCTTAGTACTCCTTCTGTCACAGCGGATACAAATGCGATTCAAGCTCTTTTCATGCAGATTGCCCGCGATATCAAGAGGAATGCTGAATCGACGGCTGAGGACAAGCAAAAGGCAACAGCCGAAGTATTGAATCGCCTGCGTGCAAATCTGACCAAGGATGGGGAGGCGGTGGATCTCAGTAAGCTGACCGCCGAGGATCTGACGGCTGCGGTCATAAAGACCATTTCGGAAGCAGGTGTACCGGAAGAAATGCTCTCATCGCTTGGCATCAGTTTTCTGGATTTGCTTAACGCTCTGAAGGATCCGGATCATGACGAATGAAGAACTCTGCATGCTGGCGCAGGAAGGAAACGCCGATGCAGAGGAGGAGCTGATTTGTAATTTGCTGCCATCACTGCAGGCGTTGGCTGCAAAATTTGAAGTACAGTACTCCGGACTTCAGATCGAATCTGACGATCTATTGCAGGAAGGCTCTATTGGATTTTTAAGGGCTGTCCATTCCTTCCGTCCGGAAAAAGGGAATCTGTTCCAGACCTACGCATCCCGGGTTTCCGAAAACGCGATGATGGACTATATCCGAAAATGCGCATCCGCTATTCCTTCTACAGGTCAGATGCTGAGCCTTGACGTCGAACCGAATAACGATCAGGACAATAATGAGAGCAGTTTTTACGACAGGCTTTTTTCGGAATACACAAAAACCCCAGAGCAGATTTGTATTGAGAAGGAGACCTACGAAGAAATCCATCACGCGCTGAATATGATCTCCCTCAGGGAAAGCACATACCTCCGCTACCGCTACGGTTTTGATGACGATCTTCTCCACGACAGGGAAGAGACTGCGGCGCATTTCCATTTAAGTGAGAGCCGCGCAAGAAGTATTGAGCGTACCGCTCTTGATAATGTCCGTCTGGAACTCCCATGGTGATACTGATCCAATCTCGTTTTAGTATACCTCTATCCTCAATCCGGCCCGGAATCGGCGCCGTGACATAAGTCACGCCACCGTTCCTTTTGCGTCGTTCAAACGTACGCTTCCAGCAAGGAAAGGAAGCGACCTTTTCACGCCGCAACGCAATAGCAGCAGCCTGTGCTTCGAAGTGGCACACGCTGCTGTTTTGCTGCTGTCTTTCGGATAAAGGTATAACACACTAGACTTTGCAAGCAAAGTCGTGTGCCAAAAGGAACGCTGTTCCCTTTGGAAACCCATGCCACGAAACCTCTGGTTTCTTTGGATTCTTCCTGCCAAACAGGACAGAGGACACATTGGCTCACCGTTTCATGTCTCCAACTCTACTCTGCCCTGTTTGAATGTCTTGCCTTTCTTCTGTCCACATCCCCGGCAAGACATTCCTGATCCCTTGTAATTCTTATCGATATCAAAAATGCATCACCAGATAAACGGGATCATCCGGTACTTCACTTTGTCCTTATACTCTGCATATCCGGCAAGTCCTTCGGCGAGGACTTCCTCCTCGTTCTGGATCCGCTTCACGATGATCGGAATATAGAAAAGCATAATGACAAATGAGAGCACGGAACCCAGGACCAGCGGCATGGAAAGAAATAGCAGCACTGTTGCCATGTACATCGGATGACGGACAATCCCGTAAAGCCCGGTATCGATCACTTTCTGGTCTTCCTGGACTTCGATTGTCCGGGAAAGGAAGGTGTTCTCCCTCAGCACTTCCGCATAAAGCGCATAGGCCGACAAGAACAAAACTGCTCCGACGACACTGACCGCCCATGGCAGCATCAGGAATTTGAAACGGAAGCTTAAGGCTGCGGAAATAAACGCAGCAAGGAACATGATTCCGGAAAACAGGATGACCGTACGCTGCTCGGGCTCTTCCTCTTTGGCATTCAGCCTCTTCCTCAGAAGCTCGGGATTATTCCGTATCATGATCAGACCCGCGATGAACATCGGCACAAATAGAATGATGATCAGAAGCCAACCCTGAGGATACCGAAACGTCCATGCAGGAAGAAACAGCAGAAGGCCGACAGCAATAAGGCCTGCAAAAAATTTTGTCAGTGCCTGTTTGAATAGTTCTTGATTCATGATGATACCTCCGGCAGTTTTTTGATAAACTCACGGATGATCCGATTCACTTCTGATGGTTTATCGGTGTTGGAGTTATGGCCTGCACCTTCGATCCAGTAGATCGGCAGGTGCTCTTTATTCGCCCATCGGCGGTTATAGCTTTTTGCGGAACCCGCTTGATCTTTCTTCCCACAGATCAGGATCGCCGGACAATCGATCAAATAGGGCAGATCCGCTTCCATCGCATCCGCCAGCATCCTGTAGCCATGACCGGCCAGTCTGCAATATTCGTCTTTGGTATATGTATTGATAAACCCTTCCATGAGAGAGCGTCCGTACTCCGTCTGCGCGCACCCTTTCGCGCCAGCCTTCATAAGTTCCCTCCAGGGATAGGCACGGTACATGGGTTCGGTTCTTTTCAAAAGCCAGATCTCAGCTGCTGTCACATAACTGCGTTTGAGCGGTGCGGAGTCGATAGAAATAAAGCCGGCTGCTTCCCCCGGATATTTCTCAAGGAAGCATTGAGAAACGTATCCGCCCATGGATTGCCCGATCAGGACAGGATGACGGATGCCTTCCTTTTCCAGAATCTCATGCAGCCAGGCCGTTTTATCCATCAGGATGAAGTTCAGCTTAAAGGGCCTGGAGGCCGCGTGTCCCGGAGCGTCCCATACGAGAAGATTATAATCCTGCTCAAAGGCTTCAATCTGTTTATCAAACAGGTGATGACCCGCCGTAAGCCCGGGTAAAAGAACCATCGTCCTGCGTCCCGGAAAGATTTCGTTTGTCCAGTAATGGATCGTCCCGCAGGATGTGGAAAATGTCTTTTCTGTCATTTGAATTCCCCCTGTGGTTTCCGAAGATAGACGGATTTCCAAAAAGCCAGGAGCTTCTGGAAGCCGCGCTCCATCTCGTCAAAGTCCATGGCTCCTCGCTGCAGGAATTCCCAGAGATATCCTTCTGATGCCCAGTACATTTCCATGTACATCATGTTCAGGTCGATACCGGGGATGAAGTCATCCGGATTGACTTCCTGAAGCTTCCGCCTGGCGTGGATAGAAAGATATCCGTTCATGCTTTTCTGGATCTCACCAGCTACCTCAGGATCTTTTTCATAGAACGCCTTCACCGCGAAGAGCGCCATATCGGGATACCGGCGGGTAATGCGCATCTTCGCCTGCATGCCATAGTTCATACTGTCAAAAAGATCTTTCTGTTCATAGCAGCCGCTTTTCTCCATTTCTTCCACTGTGACCCTGGCGCAGGTATCCCAGAGGAAGAGATAGAGCTCTTTCTTGTTGTGGAAATAATGAAATAGGAGGGCCTTGCTGATCCCGGCTGCCTCCTCGATCTCGCTCATGGGGCTCTTTTTGTAAGTATTCTGAGAGAAAACGTGGAGGCCGGCGTTCAACATCGCCTGCTGCTTCTCCTCAGGAAGGGAATAGAATTTTGGATTCATAGGCACCTCCGTTAACCGATTCGGTCAATGATCATTCTAAGGCCGTTGACCGATTTTGAGAAGACCCATAAATCAAAAATCCAGAGCCAAACATCCGTAAAATCGATGTCCGGCTCCGGAAAGAATCCCATATCATCCCTCATTCCGGTATGTTTCTGTAGAGTCTGACAGCAATATAAGCGATCACCCCTGTCCACACAGCTGCCCAGATCTCGACTGTCCACAACGGTACCACACCTCTCTGATACAGGGCAGGGAAAGTATCCATCAGCATGTGCAAAAGAATGGCCAGCGGCAGGTACCCCTTTTTTGCGTTCTTGACGCCGAAAAACACAATGACCGTCAGTCCGATATGCAGGAGCATTGCAAACAGCCGTTCAAGGACATTCATCGCCATCATCCCATAATTGAACGCAGCAGCGGCCTGAACGGTCGGAAGCGCAGCGGCTGCCGTATCCTTGGTGATTTTCAATGCGCTTAATGCTCCTTCAACCGATCCCCTGGAGAACATGACCGCAACTGCAAGATACGTGATCATGGCAGGAAGGATGACAGCCAGTATCTCGATCCCGCCGTGGCCGATGCCGTACAGAACCGCGTTTTCACGGGTACGGTTCTTTTTCATGATGTATTTCAGAACGATATACCGTCCACACTCCTCAAAAACACCTGCCATGAGGGTTCCGTAAAGGACGAAAGCGACGGTGTTTCCGTTGATGAATTGCGAAACGGGGTTGTCAGCAATAATGAAGACATAATGCGCGCCAAGCTCCAGTACGCGTGCAGAAACGATAAACCCTATGGCACCTGCAATCAGATAGCTGATATTTGTCCGCTGTTTATACTTCCTGCGCCAGCAGATGAAGAAAATGACAGGGATCGTGATCATCAAAACGGCCGTGATGATCAGAGAGGGGATACTGCTTTTCCCAATGACGATGGTCTCAAATTCCGTCATTTGCAGTCACCTCCCCAGACTTCGACGCAAAAGCCTTTGTGGCCGCATGCAGTGCAGGTCAGCTTTCGGGTATTCGGTGTATGGTTCGCCCAAAAAGCTTCCTTCAGTGTCGGCTTGAACACCTCGTGGCATTCCGGGCAGATGTATTCTACATGCCTGAAGTAGTACCTGCTGACCAGAATTCCCCAGGGAATCGCCACAAGTGCCCAAACGGCAAACGGCCACCAGATGCCTTTGGCGATCCAGATAATAATGGAAAACCATTGCAGTGCCGTGACAGGGATCCCGGTCAGGATCATCATCCAGCGCATTCGTTTCAGTTTCTTCTTACCTTCCATGATAACTGCTATGTCACCGATAGATTCGAGGGAGAATGACTCCTGTATTTTCAATCCGTTTTTCAGCTCACGCAGCTTTTCCAGTTTTTCCTGCTTATCAGAGATTTCATCCGAAAGAGCTTTCTCCTGCTGTTCAATCAGCAATGAGATCACTTTCTCCGGATGCTCTTCCTTCAGGATCTGAGAGATAGCGTCGATCGGAAGATCCAAGTTTCTCAGGAAGCAGATGATCTTCATGCGCTTCAGATCGTCATCTGAATAGAGCCGTCTCCCGCCTTCTGAAAGCTCGCTGGGGATCAGAATGCCTCTGGTATCATAATACTGAACTGTCCGGACTGTAACGCCGCAGAGCTTAGCAAGTTCTCCCGTCGTGTATTTTGACATAGCGTTCACCTCCTTTCGCCACGTATCTTACTACATGACGCTGCGTAACAAGCAATACCTTACACAGGGTGATTTTCAAAAAATGGTTACTCAGATAGTTTCAATCCACTCGCGGTCATCGTATAGATTTTATTGCAGACCTCGGAAATATATTTCCGGTCGTGAGAAACACTGATGATTGTTCCAGGAAATTGTTTAAGTATTCTTCGTACTTCCGGCCCGGATAAAGGCGAAAAATTCCTTGTCGGCTCATCAAGAATCAGAACATTCGCTTCCGTCAGACTCATTTTCAAAAGAAACAGCTTTGCTTTCTGACCACCGGACAGCTCCCTGATCGGATGGAACATTTCATCAGAAGTATACTTCATGGATCCCAGAAAAGTTCGGACCATGGTTATTTCATCCTTGCCCCTGGAAGGGGCCAGATACTCTACCGGCGTCAGATCAAAGGGTAACTCTTCTTCGTAATTCTGCGGCATATAGCAGGCAGAGAGATCTGCCCTGCTGCAGAGTTCTTCAGCAATTATCCGGATCAATGTTGTTTTTCCGACTCCATTTGCACCTATAATGCAGACTTTTTCAGGCCCCTTGATCTGCAGACTTATGTTTTTCGCAAGGACGCTCCCGGTCGGTGAATGAAGCTCCGGAAACGACAGATCCAAAACCGTTTTCCCGGCAGGCATGGGCTTCTGTTTCTCAAAGCGGATGGTGATGGCAGACTCTGTTTCCGGAATCTCTGTCATTTCATCATGTTCCCGCTCATAACGCCGTTCCATGGATTTTACAGCCTTCATCTTTTTTTTGAGGAGGCGTCCTCCATGGGGATCCTGTCTGGAAATGGTCCGCTGATCATGTTCCACAGACTGCTCAATGCGCCGGAATCGTTCCATTGCCTTTTTCTCTTCACGGCGTTCACTATATGCCATTTGCTCCTGTTTTGAAAAACTCTTTTCCCGTTCCTCCATAAATGTTCTGAAGGGCATATTGGCAACGGTTATCCTCGGAACCGATTTCCGCCGCAGCTGTTCTATCAGAATGATGCGGTTTGCTGTCCTTTCGATGAGGGTTTCGTCATGTGAAATAAAAAGCACGCCACCGGGGAACTTATTGATCAGTTTTTCAAGCCACTCCAGCGTCTCGATATCGATATCATTTGATGGTTCGTCCAAAAGCAGAATATCCGGGGCCGCCAGAAGAAGTCCTGCCATCTGGAGTTTCACCCGCTCCCCTCCGGAGAGGCTGCTCATGGTCTGGGAAGAATAAAACAGCTCATCCCGAAAGCCCAGCTCTGAAGATATCAGGTATAAATCCGCTGGATTTGCGGATTGAAAAGCCTGCAGCTCCGCAAAATACTGATACACCGTTTTGTTTTTGTCTTCCTCAGAAAGCTCCTGGGGCAGGTACCCAAGAAGCTCTCCCTGTGTGGCCCTTATCCCTTCCGCATCTGCGTAGTCTTCAATAAGGTCCGGATCATAGATCCATTTCAACAAAGTCGATTTCCCGTTTCCTTCTTCGCCGACAAGTACGGCCTTGTCTCCCGGGTTCAGGACGATACTAAAATCCCTGATAATCGTTCTCAGATCTTTTCTGTGGGTTATTGTAAGTGCGTTGATTTGTAACAAAAAAACACCTCTCTCCGACATACATAGACTGATGAGAGTCTGCCAGAGCGAGGCGATTTCTTAGTTCGCATAGAATTGTTCGAAAGAACATGGTGGCCCGCGGTAAGAACACAGTGCCATCAGAACCTTTCTTAAGATCCGCTCAAAATAACAGACAATCTTCATTCAGTCTACGCAAACTGTTTATGGGCATAATACACCCTTGGTACTTCCGTTTACATATCCCGAAATTGATTATCTGTTAATCATTGCTTCACCACCACATGAATATCATGTGCCTTTCAAGGAAATTACAGGAATCATAGCATATTTGTCTGGTTTTTTCAATCGTGTTTTTCCAGACTGCGTTCCATGGCGCTCCTCATGTTTTCCAGAAAAGCTGCGTCAGGAATCAGCGCGATTCCATGCTCATCACTTAAGACGATCAGGCGCTGTCCTCCCGAGAACCCGAACAGATCTCTCGCACCTTTGGGAATGACAATCTGTCCTCTGTCACTGACAGCAACAGATCCTCAGATGTTCTTTCCCTTTGGCGCAGGCGGAATCATCCCAATACCTTCTACCGGCTCTGTCCGAATCAGGCTGTCGATCGTTGTCCCGTAAACCTCAGCCAGAAGACTGCACTTTTCAATATCCGGAATCGTTGCTCCGGTTTCCCATTTTGCATACGCCTGCCTGGAGATCCCAATCTTCTCTGCAATTGCTTCTTGCGAAAAACCATGGATATTCCGAAGCATGACCAGATTATCTTTCAGCATTTAACAATCCTCCCTATAGGTCGATTCTCTCGAAATTCTCGCGGGCCTTCCTGTATGATAATAAGGTGAACAGTACAAAGGCTGCTATGCTTGCGGCGAGTAAAACAAACTGCAGAGCTATGTGGTCCGTGCCGAAGGCATTCAGCACCCCGAGTCCTGGCATGTGGTGCAAAGCTTCCGCAATAAAGGTAACCAGAAAGGCTGCAAAGATAAAACTTACGAAAGGACGCCCGAACTTGTAAGCGGTTTTGAAAAATCCACCTATGAAAAGCGCGTTAAATAACCCGAAGATCACACATGCCATCCCCAAGGCAAAAGGATTGGCATTCATCAACGCATTGCTTCGATAAACGTCAGACTCCGAAAATACTGTCATACGCAAAATGACCGAGATCGCCATCAATAGTAGAGCACAGGCCTCGATCAGACAGACAAAAAGATATTTTCCTTTCACCACGTCCTTCTTTGCAACAGGAAGCAAGACCGAAAACAGGATGTCATTTGCCTCCCTTGCAGCTTGAAAGCTCTGGAATATTCCCAACGTCACGAAGAATGCTCCGCAAAGGATCGGGTATCCGGGCAACAAAAACATCAGGCCAAAGACGATGAACAGATAGGACAGCACGGATGCGCTTAAGCGCATTTCTTTACGAAGAATATTACGCATGGATCATCCCTCCTTCCATCCGGAGCATTGTGTCCTCCAGCGTTTCTCCGTCAACGGAATACTTCAGAATAAAGTCTGCCTTAGGCATGGCTGCTATGATTTTTCCTCTTGATATATAGACGATATCATCCGCGCATTTCTCAATATCAGAGATGATGTGCGTAGAGAAGAAAACAGCCGTTCCGTCTTCCTTCAATTTTGTAAAGATCTCAAGGAGCTCGTTCCTGGAAAACGGGTCCAGACCGCTTGTCGGTTCGTCAAGAATCAGGACCTCTGATCTGTGAGATAAGGCAAGCAGGAGATTCAGCTTCACCTTCATACCTTCCGATAGTTCCAGCGGCGTTTTTATTTCATCAATCGAAAAGAGCTCGAGATATTTGTGATATGCTGTATCGTCCCAGGTTTCATAGAACCGTTTTATAATATCGACGATATCCCGGATCTTTTTCCTCGGGTACCAGCTGACCGTCCCCGTCGAGTATCCGATGCGTTTCTTGATGCCTGTTTCATTGTCCACGATGGGCATACCGAAGAATCGGACATCGCCGCTGTCTGGGTGAATCAGATTCAGCATCGACTTGATCGTAGTTGTTTTTCCTGCACCATTTCTGCCAATAAAGCCGGTGATCTTTCCTCTTTCCAGGTCAAAAGAGACTTCATCCAGTACGAAGGATGGATACCTCTTCATAAGTTTTCTTACTTCTGCAACCATCACCAGAGCCTCCCAAAAGTATGATTCTGATGATTATTGTAAAGCGAAGTTGCCTTGATTTCTACCAACCGCAGATAACGAAATAGCGTGAGTTATGTTATGTTTGGTTGCCTCTTGTGTACTGATTTACAGCGAAGAATCAATAAAGCAATTCTCTGTAAATGGCCAGGTCCAGATTCTTATATACGTTAAAGATAATCTTCATCTGGCTTCCAGACTCATCCAGCCACTTTCGAACGGTTTCCACGGCAATCTCCGCCGCTCTCTGATTCGGGAACATGAAAACCCCGGTTGAGATACAGCAGAAAGCTACACTTTCAAGACCGTTCTCCGCCGCCAGGTTCAGACAAGAGGTGTAGCAGGACGTCAGCAGATGTTCATGGTCTTTCGTAAGATGCCCTTGGACGATGGGCCCGACCGTGTGAAGGATATATTTGCATGGCAGATTATAACCCGGCGTGATCATGGCCTGTCCCGTAGGCTCCTCATAGTTTCTGCCATGAATCGCAGCTTGGCGGCACATGTAGTCGTTACAGCGGAGTCTTAAGCGGATGCCTGATTTGCTTCCGATAATATTGTCCGCACAATTATGAAGGGGCTGAAAACACCCCAACATCGCGGCATTTGCGGGATTCGTAATAGCATCAACTTTAAGAGTTGTGATATCACCCTGCCATAAATACAGCCTGTCATCTATGGCACATGGCTTCAGGTCAGCAATATCCGTTATTCCGGCTCTAATGCTTTCTTCGGTCAAATACTCGTCCTGAATTGCCAATATCTCCTCGCTGATCGGATCAGGCATACGAACATTCATCAGTGCTCTCAATAGATT
>JBGUNJ010000167.1:0-22635 GCA_045117315.1 Lachnospiraceae bacterium | reverse complement strand
CCGTCTGGTTCTGCGGCTTCTGAGAATTATTCTTATTTTTTCAAGTAAAGCTTTCATAGTCAGGTCTTTCTGTCAATCCCCTGATGTCATGGTATTTCCGAAACACAGGGTATTACATGAATGTTAAAACTGTAGTGGTCTGTAAGTCTGTAAGTCTGTCAGTCTCTAAACTGTCAACGTTTAAGCTGCCAGATTTAAGTCTGTCAGCCTTTTGTCTGCTATCCTTTAGTCTGTTATCCTTTAATCTATTATCCTTTAATCTGTTATCCTTTAGTCTGCCTTCTGTGGAAGGGCTATCGGAAAACAGCAGAATCAAAATCAGTATTGTGGTTCAGACAGTTCTCTTTACATATTGTATTTTCAAAATGACATTCTGTCCGGTAATGTAATACCGGTAATAAAATACGATATATCAATGACAGTATACATATACATTATCTAAAAAAGCGTCAAAACATATAACAAAAAATACATAAATCTAAAGCATATAATAACCAGGGCTCATTGAATTACGGTATCCCAATGTATTTGACTTCTGATAACTTAGTTCAGAAAACTCACTTCTGATGTCTCACTTCTGAAGACTCGTCTGCAGATTTTTAATAGTCTGCACATTTTTATTGCCAGGGCAGAGACGGCTTCGGTTACCCTCTGCCTCCCGCCGGCCCGTGTCCGCCGCAAGACGAAAAAAAACATTTCACGGGCTGCGTCATAAAAACAGACCAAATGTATATTTATGCCGTTTAATACAATGCGTTTAACACAATGCGTTTAATACAATGTGGCAAGCCGGACACCAACGTTTTTTTAAGCTGGCGAACGGATTCATTACCCGCGTGGCGGCATTTACCCCGGACGAGGCATTTAAACGGGCTGTGGTGTATACACCGGCCATGGCAGAATGAAAAGGACCGGTCCTTCGGGGGACCGGTCCTCTATCCATTCACCGCTGATGCAATGAATCAGACTTATGAAATTGTTTTTTGCTGCCATTCTCAGGTGCTGCGCCTTCTGCCCAGCAGCAAAGCTCCTGTCGCCGCCACGATCAGCATGCTACCCAGTATCGTAAAGATACGGGTGCCGGGACCGCCGGACTCCGGGAGGACTGCGCCGGGTACATTGGATACTGTCATCTTTGCGTTATCTGTTCCACTTGCTGCTGCAAATTCAAAATTTCCTATGGAACCGACCACGTCCCAGCCATTCCCGTCCTCATTAACCTTGAGCATTTCAATGGTTCCGTTTGCAACACGGATATAGACTGCAGCATCTCCTGTAATCACATATCCGTCAGGAATTCCTGTCTCCCTGATCTCGTAATAGCCTGCTTCAAGGCTGTCAAATGATGCTTCTCCCTGGTCATCGGTGGTTGCCGTGATTCCGGAATCATCCGGATCCTTATAGGTTGGCTCGTGCGCGGTTATCTCACTGTTGATCTCCCTGAGCGTAAATGTCGCATCCGGTAATTTCCTTCCCGGGTTATCTTTCTCAATCTTCAGAATCTCCAGTGTAGGCTTTAGCGTATAAGTATTCACAAAGCTTGCCTGTCCGGGCGTTTCCGCAGCAGAAGCTGTTGTGGTGACAACATTGTTGCCGTCAGCTGCAGGGTTTGTGACAACCGTATAACCAGGCACATCATAGCCGGACTCCGTGAATGTCACAACTGTTCCAATGGGGAGGTTTCCTATGGTCCATTTATATGGCTCTGTTGTTCCGTTTCCAGTTACGCCTTCCGTCGAAGAAGTAAGCTCAACAGTCTTCTGTTCGCCCTTCTCAGTATATGTCGCAGTGATCTTAAATCCGCCCGGGAGCTTCGCAGCCGGAAGACCCGCGAATGTCTTGGTCACTTCGACAGATCCAACCTCCTGTTTATTCTTTATGGTGATGGTGTCTTCTTCATCGCTGTCTTTGATTCCGTTGCTGTCGTAAGTAATCTCATAGAGCGATTCGTCGGGCGATGTCTCCACAACGTAGTAAGTGTACTCGTTGCCGTCATCGTCATACACATCCAGGTTTTCAAGCACCCAGTGCCAGTCTGTTCCGCTTCCTGTACTCTGCGTAACGTATTCCCACACGTCCACATTGCTCTGTTCGCCTATTTCGGAACGGAATGAAATCTGGTCCTCTGTTGTGTTCATCAGCGCAGCGATGCGTCTCTTCCTCTCTGAGTTTTCATCCCCGGCTCTTGTCTGTCCATTGTCAGCCGGTTCGCCGTCTCCGGCTATTGCCGAAGAACCTGCCTGCTCCATAGTAACTGTTCTCACCTTCGCAATGATTGGCGATACAAAAAGAGCTTTTCTGTCTGCGCTGTTCAAACCGTTCGGATATCCATTGGTGTTTTTCGCACCCTGGTTCACGGGCGGCTTAGGGATGTGGTACCAATTTTGCGTGTCAGTTTTAACGGAAGCATCCGGGTTATTCTGATCCACATTGACCATTCCGCCCGTCGATTTGCAGGCGTAGTACTCACCATCTTCAGTCTTGTACAGATCACCTTTATTGACTGAGAGCTGGCCCGTACTGTTTACGTCGTTCTTTGCTTTTACAGTACCCGTAAGCTTTATTACATAATCATTGAACTGCCCATGTTCAGGCCCCCAAGTAAGCTGTGTGTAGGTCACGGTCCCTGATTTGTGTATAATATAATAATTATTATTATATTTTATAATACCGCCTGTTGTTTCTATGGTAGTACTGTCACCGCCATTTTTCCCTGCCGGGATGGTCGTAGGCCATTCATACGGACTTACCGGCAGTCCGGTATTTCCAAACGTCTCCCCGGTCTTGGGTACCGTCTGCGTCTCGAAATGGTTGTGATCCCTCAGGCAATACCTTATATTGATGCCTTCCTGAAGCAGTACAAAGATCCGGAGAATGAGGAGACACTGAAATCCCTGAACAAGCTCTGCGTCCGTATCGTCTTCTGCCTTTACGCCGAGGACGCATCGGTCTTTGGCAGGAAGAGCATGTTCCATGATTATATGCAGCAGTTCGATGCCGCACACGCCCGTAAGGGGCTGCGGGATCTTTTCCGCGTACTGAACCAGAAACCGGAAGACCGTGATCCGTATCATGCGGACGACGATCCGATGCTGGCAGCATTCCCATATGTCAACGGCGGCCTGTTCGACGGCGATGACATCGAGATCCCGCCCTTCACCGACGAGATCATGGATCTGCTGCTCCGTGAAGCCAGTGATGATTTTGACTGGTCGGAAATCAGCCCGACCATCTTCGGCGCTGTGTTTGAGAGCACATTGAACCCGGAGACCCGGCGTTCCGGTGGTATGCACTACACGTCAATCGAGAACATTCACAAAGTCATCGACCCGCTCTTCCTTGATGATCTGAAAGCGGAATTTGAAGAGATCAAAAACATCTCCGTACTGCGGACGCAGGAGAAAAAACTCCATGCCCTGCAGGACAAGCTGGCATCCCTGGCCTTCCTCGATCCGAGCGCAGGCAGCGGGAATTTCCTCACGGAATCGTACTTACAGCTTCGGAAGCTGGAGAACGAGATCCTTCGCCTGCTGACCCACGGCCAGATCACCTTTGGCTATGAAGGCTTCTCTCCGATCAAGGTTTCCATCAGCCAGTTCTACGGCATCGAGATCAATGACTTCGCAGTCACGGTCGCCCGGACTGCACTGTGGATTGCCGAGAACCAGATGCTCAAGGAGACTGAGGACATCGTCCACATGCAGTTGGACTTCCTGCCGCTGAAGACGAACGCATATATCGTTGAGGGAAATGCCCTGCGGATCGACTGGAATGATGTTGTGGATAAGAGTAAACTGAACTATATCATGGGAAATCCGCCCTTTGTGGGACACAACCTCCGATCAGACACACAAAAAGAAGATATCTCAATCGTGTTTGGAAAAGGGGAAACTGAATCCAAACTTGACTATGTCATTTGCTGGTATCAAAAAGCAATTGAGTATATGGAAACAGCAGGCAATCACATTACTGCAGCCTTTGTTTCTACAAACTCTATTTGCCAAGGAGAATCTGTCCCTGCTTTCTGGAAGCAGCTCGTTGTTGATCATAAGGCGGAGATCCAATTCGCCTATTCGACGTTTATCTGGGACAGCGAAGCAAGTTCGAAAGCCCACGTCCACTGTGTCATTGTAGGCTTCACATACGGGTCTGTCCGGAAACCTAAAAAGCTATTTGATGGTTCGGATGTGACGGAAGTTGATCATATCAACCCTTATATCATTGCTGCTCCTGATGTATGGCTTGAAAGTCGTACAAACAAGCCGCAGGGCTCGTTGCCAAAAATGACCACAGGCTCTCAACCAATGGATTATGGGAATTTCATCCTTGATGCAGAGGAAAGAGAAACGCTGGTTTCGAAGTATCCTGTCCTGGCTAAATACATTAAACCCTTCATTGGCGCTCACGAATTTCTACATGATCGGATCGGCCAGTACTCCCGATATTGTCTTTGGCTGGATAAGGCCGACTTGTCCGAAATCAGAAATATTCCAGAAGTAAAAGAGCGAATAGAACGTGTCCGGCAACTCAGAACTGAAAGTAAAATTGACAGAGTAAAGAAAAAGGCTGATCTTCCTTATCTGTTTTGCCAGATACGCCAGCCCAAGTCCACATATTTGGTGATTCCGAGGCATTCTTCACAGACAAGGCGATATATCCCATTTGGATTCATACTGCCTGAAATAATAGCCGGTGATGCATGTACTATTATTCCGGATCTGGGGCTCTATGAATTTGGTATTTTGACATCGAATGTTCATATGGCTTGGGTTAGAGTGGTCTGTGGTAGAATAAAGTCTGATTTCAGATACCAGGCTTCTGTGTACAATAATTTCCCATGGCCACAGCCAGCAGAAAAGGAAAAGCAGCGTATTGCAGAAACTGCACAGGGAATCCTTGATGCCCGCTCTCTTTATTCGAATTCTTGCTTGGCTGATTTGTACGATCCAACTTTTATGCCGCCAGAGCTCCGGAAGGCTCATATGGACAATGACCGGGCAGTCATGCAGGCATAGGCAGCCTGTGTCGCATGGCTGATGAAGCTCTATCAGGAGAAAGTAAACGAACCAAAATAATCACACCGACGCTGTCCGGCACAGTCCCGGGCGGCGTCATTTTAATATTATGTGGTTAGATAACGCTAATCCATCCCCGAAAGAAAAGCCAGCCACCGAAGTGACTGACTTCTCTGTTAACCTTGTGTTAAATCAATCTCCGTCTCCTCCACAGAAGAACTCCCGCTCCAAGGATCAGGATGCTGCCGAGGATCGTGAAGAGCCGTGTACCATGGCCGCCGGTGGAAGGAAGCTCATATCCAATTTGATCATTGTAGATGATTCCTCCACTACCAACTTGCGACGCTCCCATTTGTTGTGTTTCTCCTACGAAATACTTCGGACTCTGGTATCCATCCACCGTCTCCTCAGACACCGTGTAGGAGTAACCGTCCTCTGTATCTCCATAGGGCAGTCCAGTCAATGTAAATACATAACCTGTTGATGGTTCTGCAGATGTAACAATCAACTGTGCCTTTTCATCGGAATCTTCACCGTTAGCAGATATTTCTGTTCCAGCAGTCAGATCGCTATTGCTGATGGTATACTCTGCATAATCTTCACTGTCCTGCTTGATCGTCACCGTGATCGACTTGTCATACGGCCACTCAAACGGGTTGTTTCCAAGGGGATCACGCCAAATCTTCGTGAAGGAGAAGTCCTTGGTTGACGGCTTTTCCGTATTCGTGATAGTATAGCCGCTTGTCGCTTCACCAGAGATAGTGGTGGTAAAGTTCGTGCTGTCCACACCAGATACGCTGGCCTCCACGACACTGTACTCAATTTCCGTCACGCCGTCCGCAGCATACATCGGCAGACCTGTGAACGTATACGACGTCTGATCTGCGGTGAGATCAACGGTAAACGTTGTCGGAACCGGTTCGCTGTCACCTGTCTTACTGTACACCACCACATGAACCGTCACGTCCTGCGGCCAGTCTTTACCCTCGACCTTTGTCACTCTGGACGGGGTTGCAAATGCCCATGTCTTGGAAACCGGCAGTTCTACCGTCTTAAGTTTATTGGTGATCGTAACGGTGCCGCCAGTCAGACCATCATCCTGCCCGGAATATGTGGTTTCATAGCCTTCAACCGGCGTCTCCACTACATAGTAGGTATACGGCTTGCCATATTCGTTGTATTGCGGCAGATCGGGGATGTTCAGCGTCCAACTGTCGCCCGTGATCGTGTAGGTTCCAGCTAACTCCTTATAAGTATGTACAGCTCCTTCTGTCTCCGAGCAAGTAGCATCCGACTTTTCAGCTATGGTGTTCAGGTATGCCATAACAGGGTCAGTCGTTGCTGAACCGCTGCGCAGCTGCTCTGAATCAGTGCTCAGCAAGGCTTTTGCCGGAGATAGTTTCAAGGATCTGGAGGCAGCCGCATTGACTGAGCGGTTTTGGGTAATGGTGATGTTGGTTGGGTAATTATTCCATTCGTCGGACTTAAGGAATACTGTCATGCCATCTGTCACTGTTACTGTAACAGAGTAATTATACGGCCTTCTGCTGCCTGTTCTTGTTACGTCAACTGTTGTGCCACTTAATTCATACCCTTTATAAGAGTTTGGTATAAACTCAGCCGTACCATTAATATATGCAGTCGCATAATAGGCACTGTTGGAAGACCAAGAAAATGTTATATTCGACCCTATGGGATACTGGTCTGTAGTTGTGACTACATTCTCAAGCCACCCGTCTCCCCAATAATCGCGATAGGTCATATATGTTATCGCAGTTGTATTCGGCAGCGCCGGAATCTCTCTTGTCTCGACATGCGATGCATCATGATTGCACACTCGTGTTTCCACTCCGGCAACACCAGGCTGTGCCGGAGTTGTAACTTGCCATTCACCCCAATCATGTCCCAAGGCTTCAATGTTTGTGTGCTCCGATGAAATGATTGCATTGCACACCGTGCATCGCACAACAGTATCATAGCCGCCAGCTTCCGTGCAGGTAGGTATAGTCTCATTTTCACGGTGAGATGTTCCCTGTTGATGTCCTGCCGCAGTAATTACTTCCGTCTTTGTCTCCCCGCACACAGAGCAGGTATACTGCTTATTACCCGCATCTGTACATGTGGATAGCACTACTACTCCCTCGCCCCACTCATGATCCTTCTCACTAACGCGATAAAGCTTCACTGTAACGGAATCAGGCCGGTTCTGTTCATCGTCGCCTTCCCAGGATTTCTCAACGCTAATATCGATTGTCCCGCCGAGAAGGTTGACCACCGTATGACGGAACGAGATGGCCTTTGAATGCGACACAAAAGAACCATCCGTGATCTCTACTGTCGAGCCTTCTGTTTCTCCTTTTGCGATGACAAGGACAGGATCCGTACCATCCAGCATGATCCGTGCACCCTGATCCCAGTTGAACGGATACATATCCGCTGTGACTCCGTTGCCGACAGTTACCGGCGGCGTCGCGGCAGGATCCGGATTGCTCATGCTGTAAATGATATGCGCATCCAGATCGGTAAATTTGCCAATCTCCGTCTGTACCTCGACTTCCCACACCGTATTCACCTTGGTGTAGTTCGCAGGGGCGGCGGTCTCGATCAGATAGTATTTCTCACCCAATACAAGGCCGAAATCCTCACCATCATGCTTCAGGCGCGCGATGCCATCCGTTCCGGATGTCGCGGCAGCCACTTCGACATACGTATGGCTGCTATCCAGCTCATCCATCTTCTCACCGTTCTCATCATCCACCTTGTACAGCTTGAACGTGGCGCCAGACAACGGATTGTCGCTGCCATCCACCTTGTACACATCCAGCGGGACGTTGTAGACGTTGATGATGTGGGTGTTGGTGCTGGACTCACGGCCTGCGGCGTGACCCTGATACATGGTGCCAAAGGTGCCAGTGTGGAAATCATCGGCGCTCTGACCGCCCTGGCCCACGGGCGTGACTGTGTAATCCGGCTCGTAAGCGATCCGGAGTACGTATTTCTCTATCTCGTCTCCTGTGACGGTGGTCGCATGGGGAGAATGATTGATCAGGTCATCTTCTTCATTTGCGGCAATCGTCTTTTCCAGTGTGATCTTAATATTGCTGCCGTCCGTCAGACCATACTCATGGTAAGGTAAAGTGATGCCATTGGACAGAGTATCACCAAGGAAAACGTCCCAGTTTAGTTCACTGCCATTATAATAGCGAGCTTCCAGCATGGAATCCTTTCGAATCAGAGTCTCGATCAGACCTGGCAAAGAGAATGTCGCAGCCGTGCCGTCAGCAGCGTCCCAACGTTCTTCTATGCTGTTCGGGCTGATCGTATAATGCAGACTTCCATCCTCATTCACGACTTCTTCGACGACAAGACTTTCATAAAGCGCCTTAAGCTGCTCCTTCGGGTCAACACTTTCGCCAAGATAGACCGTCCATTCCGTTTCGTTATTGAAGAAGGTCAATTCATTGACGTTCACCTTCGGAGAGGGAAGTTCGGCGGTGAGGTTGAGAGTATCGCGTACAAGCGTAGTATCAAAAGGAACATCCTTCCCACCAACACGATATTTCGTTGCAACTATTGTCGCTTCTCCATCATTCGTGTTCATGCCGTTGCCGCCAAGCAGTTCTTCCTGCGCCTTCACATAAACTGTTCCATGCCATCCGGCTGCAGAGTCAATGGGCTGTTCTGTCCACACGATGGTCTTGCCGTCCTCCTGCACCACACCAGCTATTTTGGATTCATCCGTTGTCAGGTTGCCCTCGATGTCGATTGTATCCGTAGCTTTGAGCGGCAAGCCTGTTCTCTTGTCTACCAGATAGAACCCTTCGCCAACGGTGTCCGTGACATTGCCCAAGACTACGGCGTCTTCCATAAGAACCTTTGTAATCTGACGAAAGATGTTTTGCAGATCGCTGCCGCTTTCTGCCATATAAAACATCTTATTGCCATTACTATCGAGATCCGCCAGATCATATAGCAATTGTTTGCCCGAGGTTACATTATCCATGCTCAGACCAACAGTGATGAGCTTGACATGAGAATTGTCTTTCAGGTCTTGTGCTGCTTCCCTGACCCATGTTTCAATCTGAGCATTTGTAGTAGTATTGCTTTCTCCGGTTCTTATTCCTTGAGGTGCGCCATCAGTCACAAGAATGACATAGCGATCAGTTGCTGTGAGCACCCCGTTCTCTACCGTATAATCAGCTGACCACGAGAAGTTCTGTGCATCATTGAAAGCCTGATCCGGGCGAGTTCCTCCACCGCTTGAATAGGAAAGATCAACTGTCAAACCAGGGGATGCCGTTTGAAAGTCACTCCTATTATTTGTCCCCAAATCTTTGTTAAACGTATTATAGGCAATTTTAACTCCCGGGCTTGCGTCTCCAGCAACGGCCAGCAGGTTTGAAATCGTGTTCAAGTCAGTAGAACTTCCGCTCAAACTCTGATTCAGATACACGAATCTGTTTTTTCCATCATCACCAGCATCATAGATCGTGTATGTGGTATTATCATTATCTCCTTTTGTAAAAGGGTGTCTTGCATCTTCTCCGTAATTTGTAGTAAAGTCCTCTTGTCCAATTATAAATGACTTATTGTTTTCTGTGTCTCTCGATGCGTCCTGTGCTTTCCAATATCCGTCTTGATAATAGATTCTAAACACCGTTGCTGTGCCAGATGCATCTGCTACCAGATAGTATGGATTGTTCCAGTCCCTGCTAGTATCAAGCCAATTTCTGTTATCATAGTTATTCCACCAATCATTACCGTAATAGTAATTATTGATCTGATAAATAGGCATTGGATTGTCCCGATTTGCAGAGGTTGTTTCAACCAACGCCGACGGGAAATACATCGAGTTGGACACATCCAGGCAGAAAGCCATATCGATATTTCCGGCAAAAGTCTCGAAGTTGGCCTTTGATATAAAATCCACCCGGTAGATACGGTTCTGGTAATCGTAGACCTCAGCCGTCTTCTTTGTTGCTGAACTGTCAAGTGGGATATTGCGGTTTAGCAGTTCCGCCATCCAACCACTCATATCCTCAATAGATGAAGGCTCTTTTTCGCTCGGTGGAACTACATAATTCGGATTCTGTCTGAAGTAAGCAACAAGATTGCTTCCGTTATGAGGGATTGGCAATTGATCTGCCTGTATCGTCGCCCCGTACTGCGCACGATCCAGTGGCAGGCCATCCAGTTCCCAATGGTCAAATTGCCATTTGTTCTGGCCTTGATTCATGTGTGATACAGGCGTTGCCGTAATGGTTCCGCCATTCTTTTTTTCGGCAGTAGATGTTGCCTCGTAATAGTGTGTATCCGTAGAACCTTCATGATGTACAGTCTGCTCTGTTCCATCCGAAACAGTGACAGTACCTCTAATCTCATCTGCGGAACGCACTGTATAATCATAGGTGGGCAGACTATCCATCTCATAGATATGAATCGTTATACCCTCTCCATCCACTCCGGTAAAGGAGGTGCCATTGAAGCTAAGATGAATATAACGAGGTTCATCTTCAGTACCAACGTTATGATAGCCTTCCAGAATAAATCCATCGTCACTCTGAATCACTGCGACATTGTTGTTGCCCTGCTGGACAAGTGCTTCGCCCGCATCATTCAGGGTGATTGTCCTGGATTTATTATCAATCGGGCGGATGAGGTAGTAATTCTTATCCAGATGATGCTCTACATCCTGCTCTTTGAAGATATGATTAAAGCTCCATGCATAGGTGCTGTTCAGATGTTCAAAGTCGTGAGCCTCGTCAGAATCTCCTTCAAAATCCGGATGATATGCACTATCTACGCTTCCGTCGTTCTTGAGAAGATAATATACCCCATTGACCTCATAGCAAATCAGATAACTCTTATTGGGGTCAATTGACGTTGCCTCGGCATTGGGAATCTCCTGCGCATCCGTCACCTTCACCGTCCACTGATCCCCATTCTTCATGGTGACCGTCAGACTCTCTTCCGTATCAAACGCTTTCAAGCTGATCAGCGCCCAGTCTCCGGCTTCCACCGTCTGTGCATTGATCTCCGCGATCTGTTCTTCTGTCAGTTCCGCGCTGTATTCACACTCCAGCTTACGGCTGTCCTTAATCTGACCGACTGTGGTCTCACTCTCAACTCTGCTTACATCCACCAGTTCCGGGCTGCTGAATTCCACAGAAGCCACATCCTCGACAAACTTCTTCGCCGCATCGCTCGCCTCTACATCAAACAGGCCATTGGTATCCTGTACTTCAGCGGCATCTATTTCTGCCTCATTTTCCCCATCGTTCGTATCACCAATTATACCCAGCACTTCTACGAGGTCTGTGAAACTGACAAATCCGCCCCCGGGAAGCGAAAACTGGTACATTTTGCCGTTCACGGAGTACTCGAAATCCACTGTATACACTACACCGTAAATCGAGAAGGATTCAGCTTCGAAGCTGATCTCGGTGGCGGCTCCGGCGGGCTCGGACTCTTTGCCTGTGCTCTTGTCCTCATCGCCCTTCTGTTCCTGGCTGTCTTTGACTTCAGCATCAATCTGCTCCACGCCTTCTTCGGCAAAGTGGAGCACAGCGGGTTCACTCTGGCTGGATTTCTGATCCTTAGATCCGGAATCCTCAGATTTGGAATCTTTAGATCCGGAATCTTTAGCTGCCTGGTCGTCGATAATCTGAATATTCACACTGACCGGGGCAGAGGGCTCAATCTTTCTGGTCTCTTCTTTCCCCTCGCTGTCTGTATCCCTGACAAGGATCTCGATATCAAAGAAACGGGACGCCTTTCGGTCAACGCCGGTTTTCTCGTCTGCGGCCACCTGCTGTCCTGCCTGTTCAAGGCATGTCTCGTAAGCCTCCTTGTCTGTCTCTGCTGTGATCTCTCTGACAGACAGTTCGGCATTTTCGGGAATCTCTGCTTTTTCTGTATAATCAAGTGTGATCTTGTATCCGTCGCCGTCGGCGGTAAGGGTACCGGCTTTGAAAGGGCCGTCCTCTGCGTCTTCCTTTTCTTCCGCGCCGGCCGCTTTATCTTCGGAAGCCTTTTCCGAAGCAGTATCTGCAGTTGCGGCAGCTTCTGCAGAGGCTGAAGTATCGGCCGCAGAAGCAGTCTCTGCCGCAGCTGCAGTTTCGTCAGAAGCAGCGGTCTGAGCTTCATCGACTGTCTCTCCGGAAGCTGCATCACTTTCGTCTTCAGGTCCATCGACCAGCTTCAGTGTCCGGCTGATCTCTTTGATGTTTTTCTCACTGTCTTTTTCTACAAAAACGATTTCTGCAGTCTTCTCTACCGTGCTGTTGTCCAGGTCGGTATCCTGCTCAACCCAGCCGATCTGGCTCATGTTGAAATCGCACGCAAACCAGCCGGTGATCTTCTCGCCGGCTGAAAGGGGATCTCCGTCCGCGTTATAGGTGATCTGGTTTTTTTCGATCGAATAGGGGGTGAAGATAAAGATCAGGTCCTGTCCAAGGAAAGCGCCTTTTTCCCCATAAATGCCCTCATCATCAAAGACATTCTCGGCCTTGACGATTGCGCTGATGTATTCCTGCGCGCCTTCCTTCAGGTTCTGGTCAGGCCTTCTTATGCCCTCGATGGCTTCGGCTCCCAGGTACTTCTGATAGCCGGCGGCATTCTCATCCTCGGCCTGGTTCTCATCCTGAGCCTGCTCTCCTATATTGGATGCATCGTCTGCGGCGTCTGCGTAAAGGGCGGACATACCATTTTCTGTCTCATTGATGGCGATGATCTGCTCATCAGTCAGATGAATGTTGGACGGCAGCCTGTATCTGACGACCTGATTGGTCTCATTGAGGGTTCCCGCAGGGATCGTATAGGACAAATACATTTTGACCAGGTCGGTCGATTCCAGTTTTGTACTGCCGAACAGGCCGTTTTTGACCTTTTTCCAGTCCGTGACTTCCGCACTTGTCTCAGGAATCTCCTGTCCCTGTTCCGGATGGAAATAGTAGAAATCAGTGTGCTTATTGAGCACGCTATCCAGTTCAATGCTGTCCAGTTCCGGAACATAGCCTGCGGAAAGGTTTTCGGTCTCCACAGGTTCCGGGAGGACATTTGTGGTCGCTTCGTTTGCCGCCTCTTCCGTGCCGGCAGCAACTGCGTCTTCGTTCTCAGCGTTTGAAGTATCGGAAGCGGAGCCATTGACTGCCTCGTTCGAGTCAGTTGTATCCGCTGTTTTATTCTCTTCAGAGTTCCGGTCTTCTGAATCTTTCAGGCCTTCCGTATCCGCAATACCGGAATCAGAACCGTCCTGAGCGCTTTCTTCCGGGGCAGCTTCTCCTGCATCATATTCTCCGGCAACAGTATCTCTTTTTTCATCAGCTTCTTCTGCGTCAGATTCCCCTGAATCCGATCCTTCGGCAGCGGTATTGTCAGTGCCGGATTCCCCGACGGCCTGATCGGAGGCAGATTCTTCAGCAGCGGATTTCTCCGCATCAGTTTCAGCAGTTTGAGCAGTTTCTTCAACTCCTTCTTCACCGGCGTCTTCTCCGGCGGCATACCTGTCTGTGACAAGGGCATCGGTATCATTCTCGCTGCCGTCAGTTCCGTACAGGACATCCGGCTCCGCAGCAGCACCGAAGGCGGTCGAAGCTGCCGCAGCACTTCCTGAGGAAACCACCGCGCTGCTGTCCTCCTGATAGCACTCCGGACTATGAACATGCACTTCCTGTCCGCATATGAGGATCTTATCATAGCAGGATGCGTCATGATGATGTCCCTGACCCTCCGGGGTTTCGCACACCAGCCGCTCTTCATAACAGGCGTCCGTATGTTGGTGTTCAGGAATACCGCAGGATGCGTTCTGCTCCAATGTGATGGCGGGAAGAACCAGGGCATATGTCGTTACAAACACAACAACAGCCGCAACACCACTGACAAATCTGGTAAAAATTTGTCTGGTTCTGCGGCTTCTGAGAATTTTCCTTATTTTTTCAAGTAATGCTTTCATAGTCAGGTCCTTCCGTCATTCTGCAAATCTAAAAAGGAGATACCGAAACACTGGATAAAACATGTATGATGTAACTGTAGTTGTCTGTCAGTTTGTTTTCCGGAAAAGTACCGCCGCCGTAAAAAGAAGTAATAAAGAGATTGGCTTTGGACTCCAGACGGCTTTTTTCACGTATGAGTATCATCGATATAACGTTCCGCCAAATGAGAAAAAATTATGAGCCACTATCATTATACATGCGCCTTCCGCTAAAAAAGCGTCAAAAATTGTGCAATTGCAGGAGGCTATTTGCTTTATTCTGTCTTTTCGATACATTTCATACGTTTTATCGTTTGATTTATTTTTTCCACTCTCCAATTTCATTCATTTTTCGTTCCTCTGCATGATTCATTTTTCTATTCTTCTGTTTGATTCATTTTTTCAGGACATCTTTTAATTAAGTGAGCAAACGGTGAATTCAATGCTCCATCACAGTTCTTACATGATAAAGAAAAAAGCCGGCCTTTCGGCCGGTTTCTTTTCTTCGCTGATTTATTCATATCCCTCTGCGCAATTTATATCTGTTGCTTTATTCATACCTGATTTGAGCTTCCCCCGGCACCCGGCTGAGGATGTAGCCCCGCACAAAAGACATATCTTCTTCAGGGGCATAGACGCGCGGTCCGCCGAAGCGGCCTCTGAGTTCTACATATTTTCTGGTGACGATCACCTTCCTTGTCCTCTTATAACTGAAGAGTGCGCGGGTTTTGCCGGAGCCGGTTTCGATATATTCATCTGTCATATGATAGATTTCCCTCATCGTGCCCGGCAGCCTGTTTAATACCCAGCAGGTCAGGAGGGAGATCAGCAGGAAGACAGCGACACATGCTGCCACTATTGCAAACGATTTGAGATCATTATACATCACAGCGAGAAAAGCTCCGAAAGCCAGAATGAAGGCGGCAATAACAGCGCAGATTATCAGGGTCAGTTTGTAGGTCCTCTGCTCATATTCCTTCTCGACATCGCATCTCCATCGAAAGGAGCCGTCCTCCTGACTCGTAATCTGATCAGGATATTCATACAGTGTAAACGGTGCTGTTGCCATTTCAATTCACCTATTCTATGACTGGTTTTTTGTATTTGCACTTCTTATGGACGTTTTTGGTATCCGCCCATTCTATGACCGGTTTTTTGTATTTGCACTTATTATGAACCTCCACCCCCATGCGGTGCTGAACCGCGTCCTTTGGAGGTGGTATCAAAGCCCCTTCGGGCTTTAGAAACCCTCCGGTTTTCTGATATCTGACCGTCGTGCCGGTTTCCCCTTCCGGACCGTTCCCGGCCGGCCGTACGGGTACGGGACTGTCCATGAGCCCCTTATCCGTCGGGATCTTTCGCAGCTCTCCCTCCGGAATACTTTCTGCGGATCTTTACGCGGTCCGCGCGCGCTGCAGGGCTTTAAAACCAATAGTATCCGGATGCGCAAGGAAACGGAAGTCCTCCGTCCCATCCCATGCGCCCGGGACCGCCTTCCTCAGGATGTTCGCTGCCGCATTGCAGTCCGCGTTCACTGTGTATCCCCTGCTGCAGGCATACAGCCCCCGCGCCGTCCTCCTCCCGGAAAAGACAGGCACATCCTCCTCTTCTCCGTATACCGGCATCGGGTCCATTGCGGTGATATCCGCCTTTGAAGTATACGACTCCTCCTGCTCCACGATGAGGATCCCCTCTTTCGCAGCCTTGTATCCGATCATCTTCCTGAGCCTGTCATGCGGCACGCTGACAAAATTCTGGTCATTGGCCTTTCCCATATCAGCGCCCTGCTTCCAGCCCCTGTTCGTGCCGATGACCAGAGTTCCCACGCCGTGCTCTACACAGTAGCGGATGATGTCCGTGGAGATCTTGTGCATCATGTCCTTCATGAAGCCGTCGTGATGCAGGGACAGCCGCCTCAGGCGGGCGCTGTCCGCGGACCTGTGTTTTTTCCCTTTCGTCATGATGCTGACTGCCCGCGCCCTCTTTTTGTGGAAGGACCGGTTTTCGGAGAGGACAGCACCGCCTTTGTAAATGCGGGACGCATGGTCCGTCGATACGATGGCTGCGATGTTGTCCGTCCCCAAGTCGATCCCTGCGGCATGCGGGCGGTCTGCGGAAACGGAGACCGTCTCCGTCTCCAGAACAAGGACCAGCAGGATCTTTCCGTAATACGGCTTCACCTGGACCTCCTTCAGGACGCTGTCCCTGTGGATATGGGGAAGGTACAGCCGCTCCCTTATCAGCGGGAACTTGAGCTCCATCCCCGCATATCCCCTGCATGCGGTCCCTTCCGTCCTGTCCGCGCAGCTGTCCGGGGTGTCGATATCCCTGTACACCGGGTAAAGCACTGCGTCCTGGCTGGAAATGTAAAAGGTATGCACACCATTCTTCAGGTACTTCGGCATGCGCGGCCTCCCGGTGAACCTGCCCGGTGCCTTTTTATATTCCTTCAGCGCGGACAGCCACCCTTTGAAGGTACTGACTGCCTCCTTCAGGATCCGCTGGGCCGTCTGCATGGGGAGTCCGCCAAAAAAGTCCGGATTTCTATTCGCGCGCATGACGGCATCCAGCGCCCGGTATGACAGGACCCTGCCTGCCTTAATGTCCGGATACACCTCCTTCATGACAGCGATCTCGCAAAAGACTGCCTTCTCATTTTCCGACCGGTCCTCTTTGTCCCAGCCGGTAAAGACCTGGCGGATCCGGAACAGCGCCGCATTATAAAGGCACTTGGAGAGTTCCGCGCTGCCTTCCAGATGCCCGAAAAGACCAGGGTATCTGTCCTTTGAAAGTACTGTTGTGTCCGCCGTGTACATGAATGGGTGCTCCTTTCAAATCCTAATAAGATATGGTATTATTATACTATATTCACAAATGGATGTAAAGGATAAATCGAACGCATGTACGATAAAAAGAAAGGCACCCATACTACACGAACCGCCACAGCTGTTTCCTGCTGCAGTACCACATGGTGCTGGTGACAAAGTACCGGCACCCTGTCCTGACCGGCGGGGTAAAAGATCTCGTATACAGCACGATCCGTGACATCTTCAGGGAGAAGGGGCTCGTGATCATGGAGCTGAACGGGGAACCGGACCATGTCCATATCCTGTTTGAAGCTGACCCCTTTACCGCTCCCGGGAGTCTCGCCAACATAGTCAAGACGAAGACATCCCGGTTCGCGAGAAGGGAATACGGTGAGACTGTCCTCAGGAAGTATTACTGGAAGCCTTTCTTCTGGTCGGACAGTTATTTTGTCACGACGGTCAGCGAGAATTCTCTCGCAGTGGTCCGGGATTACATCCGGAACCAGTAAGTTTCCTTTGGCATTCACCCACAACCATGCGGTGCACTGGCTCCTATGGATGTGGTACTCTGCTGCTCCGCTTTATAGACGTTTTGTGTATTCACTCATTCTATGCCGGTTTTCTATTGGCATTCACCCGCAGCCATGCGGTACAGCGGCTCCTGTGGATGTGGTACTCTGCTGCTTTACTTTATAGAATATCACTTTTGTCTCACCATGTAAAAAGCCGCCAGTCTTTACATCATACATATTTGCATCACCCGCATTTACTTCTTAGTCTTTTGCCGGCGGCTTCCTGAATCAGAAAAGATCACTGCACACAGTGCAGTACATCTAAGTCTCCATTACTATACACACAATTTACGCTTACAATAAACCGGCTCTATGGAGCATTCTCTCCATAAAGCCGGTCCTGTCAAATTCCTGTGTTTACTTTGCTGTTGTGTCTACTTTGCGGTTGTGTTTACTTTGCTGTTCTGCATATCTACTGTTCTGTCCGGTCTTCCTTCTGTGCCGGTACGCGCACGGTCACTGTTCTGCCTGGTCTTCTTTCTGAGCCGAGACGCGCACGGTCACTGTTCTGCCTTATCTTCCTTCTGCGCTGACACGCGCACGGTCACTGCGTCCTGTCCCTTCCCGCTCAGGGCATCGCTGATGGTAAGGGAAGATCCGTCCGCACCTTCGCCTTCCACCGCTTTTCCGTTGACCTCCCAGCCGGCAAGGCGGTATCCCTCAGCCGGATGAGCTGTCACGGTAAAGGAGGTGCCGCAGTAATAGTCATTGGTCCATGTTCCGCCAGGAGAAACCGTCATATTGTTCCAGGTTACAGAAACTCCTTCACCCGCCTTAATTTCGACGCTGTAGCGGTCAGTCAGTTCCATATATTTGGTGATGTTCTCGCGGTAGAGTTTCTCTTTTTCACGCACATTCTGCTTAGTCGTCTCTGCCGTGTCCTCCATCTCCTTCCAGAAAGCATCTCCGTAGTCGAGGATGTATTCCCTTTTCATCTCCGCATAGAGTCTGTCCAGAACAGCACAGGCATGTTCGGGTTCAAAGGATGTGCGCAGCAGGTCATCGACATAGGTGAGGAACTTATCCCTGTACCTGGTGCACTGCATGACATGGTAAAAGGTGTTTCCCTTCTCCTTCATCAGATAATCGATCAGTTCGTTTGACCACCGGGTAGGATCCCCGTGCAGACCGTTGGAGAGTATCTGGTCCATATCCTCGATCAGGAAACGTATACGCCCGTCGGTATAGGGATTATCAGGATCCTCCTCTCCCAGATATCGCCAGACGGTCACATTATTGAAGGGCCAGTCCGCATTGTTGAACAGCACTTCGAGGGCAAAATAGAACAGGTAATTATCCATATCCACTTTTGCCTCAAGAGCCTGCTGATTGGCTTCCTGTGTGAGGTCCGCGGTGAAAAGTTTGATGATTTTGCTCCTGGTATAAACGTCTACGTCGCTGTTGCTGTATTTTTCGATCCCGTCGGGAACGTTCAGGCCGAAAAGCCTGCAGACATAATCAGATGTCGTACTGGGCGTGATATCACAGACTGTATAGAACTCTCCGTTCAGGAAAACAACCCCCAGCCTGTTCTCGGTGAGTCCCGGAAAACCGCACTCGTCCGTGAGCTCCTTGGCGTACTGATTGCGCACACTGCGGATATGGTATCCGGGGACGCCGTGTGTGCGGAATTTAATCTTTTGAAAAATCTCCGTTTCCGGGTTCTTTTTCGATGTATTTTCTGAATCTTTTCCTGATCCTTTTTCCGAATCCTTTACAGATGCGCTTTCCGGGTTTTCTCCTGATCCTTTTCCCGGATTCTTTACAGATGCGCTTTCCTGATTCTCTCCTGATTCTTCTTTCGGATCCTTTACAGATGCGTTTTCCGGGTTCTCTCCCTGCTTTTTTTCCGAATCGGAAAAGATCCCCAGATGGAAATAGTCATCTGACGTTCCGTATGCCTTTGAAGCCTCAATGCGAAGGGTGCGGGTCGGGATGATCCGGGAGCTGTAGCCTGCTACGGCGATTCCCGCCTCCTCCTCCAGAAGGACCTCTCCGCGGGGAGAGAAAAGAGTCACGTGGCCGCTCTTGATCCACTCGTCACCCCGCTGATAGAAGTTGCCCGCGCGGTCCTCGCGCACACCGTCGGCGACGTCTGACTCGTAATGGCTGCCGGGAATCATAATCCCATTGTCATAGTCAAAGAGGTTATAGGAGTCTGTCACCAGACTGGCCACGTAAACATCATAGCGCTCATCCACATTCTCCCCGATCACATACGTTTTGGTCACGATCGGGCTTTTGTCTTCGCCCTGTATAAGACAGGCCCGGACCGGCAGCACGCAGATCCCGTCTTCAGCCCGCTCCGGACGCAGACCTGAATCTGCCGCAACGGTCCATTTCGCCCGTTCCCAGGTCTCTCTTCCATCTTCAATCGTGGGTCTTACAGCCTCCCCTGAAGCCTCCGCCTTCTCAGCTGTCTCTTCTTTTGTTTCGTCTTTAGTCTCTTCTTTAGTCTCTTCTTTGGTTTCTTCTTTAGGCTCTTCTTCTGCTTGTCCTTTGGCCTCTTCTTTGGTATCTTCTTCTGCTTGTTTTTTGGTCTCTTCTTTGGTCTGTTCCTGTGCCAGGCGTGCCTGCTCAGCCGCCTTTGCTTTTGCTTCCGCATCAGCTTCCCGGATAACCGCTGCCCTCCTGACTTCTTTGGCAGCCGCCTCTTCCTTCGCCTGCAGAACTGCCTTTTTCAGGTCGATCCCGTCCTCATACAAGAAACTGTCCGCGGTCGGTTCGTCTCCGTTCAGGGTATATCTGATCTCAACATCTTCGGGAATATCGGGATTTCTGCCCAGGTACAGGGTAAACCCCTCCCTGAAAAAACCGCTCTCTTCACTGAATAAAAGCGGGTCTCCGCTCAAATCCTGCAGGGCCGCGCGCAGCGTCCTGCTTCTGTCATATTTTATGTAGAAAAAAAGGAGAAGGCAGAGCAGGAACACAGTCAGCGCGCCTGCGCCGATGACTGCTCTCTGTCTCCCTGTGTTTTCTCTCTTCATACTTGTGCCCATGACCTTATCTTCACAAACATATATGAATAAACTACGCATTGCTCCGCGCCCTGGCGTTCCCGGTCACATTAGCGGATACTGTATCCTATTGTATATCTTTTAACTGTATTTTAAAACCCTGCCGCAGTATACAGCCGCAGCAGGGTCCTGTCTGTTGTTACAGTACACGCCCTCGAAAGGGCGTGTACTCCTATTATGATTTATTCTCAGTGTAATACTCTCAAAAACGATCTTCATGCAGTCAGGTTCAGAGCGGGGGGCCGCCGTGTTCCATTCCGCCTCCCGGGCGCTGGCTGTTCTGGATCCTCACCCTGGACTCTGTCGTCCTCAGGTATTGGTCGCTGTGGTGGCTGAGCTTAATGCCTCCGTGTACGACGTAGGCTGCCGCGTGGCTCTCCCGGGCAACCGGTTTCATCTGTGAGACCAGTACCATGTTGACAATGGCCGTCATGACGATCGCAAAAACCGCCGTGATCAGGTAGGATGTGGAATCCACATCTTCTCCGGCGATCATAAATGATCCGAAGACCAGCATGGAGAGTATAAAGACAAGGATGGAGATGAGCATCTGCTTGCCCTTGGCGATCGGGAGATTGCCGATCATTTTTCCTGTCTGCCCATTCATGGCGAAGAGGAAATTCTGTCCCTCCCATTTGGTGCTGAGCAACCAGACAGGGAGCACAGCGTACTCTGTTTTTTCGTTGCAGATCGTTTCTTTATGGGCCGATGTCGCGACGCTGGTGTAACCCTGTACAGTGCCTCTGAGGGCATCCTCCGCGGTCCTGCGGGCGCGTTCTCCCGCATGTTTTCCGCATTCTTTCTGGCTGACATCATATTTATTTGCAAGAAATCCCGGCATATAGGACAGGGAGAACTCCGTGATCGTCCTGTAGTCAAAGGGTTCGATGCTGTCCATGAGGTCATCGGGCATTTTGGTGGACGCATCCACCGGTATGCGGGAAAAGCTGATCGTGCCCTCGCGCTCGACCGCATAGTGCTCGGAACGGGTAATCTGATATTCGCCCTGGCGGAAGACCTGGTCTTTCTTCGCCTCATATCTTCCCTGTGCCTCCACATCTCCGCTGTAGAGCCAGAAGGGGACGTAGACACCCTTGATCTCCTCCAGATGATTGTTGTTGCTGAAGGTTCCGGGAAGCAGGACTTTACCTTTGTAATAAGTCTTAAGCGCATTGACAGCGTCCTTCTTGTCACTCTTGAAGGGAATGACCCAGTCAGGGCGCTGTGTCCCGGCAAACGTACCGGGTATAATCGTGTTGTTGCCGCAGTAGGGACAGCTGGTCGCCGCGGTCGTTTCATCACAGATCAGCTCGGCGCCGCAGGAGGTGCAGTTGTAGGCTCGCATCTTGGCGGCGTCTTTGCCCCAGCCGGAATTATCCCCCGCGGAAGACGCCGGGGAGGCTGCAGTGTGTGTCTGTCCGGCGGCGGGATGCCCCGAAGAGCCATGAGCTCCGGCAGATGCAGCGGCGGAAGATCCCGAAGAGCCATGAGCTCCGGCAGGTCCGCCTGCGTGAACCCCTGAAGAGCCGGCAGATTGGGCAGCCTGCGCTGCATGAGAACCGGCAGATCCGGCAGATCCCTGAGACGGAATCCCGGAAAAAGCGGCAGCCGCTCCGGACTCCGGAGCGTTCTGGGCCGCCTGCATTTCCTGTTCCAGAGCAGCCGCTTCAGCAGCTTCCTTCTCTGCTTTTTTGTCAGCCTTCTCTTTGGCCGCTGCGGCGGATTCGTTTTTGGCCTTATAGAGTTTTTCTATCTCCTGGACCGTAAACGTGCTGCCGCAATAATCACATTTCAGCTTTCCGATTTTCCCGTCAAAATGAAGTGGACCGGTGCATGCCGGGCACTGATAGTTTGTAACCTGGTCCGCCATACTAACCTCCATAATTGGAAAACGCGGATTCCGCAGCTTTATGTCACGGCGGAATCCGCAAAGTATATCACTATTTTTCCCGTTCGAAAAACAGGAATCCCGCAGTCATGCAGCACGGAGAAATATCCGCAGAGAATACAGAACACACCTCTGTTATCCACAGCCGTCGTTGGGCAGCCCCGGGGCCTGTTCCCATGAAACGAAACAGTCGGGAATCAAATCATGCGGGATGAAAAGCCCTGATCGCTCCCCTGATTGCCGGCAGGCAATCACTCGCGGGGCTTTCCGCAGCCTGCGCAGAATTTGCCCTTGTTGCCTGCCTGACCGCACTTAGGGCAGGTCCACTCTTCGGGATCGGCGGGTTTGGCCGAACCGCAGCCGGG
>JBGUNJ010000166.1:0-5151 GCA_045117315.1 Lachnospiraceae bacterium | reverse complement strand
AGTAATTATTCAAATGTACTTGAGGTATCTTTTTTATGTCAAGGCAGTTTCCGGTAATGTCTTAAACAATACAGGAAGCTGTCTCCTTTTATTACATGTGAAGCGAGTCAATACTGCCATTCTGGCAGTATTGACTTTCACTATGTTCTGATAAATGTATACAGAAGATGTGCATAAGCCAAAAAAAATGCACAAATGGAGCAAACTGGCATGATTAAATATCTGATCACGACAACGGAAGTTCTGGCTGTTCCGGGCGTACTGCTCGGGATGTTATTCGCCTGGATCCACGGCCGCGCCGGAAGCATCGGAAGGAAAATTCTGATAATCGCCGCTGCGGCGGGATTTATCGCAGCCTGTGTGATGTCCTATTTGAAAAACAATACAAAAATGATCAATACAGGAAATGTAAACCTGTATATCTTCTCTATTTCCATTATCGCTTTTCTTATTCTTGTGATCCTGGACATCGGATCCGTCCGGAAACTCTTGGGAGACAAGTCCGGCCTTGTTCTGACGATTCCTGCAGCAATGCTGACTTTTCTGCAGGTTCTTTACAGCTTCCCGGATGTCCTCGCTTCTCCCTATACAATCACGCTGAGCGGAAATACCTTCTTTTCGACAGGTTTCCTGATCCGTTTTTCCGGCGTCCTTCTGGGAATCATTCTGATGATCGTATTGTTTTTTTCGGCGTATCTGGTGGTCAGCAAGATCAGGATCAATCCTGCGGGAGTGCTTGTAAAGCTTGCCTTTTTCGTCATGGCTCTCCAGCAGGCGAGCAAGATTCTGCAGACACTCCTGTCCAAAAGGATCATTGTCAGCAAACAGCTGTTCCAGGTCGTGAAGTATACCTATAACCATCAGAATCTGTTTACATACGGCATCCTGCTGACGGTGGTCTTCCTCCCCATCGTCCTGTGGGTACGCAGCTTTCATGTAAACGAGCCCTATGAAAACCCCGCACAGCACCGCAAGATCAAGGCCCGCTGGCGCAGTATACGGCGCTGGTCATCTGCGCTTCTGGCGGCAATGCTCATTACCACTCTTACCATCACGGCAGTCAAATCCTATGCAAACAGGCCGGTGGAACTCTCCCCGGTAGAAGAATGCGAACAGCGTGATGACAGTCTCTATATCTCCTTTGATCAGGTTTCGGACGGTCATCTGCACAGGTTTGCCTATACGACGGACGACAATATCACCATACGTGTGATCGTCATCAAAAAACCCGGCTCCTCCTCCTACGGAATCGGACTTGACGCCTGCGATATCTGCGGAGAGACGGGCTATTACGAGAGAAAGGGACAGGTCATCTGCAACCGCTGTGATGTCGTCATGAACATCAACACGATCGGGTTCAAGGGCGGGTGCAATCCCAAGGTCATCGATTACAGTGTCGAGGGCAATTACATCATCATTCCCTTCTCCACACTGATCGAGCATAAATCGGATTTTAAATAAGAATCCGCGTCAATAAGCTGCAAAGATATAACACAAGAGTGAAAAATATCGTCGATACGATATTTTTCACTCCGGAGGTTTGTGCCGGCGCACAAACCTCCTCTGATCCCATCGGAGAAAACACCTTCGTGTATTTCTCCTCGTGTTGCCGCTCTGTCGAGCGGCATGGTCGGAAAGAAGGAAACAATATGTTTTTTCGAATGATTCGGGGTGCTTTTGCACGTCAGAAAATGAAGATGCTGATGATTGCCCTGACGATCGCCCTGGGCGCTTCGCTGGCAACAGCCATGCTCAATGTCATGATGGACGTGGGCGACAAGGTCAATCAGGAGCTCAAGGCATACGGCGCAAATATCACCGTCGTCCCCAAATCCAGATCCGTCCTGGATGATCTCTATGAGATGGAGGGATCAGAGACGGACCAGGGATCCTATCTGCGGGAGGACGAGCTCGGCAAGATCAAGACCATCTTCTGGGCCTTCAATATCGTGGACTTCACGCCTTTTATCGACACGCAGGTATCGCTCCCGTCCGGAAGCGAGGCGAAGATAGTCGGCACATGGTTCAACCATCATATGGAGCTTCCTACCGGAGAGACGCTTGATACCGGCATACAGAATCTGCGGTCCTGGTGGACGATCACGAGCGGAGAATGGCTCGATGAGCAGGCGCAGAAAAGCGCGGACGTCTGCATGGTCGGAGAAGTTCTGGCGCAGAACGAGGGCTTTTCCGCGGGTGACAAAATACATGTAAAAACAGCTGCAGGACAAAAAGATCTGACCGTGACCGGTATTTTCAATGCCGGCGGCGACGAGGACAATCAGATCTTCGCGCCTCTGGATACGGTTCAGGCACTTTCAGGCACAGACGGAAAGCTCACCAGTATCGAGGTCAGCGCGCTGACTACTCCCGACAATGACCTTGCCCGCAAGGCAGCCAAAGAGGGACCGGAATCCCTGTCGATTTCCCAGTATGAGACCTGGTACTGCACAGCTTACGTCAGTTCCATCTGCTTCCAGATCCAGGAAGTCATCACGGATTCAGTCGCCAATCCGGTCCGCCAGGTTGCGGATTCTGAAGGCGCAATAATGGAGAAGACAGAACTTCTGATGGTCCTCATTACCCTCCTGTCCCTGCTCGGATCAGCATTGGGCATCACCAACCTGGTCACTGCAAGTGTCATGGAGAGAAGCCAGGAGATCGGCCTGCTCAAGGCAGTCGGCGCTACGGACGGCCGCATTTCCGCCCTGATCCTGTCAGAGGTCATGATCACCGGCGTGATCGGTGCCGTGATCGGATATTTTGCAGGATTCGGCTTTGCCCAGATCATCGGACAGACTGTGTTCGGCTCCTCGATCGATATGAAGCCCATGGTTATTCCGATTGTAATCGCACTGGTTCTGGCTGTAACTCTCCTCGGTTCTATTCCCGCGATCCGCATGCTGCTTAGGCTGCGTCCCACCGAGGTTCTTCACGGAAGGTAAACAAAAATGTCCAAGCGAAGTTTCTTTATCAAAATGATCACATCGTCCCTGATCAGGCGCCGCTCCCGTATGCTGGTTGCCCTTCTGGCTATAGCTGTGGGAGGAACGATCCTGTCGGGTCTTGTGACGATCTACTATGATGTCCCGCGCCAGATGGGAAATGAATTCCGGAATTACGGCGCAAACATGATTTTCCTGGCTTCTTCCAATGATGTCCAGCTCAACGCGGAAAATGTGGAGGAGGCAAAGAGCCATATTAAAGCCGGTCAGCTGATCGGGGCCGCGCCTTTCCGCTATGAGATGGTGCAGATCCACGAACAGCCTATAGCAGTTGCAGGCACCGACATGGAAGGTGCCAAAGCGACGAGTCCCTACTGGCTGGTTGACGGCGAGTGGCCTGCCGCTCCCAATGAAGCCCTCGTCGGCAAAAAGGAGGCGGCGCATCTGAACCTCAAGACCGGCGATACTTTCAACATGGTCTATTCCACCGAAAAGGATGAAGTGCTCGAAAGCGGCGAGACAGTGGCTCCGACTGCGAAAATGACGGTTACCGGTATTCTGGAGACCGGCGGATCCGAGGAGGAATATATTTATATTTCAACCGACGATCTGGAAGCACTGACCGGCAGCGCGGGCAGAATCGATGTGGTTGAGCTCAGTGTTTCTGCCGAGCGCGATGAACTGGAAGCCTATACACAGTCCATCCCCGCTGCGGTGCCTGAAGTGACCCCCAGGCTGGTCAAGCGTGTGACGGAGTCCGAGAGTCAGGTCCTGACCAAGCTCCAGGCTCTGGTCCTTCTGGTCACATCCGTTGTCCTGGTGCTCACAATGATCTGTGTTGCGACCACCATGACCGCTGTCGTGACAGAGAGACGAAAAGAGATCGGCCTGCGCAAGGCGCTGGGCGCGACGGACAGGGAGATCATCGGCGAATTTATGGGTGAAGGGCTGCTTCTGGGCGGATTCGGCGGTCTGATCGGTGTCTTCCTGGGCTTTGCCTTTGCCCAGTATGTGAGCCGCAACGTCTTTTCCAGTTCCATCACCTTCCAGTTCTGGCTGCTTCCGGTCACTGTCATCACTTCCATCCTTGTGACAGGTCTCGCCTGCCTCATGCCGGTCCGGAATGCGACAGAGGTCGATCCCGCTATCGTGCTGAAGGGAGAATGATGAAAAAACAGGGCTGAAAAATCACAGTACAGTCCCGCCTGTTACAAGAGGCTTGTATTGTTATGAAAAGGCCGGTCATCCATTATTTTTGAGGAGTAAACAGAACATGAGCGTACTTGAGATTAAAAATGTTTCCAAAATATACGGAGATCTGCACGCGCTGGACAATGTCAGTCTGAGTGTCGAGGAGGGCGAATGGGTCGCCATCATGGGCCCTTCGGGCTCCGGCAAGAGCACCCTGATGAATATTATCGGCTGCATGGATAAGGCCACCAGCGGACAGGTGATCCTGGACGGCAGGGACATAGCCAAAGAGTCACAGAAAAAACTGACCGCCATCCGGCGCGATAAGATCGGCCTGATCTTCCAGCAGTTCCATCTGGTCAATTATCTGACAGCAGTAGAGAATGTCATGGTGTCACAGTACTATCACAGCATTCCGGATGAAAAAGAAGCCCTTGAGGCTCTGGACCGGGTCGGCCTGCGCGAGCGCGCCCACCACCTGCCCAGCCAGCTTTCCGGCGGTGAGCAGCAGCGTGTCTGCATCGCCCGCGCCCTGATCAATTATCCCCAGATCGTCCTGGCCGATGAGCCTACCGGCAACCTGGACGAGGCCAATGAGAACATCGTCCTGGATATTTTCAAACAGCTCCACAAGGAAGGGACGACCCTGATCGTCGTCACCCACGACCCCGAAGTCGGCGAAGTGGCACAGCGCACCATTACTCTTGAGTATGGAAAGATCGTGCGTGACGTGAAAAATGCCACCTTCCAGGAGGCATGATCTTTTGCAGGTTTCACTTTGCAAAAAGATTCCCTGAAGCCTCGAGAAAAGCGGCATGTTTTGAAAACCAGGTCTTAATTGAGCGCCTTGTCTTCCTGCAAAAGGCGCTCCGGAATGGAGAAAAATATGAATAAACAGCGAGCAAGCGGCCGCAAAGACGGATATGCTCGCATATCCGGTCTTGCGGACATTTGCGAGCGCCCACACATGAGCACAAAGCAACGCAAAGGCGCGGAACGCGACTGCCGCGGGGCG
>JBGUNJ010000165.1:0-14124 GCA_045117315.1 Lachnospiraceae bacterium | reverse complement strand
TCGATCTGATCCGCCGAAATATCGCTGTTACTGATCGCTTCTGTTAAGCCATCCGGGATTTTCGCTCCCATCTGCTGTGCAGTATCTACAAGTCCCTGGATCTTGCTCTGCATCTCTTTATCTGCGCCGTCCAGACCGGAGGATACCGCGTCTTTGAGAGCGTCAAATTCGGCATCGGTAGAGCCAAGGGATCTCAGAGCATCCGTTAGGGCTGCCTGGTCACCGGCGATTATTGAGGATATCTGATCTTGCATATCGAGGGCTTCCGTCCACTTGTCGGATATGCCTTTGACCTGCTCTGCTCCGTATTCCCCCTGATTCTCAACCGTCCACACCATGTGGTCAATCTCGTTTGCCGCAGCCGTTCCCTGCTGCTCAAGATTGGCGAAAAACTCCGGTGATATAATGCCCTGTGCGACATACTCTCGCATCTTCGCAAGGTTTTCCGCGTACTTCTCATATCCTCTTATTTGAGAATCGAGATTTGCGTTCATTTTTTCTGTCGTCAGGTCATCTCCGCCGTCAAATTCGCTTGATATGGAAAATTTCAACGTCCCCGATGCTGTATCTTTCATGGCCTGCCATGCATCGGCAATCGCTGTCTTGGAGTTTTCAGCAGCATTTTTTACCGCTTCGGCTTGCTGGTCTGCCGTCCACTCTATTTTTTTTGCGATATCATCTCCGGCATCCTCTACGGTATCTGTAATATCATCAGCTGCTTCTTCTACCGCTCCTGCCATTCCTTTTGCCGCATCTTTCGCCACTCTCGATAGCTGGACGATTTCTTCTGAAGCGCTCGCAAACCAGTTCTTTCCCGTAGCGGACTTACGCACACCGACTATATCGTCAACGATTTTTTGTATCGTTTCTCCGCGCTGGTTAACTTCTTGTTCTATTGCATCATAAGTGGTCTGCGTCTCATCTACATCTTTTTGCAGTTCTTCCCGATAATCATTACCCGCTTTGATCAGATCATCAACACCTGAGCGAAAGTTGTTTCCTTCAAGAATGGACAGGCCGTTCCTTCCAAGATACTCAAGTCCCTCGTTGTATTCTTCGATGCTGACAAGGCCGGCATTCAATGCATCGTTCCAAAGCTGCATCTGATAGCTGACCGTTCCTGCGTCATCTATGTTCTCGTCTACAACTCTGATCTCCTCTGCAAGCGCATTATACGATCGCTGTAATTCCTCAAGGAACTGGAGCCGCTTTTCTTCTTTTTCCAGATTGCCCTTGGCTTCTTCCAGTTTAATTCCGGCTTCCACCTGAGCGTTGACCATTTCCTGCATTGCCGCTTCCGCAGCTTGGGTCGCCATTTTTTCTTTGGAATTGTCGATATAATCCCGGATTTGCCCGTTTGTCAACTCCAAAGCCCCCGTCTCGGCATTATACGCATCCGCTATTTCCGGAATATACTGGCCAAGTTGTTCGACTATGGTCTTCATCTGTTGCCGCTGCCCCAGAGACTTCTCTTCTATTCCGTTTAAGGTGATCAGCTGGTCACCAAGAACTTGTAGCTTGAACGCCTCTGACGCTGCGTTCTCGATGGTCTGCTCTCGACCTTCCATTGCGGACTTCATCTTATCGTTAGCTGCCACTACAGAATCGGCAAATTGCTCCATCTCAGTCTTGGGTGCTCCAGATATAAGACTGGTCAGCCCACTAACCGCACCCGTAGCCAGATCCACGGCTCCGGTCAACGGCCCCTTCACCAGATCGTAGGCCGCTATTCCAAGTCCTTCTGTGGCGGACTTAAATTTCGTCACCGCTCCCTGTAGGTTGTCCTGCATGGTATCGGCCATTTTAGCGGCTGCTCCGTCGGAATTTCTAAGAGCATTTTCGTACTGTTCTACTTTATCCACGCCTTCGGTCAACACCTCATTGACCGCTTTCATGGATCGCGCCGTAAATGTCTTCTGGAGGGCTACTCTCTTTTCGGCAGTACCCATGCCGTTTGTAGCTTTTTCTACATCTTTCAGGACATCCGTCAGATCTCGAAAGTTTCCTTCGCTGTCCTGAACTGCTACAGCGGTATCTCCGATCTGGATCTTTCCGTCCTTCATCTTTTGGGAGATATCACGCATCATTGCGGACAAGGCTGTTCCGGCTTCTGCTCCCTTGGTTCCCTGGTTTGCCATGGCCTCCAGGATGGCGGTGGTCGTTTCCATCGTCTGCCCGGCTGCGTGCATGTCGGCGGCACAGTTTCCATAGGCGTCTCCCAAGAGTTTTGTGGTGGTATTACTGTTAGCCTGGGCGTATGCTAATTCGTCTGCCATTTTCCCCGCATAATCCGCAGACAGCCCAAATGCGGTTAGGTAGTCCGTTACCATATCGGAGGCTTCGGCCAAATCCATTTCGGAAGACGCGGCAAGATTTACGATGCCGTCTATACTGCTGAGCATTTGTCCTGTCTTCCATCCGGCAAGGGCCATGTAGGAAAATCCGTCTGATACTTGTTTTGCAGAAAACGATGTACTGGCACCAAGCTCTTTTGCTTTCGTTTTCATCTGCTCCAGGTCGGCAATGGACGCGCCAGAAAGACCCTTGACTTTTGACACAGACGCTTCAAAATCAGATCCTACTCCTATTACATATTTTGCTGCGTCAACTGCTGCATCCTTGAGCTTTGTGACAGCCTGGGCGGCAATGTTACCGCTAGCAACCGCGAGGGCTGTCTTAAGCCCGTCCCCCATCTTGCCTGTTTCAGAAGCGGCCTCACTAGCTTCTTTCCCCATCTTATCGATTGAGGTTGCGCATTTATCAGCGGAATTAGCCGCCTCATTCATGTACTTCTCATTCTTCTGCAGGGCATCACTGTTCTTATTGATGGAGGTTTTTGCCTTGTCAACTTTATTGTCCCATGAAGTCAAGCGATTCTCTGCTTTCAAGTAGTTGGCAGTCTGCTTGTCCAGCGCAGTTGATAGCTTTTGCACCTCTTTCTCCTGCTTGTCAAATGCATCTGCATCAGCCGCCTTGTCCATTTTTGACAGTGCGTCCTTGGCTTTGTCATACTCTTTCTGCAGTCGTTCTACGGCTTCTGCCTGCTCTATATATGCTTTCTTTGCATTCGCCTGTCCGGTTTTTGCGGCAGTGAGAACGCGCTGATAAGCGTCCTGTCTCTGCTTTAGCACTTCTTGCTTTTGAGACAAAGTCTCCAAAGAATTGGCATTGCCCTTATATTCTGCTTCCAGTTCTTTCAGGGATCCATCCAGCAGCTTTGCACTTTGCTGTGCATTTTTCATTCCTTGCGTAAATTTTTGTTCCCCGTCCAATGCGAGGACAATACCGATCTTGTTCGCCATATTTTTCTCCATTCAAAAAGCGCCTACGTAATGTAGACGCTTAACTGTTTCTTATTTACTCTTCAAAGAAGAATGAGGACGAATTGAATCGCCCTCAAACTTTTTCATTTATATGTATTTGCTTTTAGAAAGTATGGTAGCGCTTTAATCTTTAGGGCGTACTGCAACTACAATTATTCCGATAATCCAGAGCAGAAAGCCCCACCAAAAGCCGCCTTCCATACCTCGACTAGAAGCGATATTTTTTGCAATTACACCACAAACAATGCTAATGATAAGCCACACAAACATGATAATTCATTTCCTCCTTCATATGTATTATGCCATCATTTTACCATATTACCAAAATAATGCAATAACAACATAGCTAGGATTTGTAAATTATTATGTCAATTTGTCGATGAAATACTGCTGCCCCTTTTCGGCCACTACTTTCCGCTTTTTCGGGAGCAGCCCTATTCGGTTGGATTTCTTGCATTCAAAAAGGGAGCTGCGCTATGCAGCCCCTTATGGTAAATCGTCAATTCCTTGCTCGGGTTTCTTCATACCCTTCATGATTTGGTATTCTTCTACCAGCCGAAAAAATTTTCTCGGCGTCACATCCCAGAACTGATCTTCCGTCAGCTTCAACTCTGTCGTTCCAATTAACAGTAGACGTGGAATGTTCAGGACTTCTGTTCCCTGTTCTTCTTCCTCGTCATCCTCATCTTCGTCAACCTCAGGCATATTAGAATGATATGCCTGAATGATCGCTCCAAGTACATTCTGTGTTTGCGAGATGTCGATAACGTCCATTAACTGCTTTGCAGTGGGCGGCTTGACACCGCTGCCGCTCCTGCGCATATCTTCCTCAATCAAGACCGCGAGAATTTTTCCCGCAACCTTAAACGTCTCCATCGGATCACTAAGTTGCTTCATCACTGCCGAAAGCGGCAGCTGAAAGAGATCCTGTACCTTATCAACTGCCGCCCACGTAAACAGTAGGTGCCACTCAAATCCACCGATGCTGACCGCTACGCCCTTCCCTGGCTGCATGTCGCTCATTCAGATCAACTCCTCATGCCTTATCACTGGATTCCTACCAATCCGTTCAGGTACGTTTTTGCTTCGGCCAGAGTATCAAACTCCTTCTCCTGCTTCCAGGTCCCGTCATCAAGCGGGACCGCATCGCCCTCAAGAGTAATGTGCCCGAAGCTGGTGTTCTCCTGCTTTGTAGCATTCTCATCGTTCGGTTCTGCGAAAAGCACTTTCTTGTAGAATTTAGCTCTCCACTTGGAGCCAGATTTTCCGATAGCTCCAACACCAACATAGGGCGCCTCGTCATCCGTGCTGTACACCAATTCCCCCTGTGTCAGCGTATGCCCCAGTAGCATTGCGAAGATTTCCAAGTCGTCATTAGTCAACTCCACCGAAAGTGATGCACCGGTGGTCTCGTTTGCTATCTCAACGCATCGGTCATCCCCGTAGTCTTTCTGATTAGAGTTGTTCGGCGTGCCGTTAAAAGCCGCCACCGGAGCCAGGTACTTTCCTCCTGTGTAAGAAACAGTAACTTCTCCAGTTGACTGATTTTTGGTCTCGGTATAGTTCCCAAATACTGCATATCTAATTCCTTTTTTTGCCATTTTTTATTACCTCCTATAACTGTTGTAGGTTAGCGGCAGGGCTCAACTTCATGTCCTGCCGGTTGATTATGAATCACAGCCCATCTCGGACTTGATTACCTGTTCCATGATTTTGACGCACGATCCTTCGGCGGCAGATACCGCCTTTGCGCGCCATGGACGAGCGGCAATTTTAGAATTTCCATTCTCAAGAATTGTCGCTTTATAAGCGTTAGCGCGCCCTTTAGCATCGCGCCCCGTCGGCTTCGCAACTGAAAAAACGCCAAATTGATTAATCTTTGCGCTGGTGCCCTGAATTGATTTAGAGACAGATCCGGTCGCGCGCGGTCCGTACTCCGACGCACCGACAGCGGACTTGACCGCGTTAACGGCGGTCGGCGTTGCCGCATTCACCGCTTTTTTCGCGATTTCATCCACTCGCGACTTATCACTTAGCTTTTCCAACTTCTCAATCAGCGCATCAAGACCGTGCGCCCCCATTCTCGCCATCGTCACCCCTCCTCTGCCCGGATCACAATCGTAACATGTGTCCAGCCGACATTACCGGATGTATCCTTCTCGTAGACCACCCCGCCGCCTGGTTCAATGAGAAAGCCTGCTTCCCTGAGTACATTACGGATACTCCGGCGCTTCACATCGTAATCCGCAATACCTTTCTTGTACCAGTGCACCTGATAGCTGAGTTCTGCTTCCTGATCCTGGTCATCTCCGTAATCTAGATATTCATTCTCCGGATTATAGACAATGAACTCATCCGGATCCTCCTCTGGAGGCTTGGACAGCGCCCAAATATCGCCACCAATCATCTCTGTCAACGCATTTAATATCTTTTGATTGATATTCAACTTCCCGCCTCCTCAACTGCAGATCAATTCCACCATGGACTTATCGCTTTTGTACGCGCGGACGATATCATATACCGCCCCGTCATACTCCGCTTTCGTTGCATAAGCTTTCTTCCTGTTTGGTGTGACGTAGCCGGTTAATTCAAAGTCCTCTATCCGCACCTCCAGGACAAGGCTGATAGTGATGTTGGACCGTAAGGCTTCATAGAATTCCGTGCGTGTTGCTGATTTTTCCCGGCAGTCTACGGTCAGTTTGGTCTCCTGCTGTTCAGCGAAGCCGTTCTGATTTTTCACGTTTTTCACGGTAATCAATGTTACTTCTTCGTCAAGCGCCATCCTCTTCACCGCCTTTGCCGTATTCTTTTGACAACGCCATAGAATCTGCCAAAGACCGATACGCTTCGTCGAAGCGTTCTGTATCTTTGTCATAACCGTAATGGGCTTTACAGTATAGCCGCACGGCCTGAACGGTAAGCGAGTCGTTCTCACTTATGACGCGCACTCCACGGATACTCATGTCGTGGTAGGCAGCCAACACCAGGCCCTTGATCTCAGCTTCTGATTTTTCCGTAAGTTTGACGCGGATATTGCCACACAGTTCTTCGATCAAGTCATCCGACACGTCTGTTGGTATATTCATCTGGCCATCACCACCTTACTCTCCCTGCGCCGCTAAAAATTCTGTGATGATATCCGCTTTCTTGGTCGCAGTGATTTCATAGCCCTTTTCAGCAGCGATCGCCTTGATCTGGGCAACGGTCAGGGCGTTTAATTCCGACTCAGACAGCTTCCCATCTGAGTCGGTGTCCGCTTCGCTGCTGGTGATCAGTTTCCCCGTTTCAGCAGAGCGTGAGCCTTGGTGGTAATGACTCCACCGTCAACAATCGCATAAGAGCAATAGTCAACCGTGCGCGTCTTCACATGCTCTTCGGAGAGGACGCTCATGTCTTTATTGACATTTGCAAGATAACCGATGCCCGGCGCGGAAAGCAGTACTTCTCCAGCCGCGAGAGAGTCATCTTCTTTTACCGGAATGCCAAAGATGCGGTTTACGCCTCCGTTGGTCGGGTCAGCAACCATGATCGGTCTTCCGGTCGTATCCTTCACATTCGCCAGCTCTGTCCAGATCGTCTCAGCCTTTGCGTAGAATGCAAGGTTGTTTGTACCAACCGTGACCTTTGAGCGTAAGGTGGTCAGGTTTGCGTATGTCAGCGCTCCTGCGGTATAATTTACCACATGTGGAGTGTTGGTTTCTGCTTCCAGGGCGGTGATGATACCGAGCGGTTCCGGCTTGAAGGTATCACCCGCGTTGGGTTTGCCCTTTCCGTGAGATGCGCCGTATCCTAATGCCGCTCCCATCTTCTGAGCGAGTTTCCGCTGAATGAACGGGATAAAGTCGCTAATGGACATTTCCCTCAGTTTCCAGCTGACTGTGATGGCTCTGGACAGTTCGCATCCAGTCAATGCCAATTCTCTGAATGTCTCGGTGCCGTCTGCGGTTGCCGTTCCTTCGTCATACCACGCCGCATCCGTGCTAGTATTGCTGATTGGCATGGTATAGTTGCCTTTCACATAGGTTTTCTGAACATCTGCCCACAGCGGGTACATCTCCTCGATCATGTCCCAGATACCGGATGCTACCGTTTCCGGAATGACGATGCCAGTATTTTCGGTGGTGTGCGTATATGCATTTACCTTTTCAACCAATGCGCGTTCATCGGCGGTCAGCTGTTGCCCCATCATGGACTTCGCCCATGCGATTTTGTACGAATCTGACTGAAACAGGCTAGCCGCATCATCGGTCATAGCATTCACGGGCGCAAAGCTTACCTGTGCAGTTACTTTCCCGTCTTTGATGTCCACGCCCCTTATTGCCTGTACATCTACGGTTTTCTGATTGTCAGACAGTGCATTCAGATCCGCCTGTCTCTGGCAGATAGCTTCCCACTTTTCATCCAGTGCCTCCACCTCTGCTTTTTTCGCGTTGTATTCCTCGTCGGATGCTCCGCTGTCAATCAGCGTCTGGAGCTCATTCATGAATGCCTGTCTCTGTTCAAGATACTCGTTATACTTCATCTTAGTTTCCTCCTATAACTTTTCTAGGTTGGCGGCAGGGCTTCATTTATCCCTGTCGGTGTTATTTACTTCATTAAGTTGCGTCCAACTGATAATCTCAGCTGGTTGATTTCCCGATTTCTCCGAATTGCATCCTCGTAACCGGGAGCCGTTGTCTCCTCGGACTGTGTGATGTTTGATTGTTCCATCATGGCTCTTACCCTTTCCATCTGCTCTGCCGTTGGAAGCTTAAATAGCCCAGCAGACGCAGTCATGGGAAGCGACTCCACCTCCTCAAACATGACCTCATCCACAAGCCCCTTCTCTTTCGCCTGCACCGCAGTCAGCCATGTCTCATGTTCCATCATTTCCAGAGCCTCTTCTTCTGTCATTCCGGCCTTACTCATGTAAGCTGTGCACATTGCCCGGTCAGCCGTCCGCAGCACCTCCGCCATGTGCTCCATATCGCTGTGATTTCCCTGTACGCCGGACGAAACACAATGTACCATCATCAAGGCGGTGGGAGCCATATCTGAGTGGGCGGCACAAGCAATCACAGAAGCGGCAGAACACGCCTCGCCCATGATGTGGATCTCCACATTGCACTGCGCGGCAATGCTTCTAATCAGCGCATAGATCTCCGAGCCAACGTCAATGACGCCCCCTGGTGAATTAATATACACGTCAATATCATCTCCGGGAATTACTCCATCGAGAATCGTTTGAACGTCCCTGGGACATGTGCTGTCCTCCTCGAGCCAATCATAGAACCATTTATAATCATTCGGGATAATGCTGCCTCTAATGTTGATCTTATGTCTTGCCATCTGTATCACCTCCCGTCATAGGCAATGTTCTTCTGTTTTTGGGGTTCTCTTCAATCGGTACGGTATCCAGTCGCCGCACATATTCATTGCCGCCCGGGATCGGCGGCAAGTTCAGCACAGCCCTGATCTCATTAGCGTTCATGATACCCCGGTCAAGGAACTGTACAAGATTAAGTTTTGTGCTCATGGACGCGCACTGCAGATTGCTGGCCTCGTAAACGATTTTGTTTCCGAAGCCGATCTCTTTCCGCGTAAACAGGCGATAGGTCAGTGCTTCACCAAACTGGATCGCCAGAGGTTCGATCTGGGACTCATAATATGCGTTCCACTCGTTCTCATCGTATCGAGACTGCACGATTTTTTCGTTCGTGTTGAAAAACGAATAAATTCTGTTTGTGATCCTATCCGTGATGGCCGCGTTCGGCACATAGTCCTTTGGCTCAATTTGTTTCGCGTCTACTTTGGCATCAACGCCTGCTGCCCCGAAAGATTCCGACTCATAGGACAGATAGTTATCTACAAACTCCTTGGTCTGTTTCTTAACATCCTCCGGCCGTATAGACTGGGTAAACTTAAGCAGCCATCTCACAACCCCGCTGTTCTTTATCGCCTTTACAATTCCCTGATCGATCACTCCAACGCATTCCATCAGCTGCGCAAGCGCCGGACCCGGATTACTTCCAAACACGTCATCTTCATTGAAATCCCGCCTTAAATGTAGAATATCGGAATAGTAGAACGCATTCGTTGTTCCGTTCCGGTATGTAAATTTTAGGATCAGGCTCTGCTGCTTGTCGTGCAATGCTTCCGCGCTTACGCAAGGAATCGGGTAAAGACCGCACGGCTGTCCGCTCTGGTCGCGAACGACCAATGCAAATGCGTTATTGGTCAAAAGCAACTGCGTTGCCATCTTCTCCTGAAACTGCTGTGCAGTCATGTTGGGATTAGGGTATTTCAGCAGCATTGCAATATTTACCCGCGGGTTGATCTGTAGCCCGTTTTTCGGATCATCCCGGATGTGCTTTGCCACCATTTTGCCAACGGCCTGCGCATACGGACGGATACAGGCCCGGACAATATCCGACTGGTACAGTTTTCCGTCCCAGGTGTAAAAATAATTGCCCCAGGTAGTCACCATCTTGAATGCGCTGCTCTCCGTTGGCAATTGCGTGGGTTCCCTGCTCCGCGTTCCCCTGTTAAATAATCTTGGTATGTTCATATAGTTCACCTCTCAAATAATGCTCAAATAATCATTTAGATTGGCTTGATATGCCACATATGCATCCAGCAGCGCCGCCGTCCCATCTATCCTCCTTGTTGGGACGCTGGTTTTTACCGGCTGTATATTATCGTTTTTATCCACGTCAATCGCGGTATTGAATAAGCACCACTTATCCACCGGGTTATCATTGTAGACGATCATCTTTGCCTCCAGATCCGCTCCCATGGCTTTCATCGGAGCGGACAGCGTTTTCTTTCCCTGAATTACTTTTTCCATGACATTCTTTCCGAAGACCCCTTCCATCTCCTCCACCCAGTATTGCGCCGACCAGCCATCATAGCCGACCTTATACAGGTAAATATCATAGTTGTTCTGTACCTCCTGGAACCATGCTGTTACATCCTTGTAAGAGATTTTATTCCCCTTGCATGTCCTCACGTACCCTTGTTCAATCCAGATATCATAAGGGATATGATCTTCCCTGACATGTCGGTCTACCAAATCTTCCGGTATCCAGTACATCTGGAGCACATAAATGTGTTCATCATTCGGGATGCGGAACAACACCTTCGCAGCGGTAAGATCGGTCGTACTTGACAGATCTGTGCCGCCAATACCATACCGCGGCTTTAGTTCTGACACATCGAATCTGGCCGGATTGATCACCTGCTCTGCCGTCAGCCAAGCCTCCGAGGTGGTTTCTGGAATGTTGAATTCCTTACATACCAAGTTTTTCACCATGAGCGGATTCTGCTTCGCCCTGTCTACTTTCTCTTTCAGGGTTTTGAAATTCTTGATCGTGCCAAGGCCCGGATTTGCCTTTTTCCAGCAACTTTCCTCTGTCCATTCTTTTCGGCTGTCCAGCTCATAAATAAAAGCAATCAGACGGTCGTCTTTATAACCGTTTGAATCAAAATATCCGTCAATGACGCGCTTTGCCTCGTCATAGGTCTGATCGTAAATATCTTCCCTGACCGTCCCGGCAGTGGACGTGATAAAAATCAATGGCTGTTCTCTAGCTGTGATACCGTCCGCGATAATATCATACAGCGCCTTCCCGGATTTCCACTGGTGTACCTCATCCATGAGCGCACACTGCACATTTAACCCATCCAAGGTGTCACTGTCCGACGCCAGAGGTTTAAAGACGCCATCGTTAAAGTCTGAATCCATTTCTGCCACAAGCGGACGGATTCGCTTTGACAAAGACGGCGATTTTTTTACCATCCTTTTCGCTTCCAGCCAAATGATCTTTGCCTGGTCTTTCTTCGTCGCTACAGCATAAACTTCTGGCCCCGGCTCTCCATCCGCCAATTGCATATAAAGGCCGACGATTGATGCCAGAAGAGATTTGCCGTTTTTCTTCCCTACGATGAGGATTGCTTTCTGGTATTTGCGGTTCCCCGTAATGTCTACAAAGCCAAACACCGCGGCAAGCAACGCCTTTTCCCATAATTCCAGGACAACTCTTTTCCCACCGCATTTTCCTTTGCTGTGCCTGCAGTAATTCTCCGCAAACTCAATAATGTGGTTCGCTCTTTTACTGCTATAAAAAAACGCGTCCGGATGGTCTAAATCATGGACGAGTTTCCAGTAGGTCTTTTCAATTTTGCGTGATACGATTTCTTCCCCGGACTTGATTTTTTCCCAGTACTCCCTGATCGGGTCGTAATTATCCGGATACTTAATCATCCCGGCCATTGATGAATTCCTCAAAGCCATCGCTTTTTGCTGCCGGCTTTTCCGCTTTGGGCAGGCAATCCACAAGAATCTTCATTGCGGCCGTCTGCTTTTGAGACATCTGCAAGTATAACTGTGCGTCCGGGCTCTGTTTTGTTCCATACTGGTTCTCTCCGTTTTTGTACTCAACGGTAGTACCCTCCCGGACAATCTGCTCCCTCAGATACTGCATCGTTACCGTCATGAAGGCAACATCTTCAATCGTAGTGAACACCAGCTTTTTTTTATTTTCATCAATTCCACCGAACAATTTCTTTAATCGGGTGACTTCTCTCTTTATCTTCTTTTGTTTTTCCAAATGTTCAGCGATGCTACCCCTCTTCGCCTCTCTTCTGGCTTCTTCATCCATATATCTTTTATTGTCCCTGTCGGTCAAATACCACACCTCCCATCATAATAACCCACGCATTACAGCAAGGTGGGCTGGCGCTGAAAGTCCCCGCCGTCTGACGATCCAAACAGGGGGGGGGCTACTGCGTCGGAACCGGGTTGCCATTTGCGTCGAACAAATATTTTATGCTTCCTTCTGGTAATTTTTTTACATAACCATGTTCCAGATTGTGACATGCAAGGCAAACATATTCCAGGTTTCCGAAACCGTAAGCAATATCCGGATCATTTACGGTTGTTTCGTTCAGATGCACTCTGTGGTGGACGATCTTTCCTGGAGCTTCGCGGCATAACATACACATCCCGCCGTCAATGCTTTCTCTGTACTTTATAAAAGCAGACCGGCATTTCTTCCATGCTGGTCTCCTGTAAAAGCTATCGTCTATACTTCTGTTTGCTTTTCCATTCCACATAACTGCTACCTCCTGCTTCACCGCGTCCGGACGGCAGACACCGGACTCCGGACGCTCCGCAGTTGCTCATGATCATGCGCTGCATCTGTTAGCGTTTTCTCAGTCCGCACGGCGATGCCCGACCGGATGCCCTGACATTTAGCATTTGCTTGGTGGTATGGCATCAACGCACCGGATGGATCCTCTGGGATTCGAACCCAGAACCGCCCGCTTATGAGGCGGTTGCTCTAACCAACTGAGCTAAGGATCCAGCATAAAAGCGCCTCTTCTGTCAAGAGACGCCTCTATGCAACTATAATACAACTGAGGAGTTTGCAGGTTTTGCTTTCGCCGGCTCCTGCTGCCGAGTCGGCAACAGAGCTGTGACACCCTGCTGCCCGTAGGATGAAATTATGAAAATGTTGTGGTACTTCGTTCCCTTTCAATACCCATATACACTATAGCATAAGCGGAATGTGTCTTTCTATGTCTTTTCTACCCCAAAGTTCTTTAGCGCCCTTCCGTGTATTTTAAGAACGTAGCGAAATTCATACCCCATCTCCACAGCAATCTCTTCCCACTTCTTCCCATGTATGTATCTCAGTCTCAGTACCAACTTCTCCGTCTCATCCTGCATCGCCTCGATCTTTCCAGCAATCTCCCTGCGGATGTCGATGCACCGTTGCGCCTGTTCGTCCAGATCCCGTAACAACTCATCCAGCTTCGCGGCATATCCTGACATATCGCTCCCCCCAGATCCATGCGGCATACCGTCCTGCGTCAGACTTGGCAGCATTCTATTCAACCGTAGTTCCCTTATCTCTTCTTCGATCGCTTTCTGCTTTCTGAGTGCATCTCGGTATCCGAATAGATACCGCTTCTTTTTGTCATTCTCCGTCATCTCCAACGCTATCCCCTCCTGTTACTTCTCTTACTTCTCCGCCTCAGCCACCGCCCAAACGATCACGGCTACCGCACCGACGATGCAACCTAACAGAAATGCTATGATCATTCTGAGTCCTCCTTAATTTCTCCTAGTTCACTTGCTGTTTTGAGTGTCTCCATCGTTGGAATTTGCATTGCTTTGCCGCCTTTCTTAATCTGTGTCAATGATTTCGGTAACATCACAGCCTAAAGCTTTGGCGAGTCGCCCGACTGTCTCAGGCAAACAATTCTGACCAGATGCCGCTCTGGTAACGGTTGCGCGTCTTAAGCCGTATTTTTGCACCATTTGAGTAGTACTGATTCCTGCCCTAGCGCGTGCAATCTGGTATTTTTTAGGATTTATCCTCATTTTCTCACCTACCTCTAAAGATGTAATTTAATTACAAATGACTTGCCCCCTCTTAATATTCGATGATGTCGAGAACATCACATTCCAGCGCCGCCGCCAACTTTCCTAGAGTAGAAAGCTTGCAGCCACCTTGACGCATAATTCTCCGGTATGAAGGGTAACTGATACCTGCTTTATTACACAAATCATACGGGTTCATAAACTTCCGCGCCATTTCAAGCTGCACCTTATTTTGACTGATTTTTAAATTTGTCATTACTTTCGCCATTTCATCACCTCCTCGATAAATTTTACCGCATCCTTCCAGCCCTTGTTGTAGCAGTCCAGGTGGAGTAAGCAGTCCAGGTGGAATAGGTAGAATATCTCATCCTCCTGCTGCTTCTTGGCTGCTTCTGCAATAGCCGCCTCAACCTTTGCCAGCTCCTCGCATTTCTC
>JBGUNJ010000164.1:0-32528 GCA_045117315.1 Lachnospiraceae bacterium | reverse complement strand
TTGTTAAGAATCTGCGCGTCCTGCGGTCTTTCAGTATCTGTCTGATCTTTCTAAGTAATGCTTTCATAATTACGGCTCTTTCTCTTGCGGAAATAACAACTACAGTTGCTTTTTGTGTCTATAAAATATATCTGTTAATCACTGCTTATCTGTGTTTACACAGCATTTTTCTGTCTCGCATTTTCCCTTCCTTTCCCTTTTTTGCCGGAAAGGTTATTGGAAATGTTATCAAATTCTTCCAGAAACTCTTCAAAAATCTCTTCACCGCGTTCTCTGGCTATTTTCGCCTCCTGAAGAGTTTCAAAACTGCCCAGATACTTTGTTTTCCCCTTAAAAGTGATCTGTGCGCACCAGCGGCCGGTGCGTTTGTTTTTATAAACACCCCTGACACCGGAACGGTTATTGCTGGGGAGCGTCTTTTTCTCTACTGCGCTCCTGAGGATCTCCACGCAGGTTCCGTCCACCATGGTCCGGGCTTCATGGAATTTGTTCTGGCAGCCGCAGCTGATGGTGTGTCCGTTCTTGAGGTTTGACTGGCATACGGTCGTTTCATTCCCGCAGCCACAGGAGCATTTCCAGAAATGCTTGCCTCCGCGCTTGCCATCATAGGCGGTCACTGTAAGCCAGCCGAATTTCCTGCCGATCCAGTCTTTTAGGGGAGGGCTGCTCAGGCAGCCGCAGCTCTTGCGGTAGCCTGCCTTCAGCTGGCCTGTCGGGGCGACAACAGTGTTTCCACAGTCGCACAGGCAATCCCAGAGAACCTGTCCTGTATTGCTGCGTTCCGCCAGCATTCCGCGGACGAGCAGCATTCCGAAGCGCTTTCCAGTCAGGTCTTCATACCGGGCGCGGAGCTTCTGTTCTTTTGCGGAAAATATACATGCGGGATCACCACACGTTGTCATCCATCCGTTTTTCAGAGATCTTGACGCGATTCCTGCTGTTCTGCCGCAGTCGCATACGCATCTCCAAATGGTATAACCGTTTTTCCGTCCTGAAGTGGCTTCCACGGCCACTAAATTGCCGAAACGTTGTCCGGCAAGGCTGTTATTCCGACTCACTTGCGAACCCCTCGATGTCTGACTGATAGATGCAAAAAAGGCTGTCAACCAATCCTGGAAGAAGTTCGCAGCCGATGTAGTAAAATATGTATTTCCGTACGTGCTCCCGATTCAGATATCCGTCGCATCTCTGAGGATTTGATCAATCAGGATGCGTTGTACTGTCCGGAGCTGTGGTTTGTATATGAATTCAATTCATTTGTGCCTGACAATAACGGTTTATGAAAGATTATCTCTGTCGCATGCGGGCATCTCAGGATGCCTGCAGCCCATAAGCAGATATGGTCAGGTACAAAAGACTTTGTGATCCTTTGTGTAAGTAAGATCTTTGTATGAGTATGCTCTTTTGTATATGAGAACTTTATGCGATAAAAAGGCCAGAAGGCGAGCAGCGCATGGTCCTCTCAGCTCCTGGCCTTATACGTTTTGTCTATAACTCAGTGGGGAATCACCCGCCGCCGCAAGAGGCGGCGGGCAATCCAGTGACCTGATGGTTTTTTATCTTGTTATACTCTCCACTGAGATATAATTTCCGTCAGGATGTAATGCACGCATGTGAAAGGCAGAAGCTGCCCTAACAGGGAGCATGCAGCCTAAGATACATGTTCTGTGCACGTAAAACTCATGAATGAGTCATTAAGCATCCATTCTTCTGCGAGTAATCAGGACAACGCCTGCGCCAAGGACGAGCATTGCGCCGACAACGTAGAAGATTGTGGTACCGATACCACCGGTCTCGGGAAGGGTGTTACCAGCAACGTTGATAACGTCAACAGGGAACAGATTTGTAGTTGCATCTGCTGTAGCAGCCTCACCATTCACAGTTGCGGTGAATTTCTTGGTCTCATTATCAAATGTAATTACAACAGTGACATCCTGGGCCTTTGTATAACCAGCCGGAACCACAGTCTCTGTAATCGTATAAGTACCAGCACCAAGTCCCTCGAAGTTCAGAGTACCATCAGCGTTAACAGCAAGATTCTGAGTAACATGGTCAGTTGTCTCTTCTACAGTCTCAGTAGTGGTCTTCTTATACTTCTGGGTTGTACTATCGTACAGCTCGGAATTTTTCTTCTGCAGGATATGGGTAGGAGTCTCATTTTCCTTTACAACACGATAATCAACACTATCGACTGTAATCTTATCTTCTTCCTTATCGCCTTCCTGCCATACTACATATCCATCTGTAGCGCCTTCGGGAGCAGCAATCATCTTATCCGCAGTCTGAGGAGCCTGTGTTGTGTATGCACCTGTTTTAAGCTTGTAGTATGTACCATCATCAGCTGCTTCAAAAGTCTCTTTATTCTTAACAACCTTGTTGATGCTGTCGCCGGAGATTGTGAAGGAAGCACCAGCCAGAGCCTGCTTATCCTGGTCCAACTTCTGAAGCTTGATGCCGCTAGTAAAGGTCTTTGTAGTAGAATCGGGAGTCTCACCAAGAGGAACATCAGATGTTGAATCGGGTTTGCCAGGCTTTTCATCATCCTGACTTCCATCATAGTCTTCGTTCGGGTTGTTCGAATAAGTCACAGTTTCGGTGTTGAGGTTGCCGTCTCCACCAATCACAGCCTTTTCATTAAGTGTAGCAGTGTAAACTACAGTAATAGTCTTTCCGGCAAAATCTTCTGTATTAGCTTTGAGAAGAGCAATTTCAAACGTATGATCGCCCGCATCATCTCCGGTGTAAAGGGCATATTCAGCCTGCTCTGCACTGACACCTTCGCCGCCGAGCTTCTTCATCTCTGTATCACCGACTTTTACAGAGGTGATGCCGTTGAATGTAAGACCTTCGCTCAAAGTATCATTGATGATGAAATAGTAATAATCATAGTCTGTAGAATGGGCCGGAACTTTCGAAGTAATTGTGAAAGTCACTGTATCGCCGATACTTACGTTATCGGTCTTACCATCTGCACTGAGTCCAGGGTTTGCATCCCCACCTTCGCTTGCAGGATGCTCGTCCGATGTAATCTTCTTGTCAGAAGATGTCACGTCCTTCTTAGTGTTGATAGAAACATTATCAAGGACCTGAACAATGTAGGTGGAAAGAGCGTCGCCTTTCACAAGACCATCAGCATCCACGGGAAGAGTTCCGTCCAGCGTATCAACAATAAGATAGTAGCCAGTATCAAGACCAGTTGCTTTGAAATTATTGGCTTGCGTTAACTGAGCAACAGGATTATTCTTCAGGGAATTGAGGATATCGTCAGCATACGCTCTTGCATCTGTACCAACCGCGTCAAGAACAGACTTCGGAACAGAAGCACCTGTATCACCATAGTTTTCACCGTATTTCACATTCTGGAGAATCTGTTTACCAGAATCATCTGTACCAATATCACCGGTAAAGATCTGATATACGTTGTACGTGTGTTTATCAGCATAGTCTGCCGGCTCCTGTGTGAGCTCAATGGATGCACCAGTGACGCTGGGAGTATTGCCAGAATCGCCAGAATCACCAGAATCTTCTTCGCCGCTTCTAGTATAAAGGCTTCCAGTGTTCGTCAAATAATCGTCAAAAGCAGTTGCATCTGCAATTTCTACGGGATTATGATTCTCATCATAATACGTTGTCCCTTCCACAAACTCGGTGGCGAGTGTGTACTCAAACGCAGCAAATGCTGACATGCTCATCATTGTGAGCACCATGGCCATGGCGATTACCAGGGCCATAAATTGGGGGATTAATTTGTGACTGGTAACGGATTAGTGTGGGAATTGATTTTATTATTTCGCCAATTTGTGACCGATGAGACTGGATTTTTAGACGATTTGTGACTGTTGACCGGATTTGTGACCGATTGTGTTTACAAAATATCGTTTAAAATGAAGAAAAAACGGCATCGAAATGATATGCGGGCAGGATTGGCTAAAAGAGGCGATGGATAAATATTTATCCGACACAAGGAAAAACAGGAATTATTCCGGAGGGTATATTTAAGCGAAATATTAAATGTGAATTATAGACTGATTGGGTATAATGTAGATATCAAGAGGGTAAATACATATAAAGACAGGCGGGAAAAGTGAAGCCGGTGCGATACACAAAAAACAGATTTGTGAAAATGATTTATTCAGGTTGTGTAAAGCAAACACAAATTGATGGGAGATGAAGGTGATAGCAAAGAAAACTGAGTTACAGAAGAGTATCCCGGCGGTACTGCCATGGATATGGTTTGCGCTTATGTTTGTGATCTATGTTGTTTATCTGAACGCGCATGCGACACAGCATCTTGATGCGGACATGTCCAGCGAAATGGTCCTTTCGCACCTTCTTTCAGAAGAAGGTGGAATCTTGTCTGAGAACTGGTACTACTCAACAGAACTAAGAGTAGTTAATACTCAGCTTGTGATTAGCTTTTTCTTTCGGATCTTTAGCAGCTGGCACCTGGTACGGATGTTCGGCAGTGTAACGCTGATGCTGATTCTCCTGGCCTCATTCTATTATCTCTGTGTACAAATGGGATGCAGGAAATATTTTCCTTTAGCAGGGTCTGTACTGTTAATTCCTTTTTGCAATGACTATTATGAATTTGTTATGTTGGGCTTGTATTATTACCCACACATCTCTTTTTCCTTTTTATCTTTGGGGCTGGTTTTTCATTATGGAAACGCTGAGAAGCATTGGGAAAAGACGGTCGTTCTTGGAGCGGCATTTATTGTTTCCATGTTGGCTGCGCTTGGCGGAGCAAGACAAATCTTTGTCAGCTACATTCCGATGCTGCTCGCATCATGCGGCTGCATTTTTCTGCTTATGAGAAGAAACGGGTTTCAGGAGGTGACGAACCATTTCTGGAGCGAAAAAGCTGTTTCGTATGCTGCATGCAGTTTGCTTTCCCTTGCGGGCGGGGTTGTCGGGTATAGGATCAACACTTCTGTTTTAGCAGTGAAATATACTTTTCAAAATTATTTAGGACTTTTTTGGACAGAGTTTTCGTGGGATGGCTTAGTCGCTGTCTTCCGTGGATTTCTTGCCATGCTTGGATACAGTGAAGGATATGTTCTATCCGGAACAACGATCAGAAATGGTATTGCGCTTTTGCTCGCTGTATTGTTGGTCAGGTATATTGGACGGACCATTCGAAAGGCGAAGACCGATGAGGCATTGTTTGTTGCGCTGACTCTGTTCTTCGGGATTGCATGTTATGTCATTCTGTATGCCTTCACCGACATGATGTACGTTCAGCGTTATATCCTGCCAATCATGATTTTAATAATACCTCTTTTTGCATGCGCGATGAAATACGGTCTCTATTCGGAAGGGCAGGACGGTCCTCAGTCAGTAAAGACTGCAAAATCACAAAAGTATCTGTTCACAGGAATACTGTGCTGCACGTTTGTCAGCGGTCTGCTTTTTTATCAGGATAGAGGGCGGGTTGACATGACAGCCAACTTAATGAGTGCGGTCGAGGCTGTAAAGGAAGATTACCCGACGGGCTATGCTACGTTTTGGAATGCAAATATCGTGACAGAGTTATCTGACGGGAAAATTGATATGTATGACTGGCTGGATTGTGGAGAACCGGAAGATCTCGCGGATGTTGATACCTTGTATGAATGGCTGCAGGTAAAACGGCATCACGAACATCCGGAAGGGAAGGTTTTTCTGCTGTTTACATCAGAAGAATTCGAGAGATATATATTATGTAAAAGGCTTTCGGAAGAAGATGCCTTGTATGACTCCGGCCAATACATTGTATTTGGCTATGACAATTATGAACTCATGGCCGAGGACCTGGCTGAATGAAATATCATATATTGGACAGCAGATCGATTCCTTATTGGTGTGCAGTAACTAAAGGAACGGGGCAGGACTCTCTTAAAGGAAGGAAAATTGCCCACAGGCCGCAGAAGTGTCCTGTGGGTATTTGCTGTTACATTCTGGATGGTGTATGTCAACTATATATGTGTAAAAAGAAGAGACTACCGCTTTCTGCTCATCAGCGGATGCATGCTGTTCTTCGCTTTGATGGAGAGTTTTGGACTGGCGGTCTGGTTTAATTTCGCCCTGCTTTATCCCTTTGCCAAAAAGGAGTAAGAGGTTCTATGGGTACAGTGAATAAGAAACCGGCAGAAAACTTGGAAGACCTGATCAGGAAGGAAGGAAGATGATTCCTGCAGGAAAGGCAGCAGCTGAACCGTGCAGAAAAATATAACAACAACATATGAATATGACATCATACAGTAAGAAAAGAAGCAAGATTGACCAAATATGCCATTTATTAAACGTTTTTTGACGCTTTCTTTTACGCTTAATCAAGTACAATATAATCAGGAAATAATATTGGCGTTTCAGCGTATCAGATAGAGGCAGATAACAATGGCAACTGATAGTAATAATAAAAGCAGATTCTCCGCCCGAGGGAACAGGCGGGTGCTGGAGAAGAGAGACAGGTACAGGAAATTGGTGATTGCTGTCAACATTATCCTGGTCCTGATTCTTTTTCCGGCAGGAGTCTGGGGGAATCCGGCACTGGCAGCCGGTGAGGCACTAATGCCGGCTTCCGCTTATTATGAGGACGGCGGGCATGGAGGATATGATGCTCAGTTCAATGGGGAAGCTTCTTCCCCTGAGCGCGGATCAGCCGCGTCGGGACAGGTTCCGACTACGACCGGAACGGCTCCGGCAACGGCGGGACAGGTTCCGAACGGAACGTCTCCGGCTACAGCAGGACAGGTTTTAACCGAGGCCGGGCAGATTTCAACCACTACCGGACAGGCTCCGGCCACAGGCGGACAGGTTGAGAATGCAGTGGATGTTGCAGGCGGTCAGGAAACGCCTGTGGTCCAGGGAGCAGGCGACAGTGCTGTACAGTCGAATAAAGCCGTCGCAAACCAGTTGGAATTAAGACGGGTGGGAAAAGCCTTTATGCCTGATTTTACCATATTGCTCACTTTCGCATCCATGTTTATCATATTCGCATGCGTGGTCATCGTCCGGACGGAGCTGGAAAGAGGAAAGAAGGGACGCAGAAAGAGGGCATAAGAATATTTGAATACACTATTGAGATTTGAGCCAGGAGGAAAGCCTCCTGGCTTTTTTTGTCACAGCCCATGTAGTATAACAGAATTGCATGGTCTCATAGCAAAACTGTATGGGAAAAATTAGCAGTTGAATTGACAAAGTACATTGTTTATAATTGCAGTGAAAGTTTTGTGGAGATAAGTCATGAAAAATAATGGGGAGCTGGCATGAAGCCGGCTGAGAGGAAACTGTTGCTGTTTCGACCCGGAACCTGATTTGGGTAATGCCAACGTAGGGAAATGATTACGCTGACAAGCGGGATGCCCAGGTTGGTATCCCGCTTTTTTATGACACCGCCCGCGTAATGTATTTTCCGCCTTGCGGCGGACACGGGCCGTCGGGGATAGAGGGCGGCGTGGCTACCTTTATCCTATTGACACGGCCGGTGTAAAGTATTTTTCCGCTTTGCGGCGGAAACGGGCTGTCGGGGATAGAGGAGGCAGAACCGCCTTTATCCTGTCAGGTTAATGATGAGCGGCGGATTGGGGGCACCACCTTTTGCCGCTATAAAAAATTAATGCAAACACCTCAGGAGCTGCCGGACAGGGAATTTTTTTTCATCGCACAGAACCTGCGGCTGCGGTCGTGGGATATGCGCGCGGAAAAGGGAACCTGCTTCACCGCACAGGATCTGTGTGCGAACCTTGAATTGGTGAAATATCCCCGGACACGCGCTGTAAGCACTGTGGATTCTGCGGCTCCCGGATTAGAAAGGAGGAGAAGATGAGGACAGCATTAACAATCGCCGGAAGTGATTCCAGCGGAGGCGCCGGCATCCAGGCAGATATCAAGACAATGACCGCGAATGGTGTTTTTGCCATGAGCGCAATCACTGCCCTGACTGCGCAGAATACGACCGGCGTCACAGATATTATGGAGGTTACACCTCACTTTCTGAAGGAGCAGCTGGATTGTATTTTCACGGATATCCGCCCCGATGCAGTAAAGACGGGGATGGTTTCATCCTCCGCCCTGATTGAAGTGATCGCGGAGAGGCTTCGTTTTTACAAAGCCGTAAATCTGGTAGTCGATCCCGTGATGGTTTCCACGAGCGGATCGAAGCTGATCAGCGACGACGCGATCGAAACTTTGAAAAAGGAACTGCTGCCTCTCGCGGCAGTGATCACTCCCAATATTCCGGAGGCTGAGGTGCTTTCCGGACGGGAGGTGCGCAATAAGGAAGACATGGAAGCGGTAGCAAAGGAAATCCGCGAAATGTATGGCTGCGCCGCTGTGCTGTGCAAGGGAGGACATCGTATCAATGATGCCAACGACCTTCTGTACGACGGCAAAGAACTGGTCTGGTTCACGGGAAAACGGATCGACAATCCCAATACCCACGGGACCGGATGCACGCTCTCCAGTGCCATTGCATCCGGCCTGGCAAAGGGCTACGACATGCAGACGGCAGTAAGGAGCGCCAAGAATTACATCTCAGGTGCTCTGGCGGCCATGCTGGACCTGGGCAAGGGCAGCGGCCCCATGAACCACGCCTTCGCAATCGATGGGGATTTCCGTAACGTGTAAAACAGCAGAAGAAAGCATACTAAAGTGTGACAGGACAGAACGTGATCCGCTGTTCCCGGAATGACAGGGAAGAACGTGACCCGCTGTCCCCGGAATGGCAGGGCAGAACGTGATTCGCTGTTCCCGCAATAACAGGGCACACAGCCCCTTTCTCTCTGTACCGCATCTTCCGATATTTTCCTTATGGCCTTGATCACTGCCAATATATCACGAAAGTATATATCGAGAGCAGGAGTCCCCGAAAGAAAGGAAGATGTAAGAAAAATGAATAATCAGTCATTTAATATCAGAAAACTGGCGCTCACAGGCATTTTCGCGGCGATTGCGGTCGTCGGATCCACTTTTTCATTTCCGGTTTTCGGATCCAAGTGCGCTCCTGTGCAGCACCTTGTAAATGTTCTGTGCGCGGTCTTTCTGGGACCCGGCTGGGGACTGGCCGCAGCCTTTATCGCAAGTGTGATCCGCAACATGACAGGGCTGGGAACCCTTCTGGCCTTCCCCGGCAGTATGTGCGGAGCCCTGCTGGCCGGCCTTTTGTACAAAAAGTTCAGGACTCTTCCGGCGGCCTGGATTGGTGAGATCTTCGGAACCGCTGTGATCGGCGGAATCCTGGCATATCCGATCGCCTCTATGGTGATGGGCAATTCCAATGCGGCCCTCTTTACCTTCGTCGTACCTTTTCTCATCAGTACGACGGGCGGAACCATCATCGCCGCTGTCATTACACTGGCCCTGCAGAGCCGCGGTGTGATCGGCCGTCTGCGCCAGCAGGTGGAACAGCCGTAAGAAACCACCAGAACTGAAATGGAAAACATGCCTGTCATGCCCGCTGCGCCCACGATGCAGAGTGCAGAGCAGCGGCGTGACCGGCTGCCTGACCGGCCGTCTGCGCCAGCAGGCGGAACAGCCGTAAAACTGAAAAAGCAGCCGGCGTGTTCTCAGGACTTCAAACTGACAGTCTTGAGCCTGCCGGCTTTTTTTCTTCATAATCTTCACATATTTTTATATGATGAAATATCAATGAAATGAATGAAATTGGAGTTTGAAATGGGTTTGAAACTGGAAGATTGTCTTTTGTATGCAGTCACTGACAAGAGCTGGCTGCGCGGGCAGACGCTGGCGCAGCAGGTGGAGGCAGCCCTTCGGGGAGGCGTCACCATGGTACAGCTCAGAGAAAAGACCCTGAGTGGACAGGCGCTTGAGCAGGAGGCAGAGGAGATCCTTGGCCTCTGCAGGCAGTACGGAGTACCGCTCCTCATCAACGATGATGTGATGCTGGCAAAAAAGATTGGAGCGGACGGGGTTCATGTCGGGCAGAGCGATATGGCAGCGGCCGAGGCCAGGTCCATACTCGGAAATGATGCTATCATCGGTGTCACGGCCAGAACTGTAGAACAAGCCCTGGCCGCCGAGCAGGCGGGGGCGGACTATCTGGGCAGCGGAGCTGTTTTCGGGACTTCTACAAAAAAAGATGCCAGGCCCATGGACCCGGCATATTTTCAGCAAATCTGCGAGAGTGTTTCGATTCCCGTCGTTGCGATCGGCGGAATCACTTATGACAATATCAGCCGGCTCCGGGGCCGCAAAATGAGCGGATTCGCGATCGTGAGCGGTATTTTTGCGGCAGAGGATATAGAGGCCAGGACGCGGCAGCTCTGGACTGAGGCCAGGGAACTGTGCCTGCCGGGACAGACCGAAAGGCTTCACGGTCTCGTGCAGAAGCGCCGTCCGGTCGTCCAGTGCATAACGAATATCGTGACAGTGAACGACTGCGCCAATGCCCTGCTCGCGATCGGGGCTTCCCCCACCATGGCTCATCACCCGGAGGAGATGGCGGATTTTGCCGCCGTCAGCGACGCTCTGGTCTGCAATATGGGCGCCACCGAGTCTCTTGAAGCCATGATGGCAGCCGGACTGGCGGGAAAGACAGATGCGTCTGTATTGTCCGACAAGTCCGAAACTTCTGATTTATCTGTTTTGTCCGGACAGACCGATACATCTGCTTTATCCGGAAAGTCCGATACATCTGTTTTATCCGGATCTTCTGTAAAGTCCGATACATCCGATACATCCGAAACATCCGAAACTACTGCAGCGTTCGGCGCTTCCGGGGCAGGGCGCCCAATCGTCATAGACCCTGTGGGCTGCGCGTCTTCCGCCTTCAGGCGCAGGAAATGCCTGGGCCTGATCGACGCTGTGCACCCTGCCTGCATCCGCGGAAATGCCTCAGAAATCCTGGCATTGGCAACGGACCGTAATACCGGGAGAGGGGTGGATGACCCTGCTGTGAAGAATGTCGCAGCTCCGGTATCAGAGGATTCCGGCGCGGACAGGCAAGCTGGCCACGCGCCCACTGTTCTCGGGAGAAAATACGGATTAGACAGCGACAGTAAAACAAGTGCCGCATCCACAGCTCCCGGGGCGAGATCCGGATTGGACAGCGACAGCAAAGCAAGTGCCGCCGCTGTTCCTACGGCGAAATCCAACGCCATTCAGGCTGCTATGGAACTCTCCCAAAGAACCGGGGCGATCGTTACCGTCTCCGGAGAGACAGACTATGTGGTGTCCGGAACCCGAGTCTATGAAGTGCCCGGCGGCAGCGCCTGGATGTCCAGAGTGACAGGGACCGGCTGCATGCTCAGCTCACTCATGGGCGCTTATCTGGCAGTGGAGAATTCCGCACTGAGCGCGGCTGCCTGCTGCGCGATGATGAACGCCTGCGCGGAGAAGGCTTACGCGGAGACAGTGCGCAGGGAAGGCGGGACTGGGACCTTCCACATAGCCCTCATGGATGCCCTGTCCGGCAGAATCCAGTAGTTTTTAAAGAGTAACTGCTATTGATACTGTACAAACCCACCTGAAAACGATAACAAATCAAACATATAGTATTTGCTGCACTATTGTTTCAGGTTTAAGCTTTCGCCCGGCGTGCTTCCTCCAGCTCTTTGCGAAGTCGCTCTATCTCCTGATTCTGCTGCTGGATGGTTTCATCTTTCTGTTCTATAACCTGATTCTGCTGTTCGATAGTTTCGCGCTGTTCCTCGATCATCATGATCGTGGTGTTTTTATCCAGTATGGAGAGCTCTTTTGAGAACATATTCATCATCTCCTCGGTGTTCCTGCACATCGTGCAGATTCTGTCATATAAGGGGCGGAAGATGTCGGGATACTGTTCCAGGAGGCGCAGGATGACCTGTGGATCATCTGAGGACAGGAACGCAAGCCAGGCTTCTTTTTCGGTGAGGGGCTTTTGAGGCACTGCAGTAATTCGCTCAGTAAAATGACGTTTGAAAATGTCCAGCGGGACGAACAGAAAATTCTGAAGCAGGTTCAGTTCCAGGCCGCTGTCGGAAGTCTGCCGGAAAGCATGGATATAATTATCCGGAAACCGGTGGAATTCTTTAGTGGATTTCTCCATAAACACTATCGTGAAGACAGGGCGGATATATTTGTAATTAAATTTGACCTCTGTCCCGCTTCTGTCCGGATCGTTGCTCTGATTCTTTCCAGCATTGTTGTCTGATATATTGTCTGAGGCATATTCTTTCCTGACCCGCTGATACTGGCGAAGGAGAAGATCCGCATTATAGCAGGCTGCCCGCTCGCCGGGAAACATGTAGCCTATCTTCTGAACTTCGACATTGACGACGCTCCCATCACTCGTTTCCACGATGATGTCCATGATAACAAGTGTATAGTCCGACCCGAGGTGGGATTCATTCGGGAGGATCCTGAGGCTCCGAACGTCCTGTCCGAGCAGAATGGAGATCAGCCGGGAGAGTTCCTTATGGCCGGCATCAGGATCGAATACGTATTTAAAAAACGAATCATAGAGGATTCGTATTCCCCGGTTGCCACAGCAGAAATCCAGGAATTCCTTTTGCCGAAAAGGATCCCACGAATGAAATATGGAGGACAGGTGGGGTGATGCCTCGATTTCCCGCTGTACTGTCCCAATATCCTTATACCGCGGAAAAACAGAGCGCAGGGTAAGGTACTTACTGTCGCTATTTGAGGAAAGTACCTTGTTCGCATTGGGAGAAAACGTCTTTCCGCAAGAAAGAGCTTCTTTCCCCGACGGGGAAGTTGTAATGCCTTCAAAAAAATCTGCTTGTTTCTTTGTCATTGTGCACCTCCTGTGATGTAATTGTATGGAGGGGCCCCGGCGCTGCTATAGCAGGACTGCCGGGGCCCCATGAAAAAAGGACTCCGGCAATGCTGTCGCGACAGCACCGTTTTGACAAAGCACATTGGATGGCAGCTGCGCCAGCCTTTAAAATGCTCTGGAATATGTATATTTTATCAGTGGAAAGTACGGCCTGCAAGAATGCCTTTTCTGTTTTCGCCTGCCAATTAGAGTTGCCCAATTAGAATTGTCAATTAGAGAAATTACAGTACCGTTACACTCCCTCTCGAAGAGCCTGTAGTGTATGAGTAGCTGTAAAGAGAAGCTGAAGAGAAGGACAAGAGGCTCTTCTGTATATTGCGCAGGCGGCAGATTAGGAATAAAATAATAAACAGTATCGGGATTAGGCGGGCTGCATGCCCGTTGGCTTTTTTTCAATAAGGAGAAAAAAATGAGTAAAGTGAATGATTTTCTGACAGCGGCAGGCGTATTTTTCCTGGCAACAGCGGACGGTGATCAGCCTAAGCTTCGTCCTCTGGGCTTCCATATGGAAATGGACGGAAAGGTTATGTTCGGTGTCGGCCAGTTCAAAGATGTCTACAAACAGATGGTTGCAAATCCCAAGGTCGAGATTGTCGCTGCAAAGCCGGATGGCCACTGGCTCCGCTACACCGGAAAGGCAGTCTTTGACACAGATCCCAAGTATGAGGCTGCCGCGCTTGAGGTCATGCCCCAGCTCAAGGACATCTACAATGAGAAGACCGGCAACCACATGATGGTTTTCCACCTTGAGGATGCAACAGCCGTGGATATCCCCATGATGGGTCCCGGCGAGGATCTGCTTGCCTGATCCTGATGCCTGATGCTTTCGGAGGCATGGATACCGGCAGGATTTGATGCCGGGTGCATAAAAGCATAAGTAGTGACCTACAGGAAAGAAATACGGCCTGTATCGGGCCTGTGTCTACAGGATGATGCCGATACAGGCCTTTTTATTCCGGGGAAGAAGATCAGTAACAGTGCAAGCAGATGTGTGATGGAGGCAGAAGATGAGGGATGGCAGTAAAGCCCTGGAAAAAAAGGAGATGGCGGCAGGAGTGCGTTTTTCGTCCAATGCCAGTCTCATTTTTTTCTTTTTAAAGGGGAGCTATCTTTACTTTCTGGCAGGCGCGGTGTTCGCCTGTCTTGTCGCGCTGTTTGACCTGATCATTCCCAGGATGATCCAGTTCACGGTGGATGCGGTGATTGGCGGAAATATGGGCGCTATGCCGGTCTGGGCTTCCGGATTGATCAGCCGCTTTGGAGGTGCCGGGTTCCTGAGAGGCCACCTCTGGGCGGCAGCGCTTGCTGTCGCGGGAGCCGCTGCGCTGGGAGCGGTCTGCCGCTATTTTTTCAGAGTCAGCAACGCGAAAGGGGCTGAGACATTTGTCTGCAGGATGAGGGACCAGCTCTTTAGTCACATTATGTCCCTTCCCTATGCCTGGCACGGGGACAACAGCACGGGGGACACGATCCAGCGATGCACGTCGGACGTCGAGACGATCAAAATATTCGTATCTGAGCAGCTGACTTCGTTGCTGAGGGTTTTTATTCTGGTTTTTATGTCCCTGTATTTCATGGTATCGATTCAGCCACGGCTGACCCTGGCCGCCGCGGTCTTTATCCCCATCATGATCATCAGCTCCCTGATTTTTTACGGGCTGATCGGCAATGAATTCGAGACCGTCGACAGCGAGGAAGGGCGGCTGTCCGCGATCGCCCAGGAAAATCTGACAGGTGTCCGTGTGGTGCGGACATTTGGCAGAGAGAAATTCGAGAGGGAGCGCTTCGAAAAGCAGAATGAATTCTATACCAATCACTGGATCCGCCTGATGCGGGTGCTTGCTTCTTTCTGGGTGTCCGGAAATGTGATCGCCACGGTCAGGAACATGACAGTGGCGGTCTATGGGGCAGTGCTCTGTGTGCAGGATCAGCTGACGGCGGGAGGCCTGATCGCCTTTTTGTCATACAATGCCCTCATGTCCCTGCCTGTCCGCGGAATCGGACGAGTGATCGTGGATATGTCCAAGGCGGGCGTGTCTCTGGAGCGTCTGCGCTACATTATGAACGCGGTCCCGGAGGAAGAGCAGGCGCCGACAGCGCCGGCAGGAGAGCCTGAGCCTGGGACGAGTGCTGAAGAAAAGCCCATGGCAGAAAAGCGCTCTATTTCAAAGACTAAGGAAGGAGACCACGTTATTGCAGAAGCCACAGCAGGCAATCCTCAAGCAGCTATTCCTGCGGACCGGGTTCCCATGGATCGGGATATAGAGTTCTCACATGTCAGCTTCCGCTATAACGAAAACAGTCCCTGGGTATTGCGTGACCTCTCCATGAAAATCCGCGCGGGAACGACGGTGGGAATTCTGGGAGCGACAGGTTCCGGAAAGACTACTCTGGTCCTGCTGCTGGACCGCCTCTGGGAGATGCAGGAAGGCTGCGGAAAAATCACGATCGGCGGCAGGGATATTCGCAGTATCGACCGCGGATGGCTCAGGAAAAATATAGGCATCGTCCAGCAGGAACCCTACCTTTTTTCACGCACCCTGATGGAAAATATTGCTATTGCCATGCCTGAGCCGCAGGCGGAAACGCCGGAGAAGAGTATTCCGGAAGAAACTCCGGGAAAGAGTATTCCGACAGAAACGTCGGAGAAAAGTATCCCGGAAGAAAGTTCGGAATGGAATCCCGGCGATGAGATTTCGGAGACCGAGGAAGAGGAACTCATGACCGAGGAAGCGCGCATGCGCGAGATCCGGAGGGCTGCCGAAATTGCCCGCCTGGACGAGACCGTGGAACGCTTTGCCGATGGATATGATACTTTTGTCGGTGAGCGGGGAGTCACCCTCTCCGGCGGCCAGAAGCAGCGCGCGGCCATTGCCAGGATGCTGGTGCGCCGCACGCCGATCATGGTTTTTGATGATTCGCTCTCGGCTGTGGATGCCGAAACGGATGCTGAGATCCGGCGGGAACTCAGGAAAGGCACCTCCGGCGCGACGGTCATCCTGATCGCCCATAGGATCACCACCCTGCAGCATGCGGATGAGATTTTCGTGCTGGAGAACGGCAGGATCTCGGAGCATGGGACACACGAACAGCTGGTTGCGAGAGGAGGCCATTACAGCCGCGTCAACGCCCTGCAGACCGGGGGAGAGATGGAATAACATTTTTCTTTTGGAACACGACATATTTCCGCACTTTTATGACATATTTCCGCATTTTTATGGTATAAAACGATTAAAAAAATCAATACACATGAGACAAGACAGAAAATGAAGATCAGACCTATACCTTTTTCAGATGAACTCTTTTACTGGCTGCGCATGGGAAAACAGCCTACTGTGGTGGATGTCCATTGCACTCTCACCGAAAGAGTGGTTCCGCGGGCATTAAAGGCTGCTTTAGGAGATGCTCTGCGGGTGCATACCAATTTCCGGATCCGCCCGGTCGTTGTCGGGAACATGTTCCGGGCTGCGGTCTGTGATGTGAAAAATCCGCCCCTGTTTAAGGCGGACGGAAGCTGGACAGGGAGATCTATACATACGGCATTTCCTATGCCGGAAAAATCCGTTTCGGGGATGAGATCGATCCTTATGTCACCTCCCTGACTGCCTGCGCGGGCAGCTATTCCTATCCCTTATGGATCGTGGCGTGCGAGACCGGCGGAGTCCTCAGGATGGTGCTCACACAGGCCTACGAGAGCGATACGCTGTCAAGAAACATCTACAGGGAAATAGCCGACGCGATTCCCGGGACCGGCTTCATTGACTGGGGCCACTATCACTTTGATGAATTTTATGTGAAGGACGTCCGCCGTCTTCACAGAAAGAAGAAAAAATAAGCTGCGCATAGACATGCCTGAAAGGCAGACAAGGCTGTCTTAAAAAGAGCACTTTGAAAGACATATTTAGATGCCTGACAAAGTGCTTTTTTCGTTGGCGTAACCATCTGAATTTTAAATGTATTTATATGACACGAGCCATGTTTTTTTATTCTTTATCGGGCAATTCCCGAGACTTCATAACAGCCTTAAGATAATACCAGTCTTAAGATAACAGCCTTAAGATAATACCAGTCTTAAGATAATAACAGTCTTAAAATAATAACAGCCTTAAGATACGTGCGCAAAAAGGGAAACTCCTTTCATCGCGCAATGAAAAGGACACCCAGCGTTCCGGGGCCGCAGTGGGAAGAGATGACCGCGCCCGCCATCGTCTCCAGAATCTCATCAAAGTGGCCCAGACTCTCCAGATAGCTTCTCACCTTGTCGACGATTTCCCGGTCGCAGCCTGAATGGGTGATAAAGACGCGGTCACTGTCCGCTGTTCTGAGATCTGCTTCCATGTCCCTGACATAGTCCATAATGACCCGTGCCTGTCTGCCTCTGTATTTTTTTTCGGGACGCATTGCGCCGTCAATGACGGCGATGCGGGGATGGAGGTTCAGCTTTGATCCAAGAAAGGCCGATACCCCGGAGCAACGTCCGCCGCGGTAGAGGTAGGTGAGCGTATCCACGACAAAGCTTGCACGGACTTTTCCTCTGATCCCCCCAATCTCAGCAGCGATCGCTGTGCCGCTCATTCCATGGGAGGCCAGTTCTGCAGCCCGGATCACCTGAAGCCCGATTCCGGTGGAGAGATTGGCGGAATCAATGACGTGCACCCTGTCTGCCATCCCCAGATCCTGCGCCGCGAGCAGACAGTTGTTATAGGAGATGGACATGGAGGAGGAGACCGTGAAGATCACGTATTCATCACCGCTGTCCCTGTCAAGATATGCTTTAATGTCATCGATACCGGGGGCGGACGTCTTGGGCGTTTCCCTGTGCTCGTCGGACCATTTGTAAAGCTCGGCTGGCTGGATATTGATGCCATCTCTGTACTCATTCGCGCCCAGATGGACATACAAAGGGATGATTCCGATTTTGTATTTCGCAATCAGTTCAGGGGACAGATCACAGGTGCTGTCTGAAAGTATTTTAACCATTCTTGTGCGATGACCTCCTGTTCACATACATGTCTGACTACCGCAATTGCCGCAGTGCGCCCGAAAATGTCTGACTATCGCAATTGCCGCGGTGCACCCAAACATGTTTGATTATCGTAATTGCCGCAGTTGTTCAGCAGAAATCCAGCCTCATCTGCGGGTCGATCCAGCTTTCCTGCCTGGCGTCGCGGATACGGTCTTCTGGCCTGGGGAAGCCCACAAGCAGGGGCGACTTTGGATCGTGCATCCTCATATTCCGCCGCACTGTCCCGGCATCGGCATTTGCATAGCAGTAACAGCAGAGGTGTCCGCATGTATTGTACTGGCCGATGTCATTGGTGATATAACAGGCGCATTCCTTTCTGTTGTTGGGATTGGGCGGAAGATTTATATTCTGGCCGATCGCGCTTTCGAAGGTTTCCTGAGTCATGCAGCCGGAGCAGTCCGCGCCGGTAATGGCAAGCCGTTTGTCTTCCCCGCAGGGCTTTATAGTCATGCCATGGCCGGCTGCTGTTTTTACAAAGGATTCTGTCAATGACATTTGTGTCTCAAAGGGGACTGTCTTGGCTTCCGGGTAATTACGCCGGACCTTCTCATAGAGATCAATAAAACTGATCACGCAGGTATGTGTACTGCCCTCCAGCTTTTGGCACATGGCGGAAAACTCTCTGATGTGTCTTTCCGCAGTCCATGTATTGTCGATGAGAATCGGGTCATAGCGCCAGCACATACAGTCCGCGCCGACAATTCGGGAGAGTGACCTGAACGACTCCATAACAGCGGCCTTTTCAGGCACATTCGGCTCTATATCCTTTCCGTAGGGAGTGATCGTCACAAACCAGTACTGATGATATTTATTCAGCAGATCCCAATCACCGTGACGCAGCATGGGACCCGGATTCTTTGTACAGAATACGATGAGGTCCACGACGGACGGATCCAGCCTGTAGCGGGTTACGGAAACCGGATTAAAGGGGTTCCGCGCCAGTACAAAGCCTTCCCGCAGGCGGTTGTTGAACCACTGTGTGTAAAAAGCCGGTATGTCGGTGCGGTTTCCGGTCTGGATGATCATTGCAATGCTTCTCCCATCGATGACTTATTTACGGATGATCGATTTTGCGAACTCCACTACTGTGAATTCTGCTGCAGCTGACAGCTTATTCGCTGACGATTGCTTTTGCAAACTCCGCAGCAGCCGCGAGATCGTCCGCATTGGGTCTGCCTTTGTGGAGACCCTTGAATTCGCCCCTGCAGTGAAATTCGCGTTTGTCCATTTTGATCCCGGCTTTATCTGCTTCCGCCTTTACTTTTTTCCAGGTGGAATTCAGCATTGCCGCAGAGCCGAAATTGACGATCCGCCCGACCTTGCTTTTGTCCAGGGAGCGGATAAAATTCCGGACTTCAGGATCAATGCTGAAAGCGTAATAAGAGTTGCCCAGAAAAAGGATATCCACGGGTTCGCTGATGGGTGTGCTGATGGGCAGAGCCTCTGCCCCGACAGCCTTTGCAACGGCTTCCGCAAGCCTCTTAGTGTTTCCTGTCTTCGTATAATATCTGACTGCAATATTCATTTTTAAGTTTTTGACCTTTCTTAAATTAAAATAGCAGAGCCTTGATTAAGCTTCATCCAGTAAAGCTTTGACGCAGGCTTCCACCTCTGCCATATCGGCAGTGGGCTCAAAACGGGCGACAACTTTTCCTTCCCGGTCGATGATAAACTTGGTGAAATTCCACTGAATATCATTCTTGCCCCAGCCGTTTTTCTTGGAGTTGGCAGCTGTAAATCCGCTCATCATCAAGGCCTTAGGACCTTTGCCGAAGCCTTCAAAGCCCTTCTGGGACTTCAGCCAGGTGTAGAGCGGCAGCTCATTCCGGCCGTTGACATCCGCTTTCTTCATTTGAGGGAAAGTGGTATTGAAATGCAGCGTGCAGAATTCATGGATCTCGTCGTCTGTACCCGGAGCCTGGGCGCCGAACTGGTTGCAGGGAATGTCGAGGATCTCAAGTCCCTTGTCGTGGTAATCCCTGTACATCTGCTCAATCGGCTCGTACTGAGGGGTGAACCCGCAGCCGGTTGCCGTATTCACTACCATAATGACCTTTCCTCTGTAATCGGAGAGGTTGAGCTCTTCGCCCTTGCCTGTTGTGATTGTGTAATCATAGATCATATCTGTTTCTCCTTTTTTATTCTTTTAATATATGTTCTTTTCAGATTTAAAGGGTGCTTGCTTGTTTTTTATCTCATCTTCAATGCAAAATTATATTGCGTACAATTTAATATGTCAAGTGCTTTTCGGGATTATTTTTAGAGGGAGACAGGGGACGGAGACAGGGGACGGTTCTTCGTCTCCTTCGGAGGGAGACAGGAGACAGGGAACCGTCCCCTGTCTCCGTTCTCTTTATTCTTGAAAAAAGCCTCGTTTTCAGGCACTATTAGGGATGGAAGAGCGGACAATAGTCAAGTATCAAAAAGCAGCGCGCAGCTTTAATCATACGCAGTTTGTGGCACGCGGCCATGGAAATGAAATATGGAGAAAAATAAAAAAAGGAGCAGAGGGTCTTCTTTCTTCGGACTGCCCCTGATCCTGCCTTTCGTGCGTCCCTATCTGTGGACGATTATATGGATGATCATACTGGGGATTCTGTCGAGTCTGGCGGATTCCGTCTTTCCCCTGTTCAACAGCTGGGCCCTGGATCACTTTGTGGCGGAGCGCACGCTGGATGGCCTGCCGGTTTTTCTGGGTCTGTATCTGCTGCTGATGCTTCTGCAGGAACTGGACAATTATTACTGTCTCTATCAGTGCGGGCGGGTGGAGGTCCTGATCGACCGTGATCTGCGCAACGCCGCCTTCGCCCATCTGCAGACCCTGTCCTTCTCTTATTTTAATCAGAACAGTGTGGGCTATGTCCACGCCAGGACTATGAGCGATACGGAGAGAATCGGGGAGCTGCTGGCCTGGAGGATGATGGATGTGGTCTGGAACGTCTCCTATATTATCTGGGCGGCGGGTATGATGCTGGTCATCAACGCAAGGCTGGCTTTTTATGTTCTCGTGATGGTACCTCTGGCTTCGGTTCTGATCCTGTATTTTCAGAAAAAAATAGTGAGGGGGAGCCGGCAGGTGCGCGAGATCAATTCGCGGATTACAGGCAATTTCAATGAGGGGATTACCGGAATCCGGAGCATCAAGTCCCTGAGGATCGAGGATGTGATGGAAGGGAATTTTGAGGAAGAGACGGAGAAAATGCGGGGCACGGCGGTGCGTGTCGCCAGGCACAGCGCGGTTCTGACGTCGTCGATCACCTTCCTGTCATCGATGGCTCTGGCCCTGGTTCTGTGGCGGGGCGGAGTGCTGACCATGGAAGGTGTGATCCGCGTGGGAACCTTGTCTGTCTTCATGACCTACGCGGTGGGTATGCTGGAGCCGATCCAGCAGATCATCACATCGCTGTCCGCGCTGATTTCGATCCAGGTCAACATAGAGCGATTCACGGCTCTTTTGAATGAGGAGTCCGATGTAAAAGATACACCCGAAGTGGTGGAAAAATACGGGGACAATTTTCACGCGAAAAAAGAGAACTGGGAGCCGCTGTTCGGAGATGTGGAGTTCCGGGATGTGTCGTTTATGTATCCGGACGGAAACGAGTTGGTGCTGGAGCATTTTAATCTTAAGGTCCCGCAGGGAAAAAATGTGGCCATCGTCGGGGAGACGGGAGCCGGAAAGTCCACCCTGGTGAACCTGGCCTGCAGATTTTACGAGCCCACGGAAGGACAGGTTTTGATCGACGGGCGGGACGCCCGCGAGCGGTCGCAGCTATGGCTGCACAGCAAGATCGGCTATGTGCTGCAGACGCCTTATCTTTTTTCCGGGACTGTGCGCGACAATCTCAGATATGGAAAGCCGGACGCCTCGGACGAAGAGATCCTGGAGGCACTCCGGCTTGCGTCTGCTGATTTTGTGGTGAACAGAATGGAAAAAGGACTGGACAGCGAGGTCGGCGAGGGAGGAGATATGCTTTCCACAGGGGAGAAGCAGCTTCTGTCCATCGCGCGCGCGATCCTGGCGGATCCCCGGATCCTGGTCCTGGATGAGGCGACTTCCTCAGTGGACACCCTGACGGAGCGCGCGATTCAGGATGCGATCGCCGCCGTGATACGGGGAAGGACCTCCTTTGTGATCGCCCACAGGCTCTCGACTATCGTCGGGGCGGATGTGATTCTGGCAGTTCGGGATGGAAAGATTCTGGAGCAGGGCACACACAGAGAACTCATGGAAAAGAAGGGATATTATTATCAGCTCTACACCAGGCAGTACGAAGAGACGGCCAGCCACAGGGCGGTGGACAGCGTTCTGGCAGGAACTGTGTGATTAAAGCGCTGTGAGAGTGCGGGACGCGCGAAACAGCGCGTGGCTTTGATTATACATGTTTGTGGGGCGCAGTCGTATCACCTGTCTGGTCAACGTCTGTTTTAATCCAGCCAGGGAAGCGCGGGGCGTACGGTCTTGTTTTTTCCGTGGTAATCGGAGCCCGAGGTGAGAAGCAGGACCCTTCCGGTCTCCCGGCTGAAGCGGGCGGCAAAGTCCAGGATCTGACGGGCATTTTCGGGCGTATTGTGGGGATGAAGAAGTTCGAAGCCGTCGATATCATGTTCTATGCAGTAGTCGAAAAATCCCTCCAGCCGCCTGCCCTCAAGATCGTACTCGCCCAGATGGGCGATCACTGCGATACCTCCCGCCGCGTGGATAGCTTCGATCGCTGTGTGGGCCTGGATCGCCTTGCGGACGGCGTAGAAAGGCGCGTCCTCACCGATGTATTTGTCCATGGCGTCATCTATGGAGTCTGCCAGATTCAGATGGATCAGGTAGCGCGCGATGTGGACCCGGTTGTAGTTGCCGGACGGACTCAGGGCGCGGGCAAATTCGCGGAAGCCTTCCACAGAGAGCCTGCCGGCCCCGATCCCTGCCTTTGCCATATTTTCAACCATGGTTTCGTTATGCCGGATTTTTGATCCCCGGTACTCCTCGATGACGTCATGCAGAGGCTTCAGAGCGGGGGAGGACAGATCCGTGTCCGGCTTCAGATATCCCAGAACATGGACTTCCGGCCAGTCTTTTTCCAGGGCGACGCCGGGTTCCGGATATCTGGTGGTCAGCTCGGTTCCGTCAATTCCAGTCTGCCCGTATTTCCTGCAGGCCTCGCGGAAGGGAATGATGCCCGCCAGCGTGTTGTGATCGGTCAGAGCTATGATCCCGATGCCGGCCTTTGTGGTCTTGAGGACGATTTCTTCGGGGGTGTCCGTTCCGTCAGAGAACATACTGTGCATGTGAAGATCGATTTTTTCCATAGTACAATTACCGTCCTTTTATGCTCACTACAAGATTTTCAGGCAAGGATTCCCGGTGATTCAATCTCCGGGAAGCTGACTGGCGGTCTGCCGCAGACTGGCTGCGTATGATCAAACGGTCTACGTTTGATACAAACTATCTGCGTATGTTAATAGTATACAGGCTGAAAAAAACTTCCTGCAACGAATTGTAACGATTTCTAATACTTTCTAATACTTTCTAATCCTTTCTAATATTTTGCGGAATGTATGGAGCGGCTTGCGCGACCGGCGGGACATTTGCGGGACGATTGATTTGATGATTCTTCAGTTTGAGGTTGATTTCCGAGCCGTTGATTATTAAGATGGGAGAAGCGCTGCCCTTCGGGGGCGGGGTTTTTGACCGGGAGAAGCGCTGCCCTTCGGGGCGGGTTTTTAAAAATAACCATAGAGAGGGGAATTGAATGCGGACGCTGAAATATGATGGAGGTATTTTTGATGAAGGAAACGGATGGCTTTTCCGGAAAGTGATGAACTGGACTTTTCCGGGTCTGCTTCTGGCGGCGGCGGAAATCGGCCTGATCAACGCAGGTATACTGAGTCAGGGAAGGATTCCCCGGCCGGCTATGATCATTATCCTTATTTTTACAGTCATCTATGTGATCCCGTCCGTGTTTGCGTTCCCTACAGCCTGGTTCCTCTCCTGGGGAAGGACACGCCTGTGCCGCGAGAGCTGGATCGATTTGTATAAAAAGAAAATCGTCTACCACAAGGCGGTCTCCATGACAATGGGAAAACCGCGTTACGTCGATTTTGCGGTGACGCAGCTTCGCAAAGTCGAAGTCAAAAGAGGAGAGTATATCCTGCACGGCTCTGTTACAAACGAAACCATGGGTGGAGGCGGCGGTGAACTCAAGATACCGATCGCTTTCGAAAACATGCAGGCGATTTCCGAGATGGCCAGATACAGGTAAGATAAGTCCTGCGGCAGATCCGGGAAGATCCCGTATGCCGGATTCAGAAAAAGTCCTGCGGCAGATTCGGGAAGATCCTGTATGGATTCCGTATGCCGGATTCTGGCAGGATAAGGCCGCAGGCAGATCCGGGAAGACCCGTATGCCGGATTCGGGCAGGATAAGGCCGCAGGCAGATCCGGGAAGACCCGGGATGAAAAGGCAGAGAAAAAGCCCGCAAATGCACAGCATTTGCGGGCTGGTGCTTGTTTTATCGAAACGGCTCGTAAAGCCCCTTCGCAGTCCTGTAAGGAAAAACGACAGTCCGTCAGTCCTGTCCGTTCAGACGCGTGCGTTCCCAGAAGGCCCCCATGGTCTGTGCCGGATCCTCAGTGACGTCGTCCTGCAGGTATTCGGCGAGCCAGGGAAGTGAAGGAACCCATGCGTTTGCCTGCTCTTCCGATTCATACTCGATCTCAGCATACATGAATTCGGTGGCCATGCCTTCATCTACCAGATTGACCTCCAGGTGAAGGCCGTCAGGCAGCTGGTAGACACGCCTTGTCTTGCGAATGAGAGGGATTCCGATCAGGTCCTCCAGCTGAGCGAACTGTTCTTCCGAAACCGGAAGCTCAATCTCTTTGCGGGACAGAGTTCCTGAGGACTTGAAGCAGAGGATATATTCGACGGGGCTGCCTGTAACAGCTTCCTCCCTGATGCGGACGGTGGGGTGTACCGAGATGTATCCCTGCCGCATGTACTGCTCTTTGATAAGGGGAAGACCTGCTGATTCATCCGGCCAGCGGTTAACCATCCATTTTCGTTCGATTTCCATATGTAAAAAACTCCTTTATCCGCAGATGTCCGGGCTTGCCCGCATTTTCGTCCGCCTTCATTTTATCATTTGTCCCTGCGGGGGACAATAGGAGCTCTGCGGGCGTGGCGAACAGCCGGCGGTCAAGGATGACCTGAACCGGTCAAAAAAGCCTGAATCGGTTTTTTCCGGTATTACAGAGTCCGGCACAATAGAGTAAGGAAAGAGTTATGGCTTTAAAAAATAAGGACCGGTCGGAGCCGGGGACAGGAGGAAGGCTGGAAACGCTGGACCTGCTGCGCGGGGCCACACTGATCAGCATGATCCTCTACCACGGGATGTGGGACTTTATTTATCTTTCGGAGACTGGCGGACGGATGAGCGCGCTGAAGGACTGGTACAGGGGGCCGGGAGGCTTTTTCTGGCAGCAGAGTATCTGCTGGACATTTATCCTGCTCTCGGGCTTTTGTGTGCCCTTTTCAAGGCATATTTTCCGAAGGGGACTTCAGGTGTCGGCGGCCGGCCTCGCGGTGAGCGCGGTGACGCTTCTGTGGATGTATGACGAGAGGGTTGTCTGGGGAGTCCTGTCCTTTCTGGGAGCCGCCATGCTCCTGAGCGGAGCCGGCAGGCTTTTAAAGGAGGACGGCTCCGGCCGCAGTACTTGGCAAATGCCCTCAAAACCCAAGCCGGGAAGCAGCTCCCGCAGAGGAAAGGCGCTGGCCGGATTTGTGCTCTTCTGTCTTTTGTTTTATGTCTTCCGCTGGGTCAATGCCGGATATCTGCAGGTCCTTCCGGGCAGCAGCATTGCCCTGCCGGAATTTCTCTATAGGGAGGGGATAAGCGGCGCGATCCTCACGGTTGTGGGATTTCCGATGAAGGGCTTTTTTTCGACCGATTATTTTTCCCTGCTGCCCTGGTTCTTTTTGTTCAGGGCGGGATTTTACCTGCATGGCATCGTGAAGGAAAGAGGGTGGTTTGCACATCCTGCCTTCCGGCTCAGTCTTCCTGTCCTGAACCGGATGGGAAAACATTCCCTGCTGATCTATCTTCTGCACCAGCCGGTTCTGTATCTTCTGACGGTCCTTCTGTTCTGATCAGGCGGGTGAGATTCCGCGTGAGACTCCGGGTATGATTCCGCAAGGGACTCCGGGTATGATTCCGCGTGATATTCTGAGTGAGATTCCGCAAGGGACTCCGGGTATGATTCCGCAAGGGACTTCGGGTATGATTCCGCGTGATATTCTGAGTGAGATTCCGCAAGGGACTCCGGGTATGATTCCGCAAGGGACTCCGGGTATGATTCCGCGTGAGACTCCGGGTATGATTCCGCAAGGGACTCTGCGTATGATTTCGCGAGAAATTCTGAGCGAGATTCCGAGGATGGCATTTTGAGGATGCATTTTTTTAAAGAATGTGTATAATGAAAAAGAGCGAAAGTAAGTATAGCCTAACTGGCGCTGCTGCGATATGATGTTCTGATGAGACCGGAAGCCGCCGGAAGTCAGCAGCATACAGTCTTTTTGAGTATTCCGAAGAAGCACATGGAAGCATAAAGGGGTGCATAAAATACTGAAAAGCATTGAGAAGCGTAAAAGTACGTCAAAGCACTGAGAAAAGCACAGAGCAGGACAGAAGAAGCGCAGAGCAATACAGAGACATAGAAAAGCACAAAGAAGCATAGAGAAGCACAGGCACTCCCTGCAGGACAGGTGAAAGCGGGGAAAACATGGAGGTTCTTTTTGCAGGACAGCAGAGATGTGGAGAGGGAACTCGCGCAGAGTCTGAAAAAACTTGCCGTCGAGAAGCCTTTTGAAAAAATAACGATCAAGCAGATTGCGGATGGCGCAGGGGTCATCCGCGTGACTTTTTATAATCATTTTCAGGATAAATATGACCTGCTTGCCTGGATCGTGCGCCGCGATATTTTTAATCCGGTGAAGATCCTGCTGTCCAATCTGATGTACAGGCAGGCTCTGATCCTGATTTTTACCAATCTGCGCAAAGACAGGGATTTCTACATGAGGGTCGAGAGGATCGAAGGGCAGAATTCTTTTTCCCAGATTGTGACAGAGTGCGCGGAGAAGCTGATCCTTGACATCTTACAGGAGCGGGGCATTGACGAGGGAAGGAAGATCAGCCCGCAGATGACTCCGGAGTACATTTCCAGATATTACGCGAATTCCATGTGCTATATTCTGCTGGACTGGATCAGGAACGGAATGACCGAGTCCCCTGAGGAGATGGCGACTGTTTATGCCCATCTGGGGTCTCATTCCATCATTGATATGCTGAACGGAAATCAGGACTGATGCAGTCCTGCTGCCGGGAGAAGGCAGAGATTTGGTTACTCTTCAGGCTGGCCTGATTCCCGGAGCGTCCTGCCGAAACAGCCTGCACAAAAGGCGTATTGAAAAGACGTATTGTTTTCAACATGGCCTGAACTGCAGCGGGATTTGACTTGCGGTATACATACAGACCGTTTTGTATATTGACCTTTAACAGCAGACGGCATTTGGATATTTTTTTTGCCGCCTGTTTTTATTAAAGTAAATGAGTGTGAATGATTAGTCCGGGATTTGTGCCCGGTTTTTATATTTATTTAAATTCGTTTTTCAGATTAGGAATGATTTTCAGATACAGGAAAGAAGAGGTTTCGCGATAATGAAGAGAAAACAGTTTCTGGCGCTCATGCTGACGATTGCCCTGACGGCGGGCTCTAACACGACGGCGGTCACTACTCTGGCAGCAGAGAGGGCGGCAGCCCTGGCAGCCCTGAGAGGATCCGCGCAGCAGAGCGGAATGGTTTTCGCGGCGGATGAGGACGGCGATGATTCGGACACATCTGTGCTTGAGCAGGCGATCGGGGAGGCTGTCGAAAAAGTGTCGACCGGGTCTGCCAAGGAGGAGACCGTCTATGTTTTCACGGATCCCTACGGAACCCAGAGGGATATCACTGTATCAAACTGGCTCAAGAATCCTGATGGCAGGAAAAAGCTCGATGACTACTCCATCCTGCAGGACATCGAGAATGTCAAGGGCGACGAGACTTTTGACAGAAAGAAAGACAGCGCTATCGTCTGGAACGCTGACGGAAATGATATCTATTATCAGGGCAAGACCTCCCGCCAGGTCCCTGTGACTGAGAAGATCACCTACTATCTGAACGGCAGGGAGATCGCCGCGGACCAGCTGGCCGGAAAAAGCGGAAAGGTGAAGATCCACATCGATTTCACCAACAACGTGAAATACAAAAGTGTGTATGTGCCTTTTGTGGCTGTGACGGGGATGGCCTTTGCCAACGACACGGCAAAGAATATCGATATAGACAATGGTTCTATCGTCACTGAGGGCAAGAATACCATGGTCATCGGTATGGCGTTTCCGGGACTGGAGGACAGCCTGAATACGGCGCGCGAGGAGTCCAGGAACATCGTCAACAGGATCGATGACGACGACAAGCAGGATCAGCTGGACAGGATCGACGAGCTGGACATTCCCGGCAGCATCGAGATCACGATGGATGCCGAGAACTTCAAGATGAGCACCTGCCTCACAATGGTATTCTCCAACCTGTTCGCGATGGATGACGAGGACGAGAAGGATTTTGACGAGGACCACAGGGACGCCTTTGACGAGATGGATGATGCGGTCGCGGATCTCGAGGAAGATGCCGATGATCTGGTAGAGGGAACGCAGGAGCTGCTGGATGGCGCCCAGGAGGCAAAAGACGGCTCGGACGAACTCTACGACGGATCAAAGGAACTTCAGGACGGAATCGAAGAGTACACGGACGGCGTGGACCAGGTCCACGAAGGCGTGAAGACTCTTGAGAAGGGAACAAAAACTCTGACCAGCAATAATCAGAAACTCGAAGACGGGATGAGGGAACTGAAAGAAGGGTCAGAACAGCTGGATAAGGGCGCCAGGACCCTGGATTCCGGAGCACAGTCTCTCTCAGACGGTGTCAGGTCTTATACGGACGGCGTGGACCAGGTCAACCAGGGCGCGTCGGACCTGGCCAGAGGAGCATCGGACCTTGTCGAGAACAATGATGCCCTGGACAGGGGGACAGACAGTCTGGCGGAAGGCGCGGGAGCACTTGCCGAGGGAGCGGCGGCTCTGGATCTGGGCATTTCACAGCTCAATAAAAATAATGAAAAACTGAATAAAGGAATCTCTTCACTTGCCGCGGGTATGAGTACGCTGGGGACAGGAGCGGAGACTCTGAAATCAGGTATGTCCACCATGAGTGACAATCTCGGGATCTATACCGGTGCTGTAGCCTCTGCCAGTGATGGTCTGAGCGGGGCGAAAGAAGATGCCGGAAAGCTTAAAGACGGGGCGGCCGCACTGGCTGACGATGAAAACGGCGCTCCCGCCTATGTGGACGGTGTGAACGAACTGATCGGATCGGTCGGGGATGTTAAGGACAGTGTGAATACTCTCAAAGGCGGCGCATCTCAGGTCTACGGGGGAATCAGCAGTCTGATGGACCAGATGGGGATCGCCAGCGAAGGGGCCGGAGGTGCTGCCAAGGCGGCGGAATCCGCAGTGGAACACGCAAAGTCTGCTTCGGGGCATGCAAAGGACGCCGCGGGACACGGAGATGAGTTTGTGAAGGATGCCAAAGCAGCCAAAAGCAAAATCTCTGATGCCTCGGACAAAGCTCAGGACGTGATCGATGCCGCAGGAGAGGTGAAAAAGAGCGCGGACGCCGTGGAGGACGCGGCTGACTCTCTGAAAAACACCGCCGGCGACGCCAAAAAAGATGTGTCCGGAGCAAAAGGAACCGCCGCGGACAAGATCAAGAGCGCCGGGAGTTCGATCAGCTCCGCGAAGGATGCGGTCGATGACATCAGCTCCCCCATCAGCGGTCTCAAAGATGCCCTTCCGGATACAATTGATGAGATCGAAAAAATCGACACGTCCGGCGATGTAGATATTTCAAAAGGAGATATCGAGAGCGCGATCGAAGACGCGATCGGAGATAAACTCGACGGAATAGAGGGCATTGACAAGGATGCCATCATCAGCAAGGCGGCCAGCGCGGCTGCGGAAGCGGCGAAGGATCAGGCGGAATCCTCCGCGGGCGAGCTCAGGGACAGGCTCAAGAGCGCCAATGAGAGGATCGAAAGCGCCAACAGTGAGATCAAGTCGCAGAACGAAAAGATTGATTCGTTTTCCGGCAAGGCCGACAAGGCGGAAAGCGACCTGAAGGACAAGATCGGCAAGGCCAAGGACAAGCTGGACGGGGCGGACTCCGATGTGGAAGAAGCCGGGAAGGCAGTCGCGGACGCGGCGGATACGATTGGAGAAGCAGCCGATACTCTTTCTTCCTCCGCGGGTACGGTAAAGAGTAAGGTCTCCGAGGCGGCAGGAAAGGCAGGAAACACCAAGACTGCCGCGGACAAACTCAAGAGCGCGGCATCAGCTGCAGACGGTCTCTCCACCAGTGATATGGAAGACTCTGTGAAAGATCTCAAAGGCGACGCCACCAGGATCAGCGGGGACGCCGATCATACAGATGACGCCAGAGAAGATATCGTCTCCGCGGAGGAAAAACTGTCGGCCGCCGAGACAGATGACCAGCTCAGGGCGCTCAAGCAAGGCGCAGGACAGGTCAGCGACGGCCTCAATGCCCTTTACAGCGGGCTCAGCGGGAAAGAGGAAGATCTGGAGAAGCTGAAGGCTGCGGGCGAAAAGGTCAAGAGCGGGTCAAAACAGGTGAACGGAGGAGTGCAGGCACTCTACGGCGCTCTTTATGTCGGAAGTGAAGAAACTCCTGCCCTGGCGGATGTGCTGTCCAAACTCAAATCCCAGAATGAACTGCTGACCGGCGGCTTTTCACAGCTGCAGAGCGGCGCCGACCAGATCGCGGCAGGAATCGAGGCCGCCAATGCAGGTTCTGTCGATCTGCAGGGAGGCATCAAACAATATACGGACGGAGCCCTCTCGATCGGCGCGGGAGCGGATAAGCTCACTTCCGGCGCAGCGGCCGCACAGGAAGGAGCACAGGCTGTCTCCGCGAGCGTGGATAATTATCTGCAGGGAGCGCAGCAGGTGAATGAAGGAGCTGCAGCTCTGGCTGCGGGCGCGGCGGCACTCAATGATAATTCCGGCACGCTCAAGGACGGAGCCGAAAAGCTGGCGGAAGGCGCCAATATCCTTGCCTCCAGCACATCCACTGCAAAGGAAGGTATTTCGACTCTGAATACAGGTCTTCTGGCTTATCTGGACGGGACACTGCAGCTTCGGGATGGAACAGAGAAACTTGCGGACGGCACAGAAGAGCTGAGCGGCCACTCCGACGAACTCAATGACGGCACCGGTGAACTGGTCGACGGTGTATCACAGTTTGTGGACGGCATGCAGGAAATGCTGGACGGCTGCATAGAGCTCCACGACGGAGTCGTCGACTTCAGAGAAGACGGGGTCCGGAAGCTGGCTGAGATCTACAGGGAAAATATCAAATCACTTGATGACAGCCTGATGGAGATTAAAGAGGCCGCCAAATCATACAAGACTTTCAGCGGTGCCCTTAAAAACGCGGACAACAATGTCAGATTCATCATCAAGACAGACAGCATAGAGCTGGACGAAGACTGACCATAACTGACCATAACCGGCCATAACTGACCGGAACTTTCCGGGATATTTTCCTCCCGGAAAGAGGACCTTTGAAAAAATTCGGAGCCTGACCGGAGCATTTTTGCTGAAAGCAGTTTTTCCGGGAAACATGGGGACTACAATGGACATTCATTTCATATATATCATTCTGATCTCTCTTTCGCTCGCGCTGGGTATCTACGGGGTCGTAGTACAGCGGGGAGCCAATCTGGTCCGGATCGATTTCCGGATGAGCCTGATGGCTGTGATCTGGGCAGGCCTTGAGCTGATCGCTTCCCTGTCCGGATACGGAATCGGGACAGGGATCCTGCAGTTTGAAATGTCCAGGGACCACAATACTTTCTGGGCTCATATGTTTGCAGGTGCGGTTTTGATCGCGATCGGGGTGCGCATGCTCTTCATCGCCTTCCGCAAAAAAACATTCCTGGAGCACCGCATGGAAAATGTGGATATCCGCGCCGATGTTCTTCTGTCCCTGCATCTGTGTCTGCACGGCTTTTTTGCCGGCATCGCCTGCGGAATCCTCCGCCTGCGCCTGCCCCTCCTCCTGGGTGCTGTCTTTGCTATTTCAGGTATTTTTGCCGTGGGAGGATATATCACGGGCAGGACCTGGGGAGTTGAACCCAGTGAAAAGGCCTACGCGATCGGGGGCGGACTGCTCTGTCTGATCGGGATCGCCCTGCAGGTGCTGCAGGCCGGCGTATAAAAACTCTAAAAACATAAAAGCGATAAAATACCCGGGTGCATGTTCTTGCGGACATGCACCTGCTGCATTTGCGGAAACATCCCGGCCGGCCAGTATCCGCCGCAAGGCGGAAAATACATTTCACGGATAGACACGGACGGTGTAAACATCCCGGCCGGCCAGTATCCGCCGCAAGGCGGAAAATATATTTCACGGGCCGTGTCATAAAAAAACTCCTGTACGCGCCATTGCGGCGGTACAGGAGTTTTTTGATTATCGTTTTATTCTTCATCGCGCAATACCCGTGACTTCAGTCGTGGGATACGCGCGCAAAAAGGGAAACTCGCTTCATCGTGGGTACAATC
>JBGUNJ010000163.1:0-12445 GCA_045117315.1 Lachnospiraceae bacterium | reverse complement strand
ATAATACGTTTTCATTGATATTATAAATACTCTTTTCCATGTATCTAATATATCATATGTAATTAAGAACCGCAAGAAAAATCGAATACAAGTTCTGTTTGTGACGATATATTGCAGCCCTGCTTTTCCGATGAGTACTCTGATCGTATCGGCTCTTGTCAGGCTTGACCTGCCCTGGGACATTATGTCTGACAGTGGATCCGTCATTTTCATTCCGGGATCCTTCCAGAGAAAAATTGACAGCCGGTCACGGCAGTTCTAACACTCCCTTATATGGGGAAACAAAAGCCAGCTAACTCATGACTGAAGTCACAAGAATGCGCTGGCATGCTTTTCAACAATATTAACGCCGTCATCCTGAATCAATACCGAGCTTTTACAATATTGACACTCAACCGTTCTCTGCCCGTATTCGATTTTCAGTCCCGCACCGCAATAGGGACAGACCGTTTTCTCCAGTTTCATAGGTCTATTCTACTCCTTTGTAAGATTTATCGTTTACCGCAGCAGTTCCGGGAAACAGGATCTTGTCGTCCCGTTAAATTTTAATTTCTTAAAGAAGACTGAAGAGGCACAAGTGCCCCATCTGTAGCAAACGGGCGGCTCAAGGAGCCGCCCGGGAGTTACGATGCTGCAGAGACTAACCTCCCGCAGTCATTATTTCAGGTCCGGCAGTATTTATTCCGGATGAAGTATCGACTTCAGGTCCGGTAATATTAAATCCGGACGCAGCACTTGTTTCAGGTCCGGAAGATTCAGCCCGGACGCAGATTAGATGACAAAGTACTTCAAAATAAAGATAACTGTCAGGACATACATGAGAGGAGTCACTTCCTTGCCCTTTCCGCCGACAACATGAAGGAATGTATAAGAAATGATTCCGAAGCAGATGCCCTCAGAGATGGAGTACATGAATCCCATGGATGCCATGCAGATGAAGGCCGGAATGGACTCGAGCAGGCTGTTCCATCTGATCTTTCCTACCGACTGCATCATCAGATAACCGACCATGACCAGTGCAGGCGCAGTGGCAAAGGAAGGAATCGTGAGGAACAGGGGTGAGAAGAAGAGCGAAACCAGGAAGAGAAAACCTGCCGCAATAGCAGTAAGTCCTGTGCGTCCGCCTTCTGCAATACCGGATGCAGACTCAACGAAAGTGGTGATAGTGGAGGTTCCCATCAGAGCTCCGACCATTGTGCCGACCGCGTCAGAAAGAAGTGCTCCGCGGATACCGGGAAGGCGGCCTTTCTCATCAAGAAGCTCGGCCTTGGCTGCGCAGCCGATCAGAGTTCCCAGTGTATCAAACATATCGACAAACAGGAAGGCAAGCATGACGACTACAAAGTCAATCGAAAGAATACTTGAAGGATCAATCTTGAAAAGGGTGGGCGCCAGTGACGCAGGCATGGAAACGATTCCTGAAGGAATCACACTGTAAAAGCCGGCCTCGGGATTAGGAATATAGATGCCCGTGAGCTGGCAGATGATGCCCAGGACCCAGGTGATGACGATTCCAAGAAGAATATTTCCCTTGACATTGTGCAGCATCAGAAATGCAGTGATCATGATGCCTGCCAGGGCAAGCAGAACAGTGACGCCCTCGCTGCGGAAAGTACCGGCCTCGATAGATCCTTTAAAGGAAAAGAGCGATACCAGTGTGGAACTTCCGACAACGATGTGCGCGTTCTGGAGGCCGATAAATGTGATGAAAAGGCCGATACCTACAGAAACCGCGATCTTAAGCGATTCGGGAATGGCATTGAAGATTGCCTCACGCACATTGGTGAGCGAAAGGATGATGAAAATAAGACCTTCTACAAATACGGCTGTCAGGGCCATCTGCCAGGAGTATCCCATGCCCAAAACAACAGTGTATGCAAAATACGCGTTGAGGCCCATTCCTGCTGAAAGTACGAAAGGAAGGTTGGCCAGGAATCCCATCAGGAAAGAAGCGAATGCTGATGCAAGTGCAGTAGCTGTAAAGATAGCGCCCGCGTCCATTCCTGAAGCACTCAGAATGCTGGGATTAACCGCAAGGATATACGCCATAGTCATAAACGTCGTCAATCCCGCGGTCAGCTCCCGCTCAACGGTTGAACCATGTTCTTGGATTTTAAAGAATTTTTCCATTTTCAATACTCTCCTTATCACAGTGATGATGTGATTTAAGTGGTTTTCATTACCGTCCTATTGTAGCAGATTTATCTGAAGTGTAAAGAGATTCAATTGATTCATAATAATTCATTTTAGTACATTTGTGCCCTAAAAAGCCATAATACGTCAACAGACACATGCAATTTAGCCCATTAATATATATAATACTGTAAAGCCTGCATCGAAATTCGAGAAGATGCCGGCTGATATCAGTTAGTGAGTTTCCGCCTGCGGCAAACGAAAGGTTAGAATTTATGAAACGTACGCTCCGGCAGTTAAATGCGGATTTTATTAGCAAAGGTGAGCAGTTTCTTGCAGACATCAGCACCTACAGTAAAGATCCTTTGAAAGCAAATGAAGCCCTGCTTATGGAGATCATTCATGATAACCGTAACACCGAATACGGCAGGAGATTTGGTTTCAGTGATATAAGCAATGCGGATGAATATCGGAAAAAGGTGCCTCTGTCCAGCTACGACGATTATGAGCCCTATATCAGGCGTATGGTAAAAAACGGCGAGCATGACCTTATCACTTCGTACGATGTGATCCATTACGCTGTCACCTCGGGCAGTGTGGGCGTTCAGAAAATGATTCCCATAACCGATCGTTCCATGGCTTTGTACAAAGAATCGTTTTTCGGACGGACAATAGCACTTGCAGGGCGGTATTATAAGCAGAAGTATGGTCAGACACTGCCGGCAGGGAAATGTCTGGATATGCTGGAGACCGAATCCTTCAGGGCAGAGGACAACACTCCCAAAGGATCTGTGAGCGGGGCTGTATCCGGGAAATTTCGGGATATGTTTTCCGTGATGATGACCTCTCCCGAACCTGTGCAGATTCCCGGAAACGGCATGAATATGAACTACATGAAAGCCCGCTTTGCGCTGGAAGAACGCAGCCTTGTCTTTATCCTCTCGGCTTTTATGACTAATATCGTAGATATGATGAATTACATCAGGACAAATTGGGAAATGATCGTCGACGATATCCAAAACGGAACGATCAACGAAGACGTCTGCGATCCGGAGTCCCGTGCTCTCATCATGCCATACATCAAAAAGGATCCCGAACGCGCGCAGGAACTCCGGGAAGTCTTTTCGCACGGCTTTAATACACCCATAATGCCGAGAATCTGGAAAGACCTGACCTGGGTATGCTCCATCGGAACAGGTGGTTTTTCCTTTTACTCCGAAAAATTCAGGAAATACGCCGGAGAGAATATTGCGGTCGACTATTTCGCCTACGCTGCCTCTGAGGGCCTTCTGGGAATAGCTGTCAACATGAACGATCCCCGTTTCGTCCCGGTTTTAAACAGCTGCTTTTTTGAATTTCTTCCTGCCGACGCACCCGAAGACTGTAACGAAACACTGCTGCTCGATGAACTTGAAGAAGGGAAGGAATACGAGGTTATCATTACAAATCTCAGCGGCTTCTACAGATACAAAATCAAGGATGTGATCCGTGTGGTCGGTTTCCATAACAGCTGTCCCATGATCACGTTTGCCTACAGGAAAAACCAGCTGGTGAATATCGCCGCGGAAAAGATGATGGAGGAGCACCTGGACGAAGCAGTGAGGCGCTTCGGAAATGAACTGGGCTCTCAATTCAATGATTATGCCGTATATGTAGACGATGAAGGGGATGTGTCCCGCTATGTAGTGCTGCTGGAGCCGGATCAGCCGACAGCTGTTGATATCGAGGGCACATACGGGGAGAAGATTGAACGGATATTCGGGGAAGTCAATCCCGAATACGGTATCCTTACAAAGCTCGGAAGCCTGGGGCGCCCCATGGTGCTGATCCAGAAGCAGCAGACCCATGCTTTCTGGCGGGAAATGATGCTTGCCAAAGGTGCTTCCCGCAATCAGGTAAAGCCGGTGAGAGTGCTGGATACCCCCATGAAGCAGCACTTCTTTTTCTCCCTGGTCGAAGAAGGTCAGCCAATGCCTGTGCTGACATTCTAAAAAAGGTGACGGCCGCCGGACATCAGGCACCCGGGGAGTATTTTTCACTATCTCTCAAAATTCTGCTATTTATCTTTTAAAAACCTTTTTCAATATATGCTCTGTTTTATCCCCGAACAGCGGACCGTCAAGCAGCTGATTGGAGAACATGCCGCTCATGGTCAGATTAATCTCCATCAGCACGGGATCACCCGCTTCATCGATTCCGATATCCCATGAAATCAGCTTAAAGCGCGATACCATGGGGTGCCCCTTCTTTACATACTCGACCACCCGGTCTGCAAAGGGCAATGTAATATCACCGAAGCTGTAACCATAAACGGGATGCTTTGTATATTTCGCAGCGTCAAGTCCGTAGGTAAAAGGGGTCAGTCTGCCGTCCTGAGCAACGCCTGCCAGAACACCGCCCCTGCCGCCAGTGTTAGAGATATTGTCATCTATGCCGATCCTGATACTCAGCTTGAGTATCTCCACCTCATTGGTCTCATCATTGAGATAGGATATAACACGGTAGGCGTTTACCGATTCGGGATTGAGCGCAGCGTAAGCCTCATGCTGCCTGATGGCCTTCTGGACAATGACATCAAGATCTTTGGGGATCTGCTTTATGTTCTTCCGGAATGCCTCCATGCGCTCGTTCTCCTGCAGGAGAAATACTCCGAAGCTTTTCTCGGAGTTCTCGGCAATCTTCATGATCAAATCACCCTCGCACTGAGACAATGCATTCAGGACTTCTCTCGGCGAAAGAGGCCTGTATCCGGTATCAAGCCATATGCCCCCGATCCTGAAAACAACAGACTCGGGCTGTTTCAGCATGGGAAAGATCCTGGGATAGTAGCATTTGTTATCTATGTATCTTGAAGCCTCCTTATCGGAGAAGAAGTCTTCTATATAACAGTAATACAGATCCTCGGGCATATAATCCGGGCAGAACCTGCCCGACAGCCCCTTCAATACCCTGTGGTAATCATAGGTAAAAAATGGATATCCCTTATAAACCCGGTCTACTTCTGCCTTTTCCTCAGCCGACAGGGGCGGGAACTTCTTTTCCTTTAATATCTTTCGCATCCTCGTGTGGGATATTCTTTTCAATGCCTCTTTTGAAAGCATGTCAAGTTCCATTTCTCCCTCCACAAACCTGCCTGTCAGGCAGGCATATATGCTGTTTTTCATTCTCCTGAGTTTCCTGTTGTCCATAGTCCCATCTTTCCTTTTTTCAGCTTATCCGCCAGTAACCGTAGGGATGTCGTAATAGTAATGACTGACGCTTTCGGACAGTCTTTCAAGACTCGTTCGCGAGTCCGGCGCGCCGCTTATAGAAGCGGAGACCTTCCCCTCTGAGATAATAGCATGTATGTGGTGCTCAGGGACAGCGCCCTTTGGACGGTCACGGCCGAAAAATACTTTTATGCTTTTTCATGGCCCGCCTGACAAACGTTGTAGAAAAGGATGCTGCCGATTACGATCGCTGCCCCGGCCAGGGACAGCCTGCCCAGCACCTCGCCGTAAAATACGGCGACCAGGATAGGGTTCAGTATGGGCTCCGCGGCATTGATGATCGATGCCGCCCGCCGGAGCGTCAGCACATGCCGGAGTCCTGCTCCAGAATCGGGTTTCCCGATATTTCTGTCACCGCGTCAAGGCTGATTTTCTCCTCCCCCACGAGAATCATCCTTCTGTATACGTCAACCCTGCGCACAATACCCGAGACAGTTTCGTACTGTCCGCGCCCTGTTCCGCAGGAGTCAGATTCCGGATCTGTACAGGGCACGAAGCGGGTAATCTTTACTGCCACTTTGTTCTGCCTTGCAAGGCGGCCGGAAGCTGTCAGGCGCCGGAGGATCGACAGGCGGCGGTCCAGCTCTCCTTTTTCCTCCTCTGTCAGTTCATGCCTTTCCTCGTACAGCACCTCCTTAGATGCAATGCAGTCCCCGAACCCTTTGAGCGCGTCAAATGATGAAAAGAGTTTGGCCCGGCGGACCGTATCCATGGGAGGATGCTTTATGTAAAAAGCGTCATAAGTGGACAGTTTTCCCGGCTTTCCGTGCCGGGGCCTTCCCCGCCGGAAGACTTCCGCATGGCGGAAATTGACCGGCATGGGCATTATTCCTATACTTTCATACACCGCTTCGGAAAACACATAATCATCCCCTCTCACTTTCAGAATCCCGCAGCATGCGCGCGTCGAAAGGCTATGCCTTATGCTATGCCTTGTGTCCGCCGATCTGCGTATTGCGCTCCCTTGTCATCGCGCCGTCGAGGAGGTTCAGTCCCCTGAGCACCGCATTGGGTCCAAAACGCCGGCGGATTTCCAACATGGCCCCCTGGATCCTGCGTTCTCTCTCCAGGGCGTCATAGTCCGTAAAGAGATCCATCTGGAATGTCCCTGAATCTTCTTTCACCTGTATGGCGCTGACGCCGAGTCTTCTGTACAGCAGTCTGTGGTCTGTCCTTTTGTCAAACTGGTCAAGCAGACCTTTCCGGATCGTGGAGACGCTGTTGGACGGAACGGACAGGCGGAGGGTTCCCCCCGAATGTCTCGGATGCAGCCTGCCATAGAAGTCAACCGACAGGTCTCCGTTGTATTCCGGGCAGTGCTCCAGGCTCTTCCAGTCATAGCTGACCCACCATGTCACTCCCCTGCAGATCACTTTTTTTCTGTACATCTGCTCGCAGAGGAGATCTATCATCTCCGCAAACGCGATGCGGGCTTCGTCATACTCATAGGTTCTGGGCAGGACCTGTCCGTTGGAGATGCTGTGGTCATCCGTCCGGTAGCTCTTGATATCCCTCATTGTCACGGGTTCGATGCCCCAGGCGTGGTCGATCAGGATTTCTCCGTCGATTCCGAAGGCCTTATAAAACATGGCTTCATCCCACTGCGATCTGGCCGCGATTTCTCCCATCGTATACAGATGATAAGAGTGCAGGCGCCGCATTTTCCCGGGTCCGATCTGCCAGAAATCGGTGAGCGGCTGATGGTCCCAGAGAAGGTAACAGTAGGAGTCCTCATTCAGCTCCGCGATCCTCACCCCGTCCCTGTCCGGCGGGGCTTTTTTCGCCACTATATCCATGGCGACCTTTGCCAGATACAGGTTCGTGCCGATCCCGACAGTGGCCGTAATACCTGTCGTTCTGAGGACATCCCGGATGATGGTCATGGCCATTACGTGGGCCGGGTGGACTTTTTTTCCGCTCTCCTCTGACTTCTTCTCCGCCTGGGCAGCATAAAAGTGCAGATAGGGCGTGCAGTCGATGAATACCTCATCTATGGAATACACGTGAACGTCCTCCGGCGCTATATATTTCAGATACACCGAATAGATTTTCGCCGATACGCGCTCATACTCCGCCATTCGCGGAACAGCCGTCTCGTAGCAGATTTTCGTGCGGTGCTTCCGCTCGTATCTGCGTATTGCCTGTTTGGCCTCAAAGAGCCTGGGGCGGCTGGGAACTCCGATGGCTTTCAGCGCCGGACTGACTGCGAGACAGATCGTCTGGTCCGAACGGGACGGGTCCGCCACGAGCAGATTGGCCTTAAGAGGATCCAGTCCCCGATGGACACACTCGACAGACGCGTAAAACGACTTCATGTCAATGGCAATATAAATTCTCGCCTGCCCGCACCCTGCATTATCCGCAGGTCCGCATCCGCGGCTTAACTGCCCGCACCCTGCATTGTCCATTGTCCCGCATCCGCGGCTTAAATGCCCGCCCCCTGCATTGTCCGCAGATCCGCCTCTGCGGCTTATACTCTCCTGCGGCTCCGGACTCTGTCCTGCATAGTCCGGCCGTTTTCCGGCGCCGTGATCCGTCCCGCACATCTCAGCCTCCTGCACCCGCAGCTGTTTTCCCCGGTGCTTTCATCATGCCTGTGTCCGGTCACGCGTAGTCATCGTCATGATTCTCCGGTATGGGAATCTCCTTCAGAAAATCGCTTCGCGACACGACCGGCGGCTCAACCAGTTTATAGCCTTTCCACTTCATCATGCGGAACTTGAAATCCAGGAGCTCCATGGGAACTCCCAGCATTGAGGCAGCTGAAAAAAATGTGCCGTCATTGTTGATCTGGTCAAGCACATCCTCGTCATTCATCAGCAGTTCCGCGGCAAAAAGATTCGCCTCCTTTTCTGTTTCCGAGCTGTCATCGTAGAGCGTGACGTCATGAAACGTATTGCATCCGCTGCTGCCGTGAAGAACAGCATGCCCCAGCTCGTGGGCCAGTATGAAGCGCCGGACGATCTCCGGCAGGTCGCTGTTTATAGTGATGACTTTCACCCTCGCGCTGCGGATGAAAAAACCCTTGACGGCAGTCCTGCCGGTCCCCATCGGCACGGGGTTAACGACAATCTTCAGAGCTCCGCACAGCTCCCGCACATCCCCTGTGCCGTATTTCTTCTTCAGCTTCCGGACGGCCCTGCTGATATATTCGTATTTCATCGATCAATCCCTCCCGTCAGGTAACGACACCGGGAAGCCCCGCTGACAGAATCCTGAAGAACGGATTATTTGTCCTGTCTGTGTCCGTATATCCTTTTTGCTTCTTCTTTGCTCTTGACATAAGCTGTCATAAGAGCCTCAAAAAACCGGTCCTTCTCCTCCTGAGGGATGTCTCCGCCGGCAAAGAGGGCCACACTTTCGTTCAGCAGAGCGTCAATTTCCCTGCCGCCCCTCGCGCCGTAGTTTCTGCGCGCCTCCATAATATAGCTGTCTTTCCCGATGTCTTCGACGGGGTTGTCGCAGGTGTCATCGCTCAGAAATCTGGAAGACACTTTCAGAGCCGCGGCAAGCTTCAGAAGTGTGCTCTGGCGCGGTACTTTTTTCCCTTTTTCATAATCGAGGATCGTTCTCAGCGAGACTCCCGCCGCTTCGCCGAGTTCCGCCTGCGTCAGTCCCAGTTCGGATCTGGCATGTTTTACTTTTTCTGAAAATGTAGCCATGTGCGCGCTCTCCTCTCATATATGATTCTGTAGCTGAAAGTTCTATTGACATCATCCCTCTGTCAATGTTATCCTTGAAGTGAACTTAAAGGAACTATTGATTGGAACTTTATGCAATTTATCTTACATCTATCGGTGCCGTCTGTCAACAGAAAGTTCCAAAAAGTTCCATTCGCTTTCCGGGATTTTCCGGGACAGAGATATTTACGGAGGTTTGCTATGAATATCTACGATTTTACAATCACAACCCGCAAAGGCGAAGCACTGAATCTGGCAGATTACAAAGGAAAGGTCATCATGATCGTGAATACAGCCACGGGCTGCGGGTTCACTCCGCAGTATGCCCCGATCGAGCAGCTGTACAGGGATTACCATGACAAGGGGCTGGAAATTCTCGACATTCCCTGCAACCAGTTCGGCGGACAGGCTCCGGGAACAGACGATGAGATCCACGAGTTCTGCACGCTGCATTTCAACACAACCTTCCCGCAGATGAAAAAGTCGGATGTGAACGGAGAAAACGAGCTTCCCCTCTACACATGGCTCAAGTCCGAGAAAGGATTTGAGGGATTTGACGAGCATGAGCTCAAGGCCCTGCTGGAGGAAATGTTCTCAAAGGCAGACCCTGACTGGGACAAAAAGCCTGACATCAAGTGGAACTTCACAAAGTTCATTGTCGACAAAAACGGAAATGTCGCTGCCAGATTTGAGCCGACCGCGGACATGGCGAAAGTGGAGGCCTGCATCAAATCTCTTCTGTAAAAGCGGAACATATATTATGCGGTCTATGACCGCCGCATAGCGGACATATATTACGCGGGCCGTGTCAATTGGGTAGAGGCGGCCGCGCCGCCCTCTACCCCCCTCCCGACCGGTCTGCGTCCGCCGCAAGGCGGAAAATACATTGCGCGGGCCGTGTCAATTGGGTAGAGGCGGCCGCGCCGCCCTCTACCCCCGACCGGCCCGTGTCCGCCGCAAGGCGGAAAATACATTGCGTGGGCCGTGTCATAAAAAAGCTTCAGGTTCCGGGATCCGGTTCCTGAAGCTTTTTCATTCCCATATTCCTTTTTTCAATCCGCTGTATCCTTTCCTTTTATGCCAGCCGTATCTTCCATATATTATATCGGATCCTCTCCTTTTTATATCGGCCGCATGTTTTCCTTTTTTCAATCCGCTGCATCCTTTCCTTTTATGCCAGCCGTATCTTTTCATATATTATATCGGATCCTCTCCTTTTTATACCGGCCGCGTCTTTTCCTTTTATATTTCACCGCATCCTCTCTTTCATATCGTTTCGCTTCCTTCACCCTGGGCCGAATCTGTCAGTATTGAACAAATAGTTAGTCTTGTAAAACTGCTTATTTGTCCAGTATGCACATATTTTTTTCAGATAGTACCTATTTATAAACTATCTTTTAGTCAAAAAATTAACTTTTTCGATTCTGTTTATTGTATAATTCTATTAATAAAGTCTTACAGTCGGGGAGAACGCCCGGCACAGGAAATCCGGCCCTCCGGAAAAAGTTTTTGAGGCCGGGCGGCAGTTGTTTCCTGCAGTAGTTTTGCAATTGTTTTGGAAAGGAGATGGTAATCGATGGCTAATGCAGCTTTTCGGGGAACGCCAAAACAGGAAAGAGAGCTTCGGAAATTCATTAAGAAACACAAAGATCAGCCCGGAGCAATGATGCCTGTACTCCAGGAGGCACAGGGAATCTACGGATATCTGCCCAGGGAGGTTCAGGAGATTATTGCCGAGGAGATGGGTGTTCCTCTTTCACAGGTGTTCGGTGTCGCAACATTTTACTCGCAGTTTACTCTGACACCAAAGGGCGAGCACACAGTCAGCGTATGTCTTGGAACGGCCTGTTATGTCAAGGGCGCGGACAAGATCCTGGCAGCGCTGGAGGAAAGGCTCGGAATCAAGGCAGGCGAGTGCACAGAAGACGGCTTCTTCTCTATTGAGAGCTGCAGATGTCTCGGTGCCTGCGGCCTGGCCCCCGTCATGACCATTGATGGTGAAGTGTACGGCAAGTGCACGCCGGAGTCAGCGGTAAAGATCATTGATTCCTACTACGAGGAGGTGTAAGCCATGACAATGACATTGAACAGGCTCACGGAAATCAAACAAAAAAATCAGGAGCTGGTCATGGTCCGTAAGCTGGTCGCTTCGCAGGCGGAAGAAATGGCGAAGCACACAGCATACCGCAAACAGATTCTGGTCTGCGGCGGTACCGGATGTACCTCCTCCGGCAGTAAAAAGGTCATTGACGCTCTGGAAAAAGAGCTCAAGGCAAAAGGGATTGAGGATGTTCTGGTAGTCAAGACCGGATGTTTCGGCCTCTGCGCACTTGGCCCCATCCTGATCGTCTATCCTGAAGGTGCCTTCTACTCACAGACCACACCGGAAGGTGCAAAGAGGATCATTGACGAGCACATCATGGGCGGCAATATCTGCAAAGACCTTCTGTATCCCGAGACGGTCCATGAGGACGGCGAGATCCTTCCTCTGAGCAAAACCAATTTCTATGCCAAGCAGATGCGTATCGCACTCAAGAACTGCGGCGTGATTGATCCCGAGAACATTGAGGAATACATTGCGCTGGACGGTTATTTTGCACTGCACAAAGTCCTGACCGAGATGACACAGGACCAGGTCATCGATACCATGCTGGCCTCCGGCCTGCGCGGCCGCGGCGGCGCGGGATTCCCCACCGGCCGGAAATGGGCATTCTGTAAAGCAACAAAATCCGACATTAAATATGTCTGCTGCAACGCCGACGAAGGCGACCCCGGCGCATTCATGGACCGTTCCATCCTCGAGGGCGACCCTCACGCGGTTCTGGAGGCAATGGCAATTGCAGGTTACGCGATCGGTGCCAGCCAGGGTTACATCTATGTTCGTGCAGAGTATCCCATCGCGGTTGAGCGTCTGCGCATCGCGATCGCTCAGGCCCGTGAATACGGCCTGCTGGGCGACAATATCTTCCGCACGGATTTCTGCTTCGACATTGACATCCGTCTGGGCGCAGGCGCATTCGTCTGCGGCGAGGAGACAGCTCTGATGACCTCCATCGAAGGTAAGCGCGGCGAGCCTCGTCCCCGTCCTCCGTTCCCGGCGGTCAAGGGTCTGTTCCAGAAGCCCACGATCCTCAACAACGTTGAGACATATGCCAACGTAGCCCAGATCATCCTCAAGGGTGCGGACTGGTATTCCTCCATCGGTACCGAGACCTCCAAGGGAACCAAGGTCTTTGCCGTCGGCGGCAAGATCACCAATGTCGGCCTGGTGGAAGTTCCCATGGGAACCACCCTCCGAGAGATCATCGAGGAGATCGGCGGCGGCATCCCCAACGGCAAGAAGTTCAAGGCAGCCCAGACCGG
>JBGUNJ010000162.1:0-37424 GCA_045117315.1 Lachnospiraceae bacterium | reverse complement strand
CTTCGCGAATGGGGCGAACGCCGTTCCACTCGGGTTTTTGCGCTGAAAATCGCGCAAAAACGCCTCGAATTCGAGGGGGTCTGTACTCCTTATCATACAAACAGCTGATGCCGTTACTGACTGTACGCGCAGAATTACAGGGGTTGTCGCATGGCTGTATTTTTCAGCCGATGATGCGGCAGCCCCCGTCAACGAAAAATCATTCAATCTGTAATCAGTAGACGATTATTCCTGCTCAGCAGCATTGTACTTTTCGATATATTTGTCAATAATACCGTTCACCGTCATTTTTTCAATTTCCGCATTAAGAGCATTGAGGAGCTCTGTGTCGCCCTTCCTGACAGCGATTGCATATTCTGTAGTGTAGAATTGTTCATTATCCTCAACGATAGCGAGGTTCAGGTCACTGTTATCATTGACATATTTCCAGGCTAAAGAGGAATCGATGACAATTGCGTCAACTTTTCCGCTATTAAGACCCATGATGGCAGCGTTCCCCTCCTGGTAGTAGGTAACATGATCATAGCCCATTTCTTTCACGAAGGTTTCACCGCCTTTTCCCTCGATGACTGCAATTTCTTTGCCTTCCAAATCCGCAGCTTTTTCGATATCGGAATCCCCCCTCACGATCATGACCTGGGTCGCGTTATAGTAAGGGATCGTGAAATCAGCGTTCTTCCTGCGTTCTTCCGTGATGGACATTCCCGAGATAACGGCATCAATCTCTCCATTCTTAAGGGTGGTCAGGAGAGCGTCGTAATCGGTGTCGGTGATGGAGATTTCAACGCCCAGATCAGTACCGATCTGGCTGGCGATTGCCATATCAATTCCATCAAACTCACCGATCACACCGCCTGTAGAGGAAAGGAACTCAAAAGGAGGGTACGTCGCATTGGTACCGAATACGATTTTTTCAAATGCCAAATCGGTCTCTCCAGTTGTGATGGTCTCCTCCCGGCTTTCCGGAATCGCGCTTTCTGTCTCTTCGTCAGAGGCAGAAGGATCCTCAATGAGTTCTGCAGTGGATGGGGGATTCGAAGGTGGCTGCGGGCCATGAATTATTATGTATCCGATACAGATAAGCAGCACCGCCATAACACACAGGATAACCGGATTGCTAAAACCGGATTTTACTTTTTTCTGATCATTCCCGCTTACTGCCTCCCCATCTTCCGAATCAATGTCTTGTGATCGCCCGGAGTCGGATACCTTCTCCTCTGATGTCAGTTCTGCCCGGGAATCATTGTCACTGTTACGGGAAGTATCCTTTCCCATGTCTTGCGCATCCCTGACAAAAGAGACAGGGGTTGTCTGAGACTCTTCATTTTCCTGATGTAAAAACGCGTCATTTGTCTTCAGTTCCGGCTGCAAAACATTTCCCTGCTGCGGTATATTCTGCTGCGGTATATTCTGCTGTTGTTTCTCCTGCGGTGTGTTTCCCCGAAGCTGGTTCTGCGATGTGTCTTCCCCCGGCTGTTTTCGGGCTATGTCCTCCCCCGGCTGTCTTCGGGCTATGTCCTCCCCCGGCTGTCTCCCCCTCGATGCAGCCCACGCACTCAGATCATCATAAAATGCCTTTGCGCGCTGATACCTGTCTTCCGAACGGATGGCGCAGGCCTTCCGGATCATCGCGTCCAGGGAGGCGTCCACTGTCTCGTTCCCGATCCTGGTTCCTGTCAGCGAAGGCAGCGGTTCTCCATGGAGCCGCTTATAGTTGGCGCTGTCAATATCTTTTGTTGTATAAGATCTTTCTGTCGGAAGGAAGGGTATCCTGCCGTTATTGAGAAGCTGGTACAGGATAAGTCCCAGGGCGTAAATATCGACAGTATTATTATAGGAATTGCCTCTGTAGACCTCCGGAGCCATATAGGAAATCGTGCCGATCCCGGTCATGGTGAGTGCCACATGGACGGTATCCATGCGTCTTGAAACACCGAAATCACCCACCTTGTAATTTCCAAAGCCGTCAATGAACAGGTTGGCCGGTTTGATGTCTCGATGAATAATTCCCTTCGTCTCACAATACATCAAAGCAGTGCAGATATCTTTCCCTATTTTCAGTACCTCAGGAATGGTAAACGGCTGCTGCTTTCTCTGCCTTTCTGCCATAATCTGCCGGAAACTTGTGAGCAGTTCCATCCGGACGAACATCATGGTGGAGGACGCGTCTCTCTTTATATGGAATTCCTTTATCGCAACGATATTGGGAGCACCCTGCAGAGCCTCCATGATCTGGATCTCATTGCGTAATGCCTCAGGAATCTCTGTATCTGTCTGTCCGTCCTGCCTGTCGGACACTGCTTCCCCCATAAAAGGGATCAGGGCTGCTGCCTCCGTTTCGTTCCTGATCTGAACCATCTTCAGAGCGGATTTTTCCCGGATACCGAAAACATCCTTATAAATCTCAAAGACATCTCCAAAAGCTCCTCCGCCCAGGATTCGTATGACATGCCACTCTGGCCAGAATGTTTTCAGTTCTTCCTCTATGATCCTGCATTTGACATCATAACTGTTCATAGCTGTTTCCTGTCCCTTTGTTCCAGCGTCTGCTCTGTTCAAAGTTTTGACACGATGCAGTAACCTCTGAACATTAAAGCACTGTGTTTTCAAAAACCGTTTCAAAATATTTTAAAATCACAAAATCATTCCCCAAAATCTCCTTCACCCTGACACAGTTCCGGCTTTTTCCCACGAAAACAGCTTACCGGCTAAAGGCGCTTACGGGCTCCCCCGCACTCACCTGCCGGTCCGTGGTGAGCCGGCCGCTTTTATGTTATACTTGTGGCCATGGGCAAGTGCCCGCAAACATGTATGAATAAACCAGGCATTGCTCCGGCCGTGTCTTAAAAAACGCCAAAGAGCATTAGGGAGGTAACAGACAATGATTTTATATGATGGCAGACCGGAAGACACTGCAGGTCGTCTTCCGCGGGAAGTAAGAACCTACGATTATCTGGACACCCTGCAGATTCCCTATCAGCGCACTGATCATGAGCGCGCCGATAACATGGAAGCCTGCAACGAGATCGATGCCGTTCTGGGTGTCGTGATCTGCAAGAATCTTTTTCTCTGCAACCGTCAGAAGACAAAGTTCTATCTGCTCATGATGCCCGGAGACAAGAAATTCAAGACAAAAGAACTCTCCTCACAGATTAATTCCGCCCGTCTTTCCTTTGCCGGGGAGGATGCCATGCTGAAATATCTGGACATCGAGCCCGGCGCCGTCAGCATCATGGGGCTGATGAATGACAAGGAACACAACGTCACTCTCCTGATAGATGAGGACGTACTCAAAGACGATTATATCGGCTGTCACCCCTGTGTGTGCACAAGCAGCCTGAAGCTCCGCACATCAGATCTGATCGGAAAGTTTCTTCCGGCTACAGGGCACACATACACAAGGGTTCATCTGGTCGGCGAGGACTGAGTCATCTCCGCCGTCTGCCAAACAGCTTTCTTTTTCTGATCACTTCCCGCTGATCTCAGTCAGCACATAACCGCAGTCGGGGCAGACCGCAGCCTCTCCGCTCACTGTTTTGACTTTTTTGGACAGGTCGTGAATCTCCTCGACTTCCTCCAGAGGGTACGAGTAACCCTTGATCGGAAGGTTGTCATAGGCGACGAAGTCAAAGCTCTCGAGACCGCCGAGCTTAGTGACTTCTTCGCTCCAGTCAATCCAGCGGCCGTCCTCAAAGCTCACAAAATTTTCTCCCGGATTGACGATACCGGTACAGTAGCGCTCCGGCAAATCTTCAGCATCCTCATGTACCCGGGCATACTTTTCGAGCCATTTCTGTCCCAGGCTTGAAGTATTGACGAATACATACCTGGTTCCCTCAGGGGTGTGGACCCTCTGCAGGATCACGATTCCAATGATCGATCCTTTGGGAAGAGAAATATTATTTGCAAGTGACATGCGATGGTATCCCGCGTATTCAAAAGCACCGCTGACCGTTTCCATGAGAACGCCGTCCGTGGGGCCTTTGGCTTCTTCGTTCAGGAGATAGACGGACGCTGTCACTTCCGTGTTCAGGTCTCCTGTCATCGCGGACACATACTGGAGGACGCTGTCCGTCTCCATCTCAAAGATGCCTGCCGTGTAGACCGGATCATTGTAATATGTTGTATTGACAAACTCTGAAGGCATGAAGTCGTGCTCCAGGATTTCCAGCGACTGGGGCTCCTTTTCTTCCGGTTTTACATACTCAAATGTCTGCGGATAGCACAGTGACATGTCATAATAAGAGAGGTAGAAATAGCCGTCATTTCCCCAGTCTGTGTCCCAGCTGTTCTTGACAATCCACGCGCCGGGTCCCGGAGGCTGATGATCCTCGAGGAAGTTAGCAGCCGGGAACGTGTCATCCCATCCGACGATCGTCACTATGTGATTCGGCTCACCCGGCTCATATGTGTATTGAGCGTATATTGTATTGCCTTCCTCATCGTTTACAAAATTCATATAGACAGGTTCTTCTTCCTCCGGATCCTGTGCGTCCCGTTCTTCCTTCTTTACAACCTCGTCGTAGGGTTCCCCCACATATGCCGTCATAGCCAGCCTGTTGATCTGCTCACGTGTGAGTGCATCAAAGTCATAAATCATCGGCATGTCGTTCAGGATGCAGCCCAGCTCGACAACTCTCTTTGCCTCCTCGTCGGTCAGGTCCTCTATCTTCCTGTACCCGTAACGGACCTCAAACCGCAGCATCTTGTCTTCGTCGCTCACATCTTTAAACTCCGACGTCCTCTGCATAAAAAACGCCAGCTTCTCATCACGCGACGGCTCGGGCAGGGACTGATCCGCCTTGAAAGAGACCCCGACCGCTTTCCCACTTAGCAGCTCGCTCTTGATCATCTCGGTTGCCGACTCTCTATATTCATATTCTCCATCTTTTTTGTACCTGGCCGGGGCAGGCAGAATATTGGCATCCTTAAGTTCAAAGCTCTGTCCGAATCTCTCTTCCTCCGGCAGACTCCAGTCTCCGTCCGGGCTTGTCGAGCCCTCCGCGTTTGCATATGGAGCGACACTCTCATTCACGACGCCTACTCCTGAAGCCAACATGGATGTCGCAAGCGCAAAATTTCCGCCGAAGTTGTAAAGACTCCTCTCCGAGCTCTCCAGTATATGTACGCCCTCGCCGGCCTGTGAGTGATCATAGGGGTATTTGCCCTCCTCATATTCGTCCAGGGCCGGCAATGCAATGGTCGTGAACCAGGCGAGATGTTTCTCGGAAAGATCCATGTCCTTTCCATATTTCGCCCTATACTCCTCTGCCGTCAGCCCCATAGTATTCAGAAGACTGGTCTCGCTGGCCGCTATCGTGCCAAAGCTCCAGCAGGTCCCCCAGGGCGACTGATCCTTGACAGAAGTCACTGTGCCGCGGCTTCTGAGATCAAACTTCCCGGGAAATGTGTCCGCTTTCGTCTTCCAGTCATAATCGTTGTAGATATCTCTCACATCCTCTCCGTCCCTGAGAAGTGCCTCCGCATCTATTGCGAGTTCTTCCTCCATGTGGGTAAAGGCCTGTTTCTCAATGTCGGAGAGATTTGCCAGGCTCACGGAGCCGGCTACCTGACCTTCCGTGCCGCCGCCCGTCTTTCCATTGGTCTCAGCATCCGCCTTTCCGGCGGCTGCGGCAGTGTCAGCTCCGGTTTTGGCAGCGTCTGCCCCGGCAGCTCCGGTCTCTTCCGCACCGGTTTTGGCAGCGTCTGCCCCGGCAGCTCCGGTCTCTTCCGCGCCGGTTTTGGCGGCTGCGGCAGCATCAGCACCGGTTTTTCCAGTGTCGGTTTTATCAGCGCCGGTCGTCTCAGTCACAGTCTTGCCTGCTGCTGCGTCAGGACCTTTAGAAGAATCCTCCTGTGCCGCATTCTCCTGTACTGTATCCGCCAGTGCCGCATTCTCCCGCACTGTATCCTCCTGTGCCGCATTCTCCTGCACTGTATCCGCCGGAACCATTCCTCCTTGTGCGGCCACGACTCCGCCGCCTGAGACTGCCACGGAAACCGCTAACAGGAAAGCTGTCAATTTCTGTTTTTTCATGTTTTCCCTCCTGCCAATTTTGACATATGCTCCTGCTTATTATACCTGAAACGCGGGCTGTCATAAAGAGAAAATAGCCCCTAGTCCCTCTCTGTCCCCGTGTGGCCGGGTCCGGGAGTTCCGGATTCTGTGTGAGCTCAGCCCTCATTCCACAGTCCCCCAAGCCGGGTCCGGGAGCTCCAGATTATGTTCCTGTTTCCTCAGACTCCCGTGAAGAGCAGCCATTGGGGTCAGGGGTCACACCGTGACCAGTAACCGGCTAAAACCGCCCGAAACCATCTCGAGTTTCGTGCCGTCCTGAAAAGTAACGTTTTCCATCCAAAATACCAACACTGGAAATACAGAAAAAAGTATACTATACTCCATTTGTTACACATATAGTGCCGGAGAATCCGGCGCACCGGACTTTGATGAGAAAGACTTTTTTATCACTTTCTTATCACTGGAAGGATTGTCTGCAAGAAGTATATGGAACGAATTTTCCCGCCATAAAAGCAGACTTTCGTGAGGATAAGACATGTATGATGAATTAAACGAACAGCGCAGGGAGGCAGTTGAAACCGGGAGCCTGATAAGGGCGGATTTTGAATCGTTCACAAAAGATCCGATAAAGGAACAGGAAAAGCTTCTTCTTGATCTCCTTGCAGAAAACAAGGATACGGAATATGGAAAGAAATATGGGTTCGAGAAGATAACATCCATACGGGATTTTCAGGAAAAGCTTCCTGTTACTGAATACAAAGATTATGAGCCCTATATCAAAAGAATGACCGATCACGGAGAGAGGAACCTCCTGACCGCTGCTCCTCCTGTCTGGTACAACAAAACGTCCGGAACTGCCGGTAATCCAAAGAGGATTCCCTTGACTCAGAAAAGCCGGGATTTGCTTTATCGCTATGTTCTCGATTACCAGGCAGATCTTTTTTACCATGAATTGGGAGAAAACTATTTTGGAGGCCGCTCACTGAATTTGTTCAGATGCAGTGATACAATCCAGATCATGCCGGACGGTATACCGTTCGGGCCGCTGTCAGAAGGTGACAGGAGATTGTTTTATGACAGGCTGAAAGATAAATGGATGCATTTTTTTGCTGCTCCTCCACAGGCTACATTTGCCGGGAAAAACACAGATTCCCGTTATCTGTACGCCCTGTACGGTCTGCGCGATGAACACCTGAAGTGCATCGAAAGTACATTCTCGAGTTTTATACTTGATCTCAGCCGCTTCATCGAAAAGAATTGGGAAGAACTGGTCCGCGACATTGCTTCCGGAACCATCTCGGAGAACGTGAAGATGCCCGAGGATATACGGAAAGTCCTGACAGAGGACCTGGATCCCATGCCGGAGAGGGCAGCACAGTTGAGGAGAATCTTTGAAGGCGGCTTCGACCGGCCTTTTATGCCTCTGGTCTGGCCTGATCTTATGTATGTTTCTGCCATTGCATCCGGCGGTTTCTCCCGCTATACCCGGGAGGTTCGCAGCCGGTATCTGGGTGAGAAAATATTTTTCTATTACCGGGGAATCGTTGCTTCAGAAGGCTTGTTTTCTGTGCCGGTCTCCCTGGCGGACTGCTCTTCCTGCCTTATCCCCGATGCCCTGTTCTATGAGTTCCTTCCGGTGGATGATGACGAAGAATTCGAGGGGAATGGCGGCTCAAAGAATGCCGCTCCTCTCACCATGGACCGGCTGGAACCAGGCAGGAAATATGAACTGATCATCACCAATCATTCCGGCTTCTACCGTTACAGAATGAAAGATGTAGTGCTGGTGACGGGTACCCATAACGCAGTACCGATGGTGGAGTTTCAGTACCGCGCGGACAAAACTGTGAGCCTGACGGGAGAAAAAACCACAGAGGCCGCACTGCGGTTTGCTGAGGAAAAGACCGCTCAAGAGTGCGGTTTCCTTCTGGTTGACAGTTCTGTTTATCCCGATATAGAAGAAATCAGATACGTCTTTGTCATGGAAATCGACAAAGTACCTGCGAATCTGACCGAACAGCAAATCCTTGCCTGCCTGGAAAAAAACCTGGCGGAAGCAAATCCCTTCCTGGGTGAAAAGTCAGACAGGGGTCTGATCAATGACACCAGGCTTCTGTTCGCCCAGCCGGAGACCTACAACTTATACAAGGAAGTGATGCTGGCAAAGGGGGCATCCGCTGCGCAGCTTAAGCCTGTGACTGTCATCAACAATGAATTTGAGAAGAATTTCTTTTTCTCTCTGACAGATACATTCGAAGAAATAAAGAAAATTTCGGCAGTATAATTTATAATCGGAGGTTGATATTATGGCAGAGATTCTGTCTGCAGATGCACAGGGCATCGAACAGGGAACCGGGATGATCCGGTCATCTCTTGAAAAAAATGGTATTCGAAAAAAATAAGCATAAAAATCATACTCGCTGCGGAAGCGATCATGATGGATCATTTTCAGTACGCAGATAAAGCTTTATCCCGATCCAAAAAAATGACACTTGCCGGTTTTCGATTGGCAAGTGTCATTTTTCATTTGATGTGCCGGTTTTCGATTGGAAAGTGAGCTGTGTGCACTTATCGGGATCCCCGCAGATGGCGGCATCCCTTTTACCCTTCGCCGGAATGCAGGTTATGAGTATCAGCTAATATATCCTTAGTTTTCCGGGCCGGTTCTCAGGTGCCGAAAATCCTGTCACCGGCATCACCCAGACCGGGGACTATATAAGCATTTTCATTGAGCTTCTCGTCTACGGCGGCGGCAAATACCTGTACATCCGGGTGGACTTCCTCCAGTTTCTTTACTCCTTCAGGAGCCGCGATGATACATATGAATTTTATTTTTTTCACGCCGTCTTCTTTCAGCATGGCAATCGTATCACAAGCGGACCCTCCCGTCGCCAGCATGGGATCCAGAACCAGAACTTCGCGGTCCGCTACGTTCTCCGGCATTTTATAATAATAGCGCACAGGCTCATGCGTGGTCTCATCTCTGTATAATCCCACATGTCCGATTTTGGCATTGGGAACAGCTTTGAGCAGGCCATCCAGCATTCCGGTCCCTGCCCTTAAAATCGGGACAAAGGCATACCTGTCTTCATTCAGCCTTTTTACATGCGTTCTGCAGATAGGAGTTTCTATTTCCACATCCTCCAGGACCGCGTCAGACAGGGCTTCATAGCATAAAAACGTCGCGATCTCACCTATTATTTCCCTGAATTCCTTTGTTCCGGTGTTTTTATCCCTGAGAAGGGATAATTTGTGTCCTATTAAAGGGTTCGTTAAAACAACAGCGCTCATATCATCTTCCTCTCTTTCTGTCATGTCGAAGCGCTTCTATGCTGAGGCACCCGGGGAGAAACCGCATTTCAAAGCCTTTTATAGAAGGATTTTGAAATCGGCGATATCCGCGGATGGGATCCGCTGAGGTTTGCTGCGCTTCGACGCAAACCTCCGGAGTGAACAGGGCCATGATTTTCTCTTTACAGCAATCCCCACATCCTGAAAAGAAAAACAATCAGGAAAAGAGAGAACATGCCCGGAATGCTGCTCCATACAACGATCTGCCCCGCCAGATGGCCGTCTCCCTGCATTCTTTTCTTTTTACTCCCTTCCATACGGTCCAATGTTGATCTGTAAAATCTCTGTATATCAGTCCAGGATCCTGCCTTGCGGCCCGGCATATTTTTCCGGGATCATACCATTGAGGTCCTCCTCGATGTATTTCATGACAACCTCGTTGTCGGGAAGCTTCGTTGACGATATGATCTTTGCATCTTCAAACATTGTATATCCGTCGCCTCTGGTAAAAAGATAATCTGATATTGCCAGGGTATAAATTGCTTCCGGATCCAGATCTTTGCCGTCAACCTTCACATCTGACACCCGGTACTCGCCGTCCACGGAAAGGAATTGCTTTTTTCCATTTATCCTTACACTGCTTTCAATATCCTTATTGATGCGGAAAGTGATCCCGGAGACCTGCGGAAAAGCGCCAGCTTCATCAGGCAGGAAAGATACACCGAATTCCAGGGCGTCAAGGAGCATCTGCCCGCTGACCTCCGTCATGATGACCTTGTTGCAGTAGGGAAGGATGTCCACTACGTCTTTATATGTAACCTCTCCGGACTCCAGATTTGTCCGCACCGTGCCGGCACCGATCAGAGCTGCCTGGGTTTTTCCTGCCGACCGGAAGGCATCGGCCGCAAGTTCACACAGCCCGTTTTCCCCGGTACGGCTCAGGTCATTTCCGTTTTCATCCCTTTTGATCAGGTCAACGGACAGGTCTCCGATCGCCGCCCCCTGAATGGCATCGCCTGCATCGACCAGAAGAACATGGTCATACAGCGCTTCGACCTCCTTTTTGTAGAGAGCCAGTCCGTCGTAACCGATATTTTCCTCAAGTCCCACGTGCACATCATTGGTATGCAGGATCACTGCGGCCACTTCTTCAGGATTTCCTGCCGGGAATACCGCGTCGGCTCCGGCTTCTTCAGCGATTGCTGCCGGGAATTCTGTGTCAGTCCCGGCTCCTTCGGAGATTCCTGCCGGGGACGCTGTGTCAGTCCCGATTTCCTCGATGGTTCCGGCATTCTCTGCAGCTTCATGTACAGTTTCAGACGGGGCTTTCTGTGCCGGCCGCCCGCAGGCGGCAGCAACAAGCGACAGGATCAATGCTGTAATGAGTACGATGCTCTTACACTTCTTCACAGGCTTTCTTCCCCCCTCCCTACATCTCAGAATACGGGATTTTGATCTTTTTTTCGGATCGCTCTTTGTCCTCAGCCAGCCCACCAGCATGTTCAGCAGTCCCTCCATGACAAAATAGATGACCGTGACAGCGATCAGCGGGAAGAAGGCCTCATAGGTCCGGCTTCGCACAATGTCGCCCATTCTGGTCAGATCCTGTACAGCAATTATTCAAAAGGGGCATAGCCCGCCGCTGTCGCGAGACGGAGCGTCCCGTTCTTTGCGGGCAGGTCATCGGGATCCAACATAGTCTTCGCCTCTTCGTCCCCGCCGAACCATTTGTCGGCAAAGGTATCCAGCGAATCTTCGGGCAGCCTGCGGAGGAAATCGTTGAACCGGTCTCGCAGGGTCTGTCCATTTTTGCTTCTGGGAAAGACGGGGGCAAAGAAATAGGTGTCCAGGTATTCCGGCAGATAAGTGACCCCGTCGTATTCACGCACCAGTATCTGAGCCACCGGCTCGTCGACAACAAAGGCATCAATCTTGTGAGTGGACAGGGCCGCCACCAGGTCAGCCTTAGAGTTATAATATTCCACGCGGGCGCCCGGCAGCTTTTTCTTTACCGACGCGTCAAAGCTGGTGCCGGTCTGTATGCCGATACGCGCTTTTTCCAACTGGAAAAGAGAAATAAATGTGCCCGTGTCCTGCTCTTTAGCATAAACCTGCCCAGGAAGAAAGGCAGAAAGAGCAAACAGGAGACAGATGCCCGGCACTATCATACGTTTCAGAATCGGTTTCAATCTCATACCTTATCTCCTTGGCTGCGCGTGTGTCGTTTTTTCCGTGTCTTCACGATCAGAATAATTCCGGATGCAGCAAGCGCAAGTAAAACAAGGATCATTCCGATGATCCGCCATAACTGGGGGACATTATAATCCAGCTGGGTATAGCAGCCGTTGATGTAATGTTGCATCAGGGGTTCCATCAGTTCCCGCTCTTCCCCCTTCAGGTCTTCGTTCATGCCGATCTCTTCACCCAGCACCATAGTCTTTCTGGAACTGCGGGTATAGGGTTCCCAGGCATATTCTTCTGTGCCCGGATCTCCGGTGCGGGCAAAGTTCACCCACATATCCTGTACAGTGTCAGCCAGCTTCTCATTGTAAAGGCCGTCCGTATAGAGGTCCGCCTGGGGATTGTTAAAGACATAGGCCAGTTCCACCGCGTGGCAGGCTCCGAGGGTATCATCCGCGCAGGGCATGATCCAGCAGACCCAGATTTCCGCTTGTGGAATAATCCTCGCCGCCCGGAACACCGGAAAAATCCATAAAGCCCATGATGCCCGTCCGATACTCTGCCGTGACCAGGACCAGGTCGGGATATTTTTCCACCAGATTGTGTCCATCGTAGATCGGATCGCTCGTTCCTCCCCAGCCATAGGAGCCGCCGTGGAAAAAGACCATGACCGTCTTCCCCTCAGACGGTCCTTCTGTATTTGTCCAGACATTCAGCGTCAGGCAGTCCTCTCCCTGAAGGTAATAGGAGCCGACCTCCGTAGACCATTCACTCTGGATGGGGCTTTTTCCGAAGTATCGGGCCTCATAAACACCGGTCCGGTCCCCGGCGGGGACAGGATCTTTCCAGCGAAGCCTGCCGACCGGCGGTTCGGCAAAGGGGATCCCCTTGTAGGAGATGACAGAGCCCTCAGCCAGTCCGACATAGGTCCCGTTATTGCATACGGCAGCCGCACCCCGGTCATAGGTTCCATTAATCTCCCGGTTAATCCCCGCCTTGGCCTGCATCTCAGCCCTGGCTAGGTTTTCCGATGAGCATCCCCAAAGCGATATGCTAAAAAAAAGCAGGACTGCCATGGCGGCATATTTTATTTTTTTCATAATCCCGGTCTCCTGTGATTCAGCAATTTATGATGTCAGGATCAAAAGGCATCTAAGTGCAGTCCGTTTCTTCTTTTTGATCATTACATCATTTTTTCAGGATCCTTCCGCAGGCAATGCCTGGTTAAGATCCAGTTCGACTCGGTTATACCCGGTTGTGGTCATGAAGGCCTTTTTATCGTAGGCAAGCATCAGATTGGTCAGCACATACTGGCGGAAAGAATCCGGCAAAATATCCTCTTCCAGGACATCAAATACTCTGCCGGAATCGCGAATGATCAGACGTGCATCCGAGTTATCCGCGATTATTGTACAATCAGCGCGGATGTCCTTTTTCCCGGTATTTTTTTCAAGTACGAGCATGAGGTAATCTTCGATAAATATACAGGCAGACAGCCTGACCTTTGCCGGCACCGGCAGAGTACTGATAATCTCATCCGCCGTGTGCGACATTTCCGCGCATGCCCCTGGACTGATGACGAAATCAAATATATAGATGTTTTGATCACTATCTGCCTGCAGCAGAAACGGGAACTGCTCCTTTGAATAGCGCTTATAGACCGTCTGCGCGCAGACAAGCAGAGCAAGGAGCGGCGAAAGAGCCAGGCCGATCCAGATCCCCATCTCAGTTTTTGTCAAAACGCACAGCAGGATTACCAGTACCAGCGGACTGATCAGATTCTTGAACAGCCCGATGAAAAAAGCCAGCTTCTGCCTGTCCATCAGATAGTAGTAGATAAAAAACAGCACAAGGATCGCGTGTACAGCCAGAGTCGTGCTGACAATGCGTAGAGCAATGACCCCGTCACAGTGTAAAGGCTCCTCGTCGATACCAAAAGCTTCTACAAGAAAAGGGGCGAAAATCATGGTAAAAAGAGACAGAAGCACCCCTGCTGACGATATATCGATACATACGACCCTCATCAGGGATCGGAGCGCTTTGCTGTTGTTTTCACCTCTGAGTGTACAGATCAGAGGCTGCGCTGCCATCGATAATCCGATAAACATGGTCAGAATCCCCAGATATTTTTCTGTCATAGAGAGAGAAACCAATATCCCTTCGTCAAAATAGAACAAGGCGAACAGATTGATCAGGAAAAAAGACAGCCCTTCCAATGCATAGATGGATGCTTTTACTATACCGGACCGGAGAATCTCCAGAAAGTCGCTCCATCTCCAGACAAATAACAGGCGCAGCGTGTTGCTCCTGCTGAAAAAATGGAGAGAGATAATCAATATAAACAGCAGCTTGCTCAAAACGGAAGCGGCGGCGACACCCGGCACCCCCCATCTGCGGGCAAAAACAAATGATAAGATGATATTGCTGATGATCAGGATCATATTCGCGGCGACTGACAGCTTTTCACCGCCATCAGCAACGAGAAGATTATCCAGGAGGTAAGACAAGGGGTCGAACAGGAAAAAAAGCAGGATGACTTTGAAGTATTGCAGGGCATACTCCAGAATCTCCAGATCAGCCGGAAGGTAAGGCCGGACAACGTGAAGCAGAACAGACAGGATCCCTGCATAAAGCGCGCCGGAAATCAGTGCCAAATAGACCCCCTGGCTGAAAAACTCAAGTGCGCGTCGCTTATCAAAGCGGCCTACCTGATAGGAAAAATTCATGGTCGTACCGGAGTTGATAATGGAGGACACGAAAGTAGAAAAGGAAATGAAGGGAGCGACAATGCCGATCGCGGCAAACGCGTCGACACCGATGATATTTCCCGCGACAAAAATGTCCGTCAGTGAAAGGATAAAATTGACGCTCTCCACTATGATCGCAGCCCAGAGAATTGAGCGATATTTCCGTATGAGAAAAATCGGCTTTGTCTGCTGCATAAAAAAGACTCCTTCCGTACTTCCGTGATGACTTTATTAGTTCTTATCGGATCTGTCTGTCCAGCTTATTGGATATGCTCTCATGGGCTCTCAGCGCCAAATATCCCCTTCTTCTTTGTCCTGTTCATTGACTGATTATATCATGTATATGGTCGATAAGCATCTCCACTGCCGGGTAAAACACCGTCAAAAACACTGGTGCGGGAAAATCTTTTGGGCACGAAAAAAGTTCATGACAGGCACGAAATATTGTCCCGGCAAGAATGTTGACACGTTGTCAGAGCAGTTGTATAATACAGGCACTGACACAATGTCAGAACAAAACAAAAGGAACACGGAGGAAATCGCGATGAGAAAGGGAACACCGGAACAGATTGCTCAGAAGCGGGAAGAAATCATAAATGCCTGCGAGCAGCTTTACAATACCATGAGTTTCCGGGAGATCACGCTCAAGGAGATCGGCAAAATCACATCCTTCTCCCGCCCTACTATTTACAACTATTTTGAGACCAAAGAAGAGATCTTCCTGGCGCTTTTTAAACGGGAGTATGATCTCTGGAATAATCAGCTGGCCGCAATTCTTGATCAAAACGGGCAGCTGACCAAAGCACAGCTGGCGGACAAGATCGCGCAGTCTCTGGCGGAAAGGCAGCAGCTTCTAAAGCTGCTCTCCATGAACAATTACGATATGGAGGCCAACAGCCGTCAGGAACTCCTGACATCCTTCAAGCAGTCCTACGGCCGCTCCCTGGATCAGATGCGCATGCTGCTGGAAAAATTCTGCCCGGACATGGGCGGAAAGGAAATCCGAAACTTCCTCTATACCTTCTTTCCCTTCATGTTCGGCATTTACCCCTATACCGCCGTTACAGAGAAGCAGAAAGTCGCCATGAAGGAGGCAGGGGTCAACTACGAGTATTACACGATTTACGAACTCACTTATGACTGCCTGACCCGTCTGCTGGGTCAATGAGCACAAATCTCACAAAAGTCTCAGGGAAATAATCTGCACACAGGTCTCAGACCTCACAGTCTGAAACTGATACATGAATCAACAGGAAAAGGAGAAAAAAGAATGGCAAAGAATATTTTGGTGGCGGTGTTTTCCGCCGGCGGAGTGACGAAAAAAGTCGGTAAAGAAATTGCCCGGATCGCGGGAGCGGATTTTTATGAGATCGTTCCAAGGGAGATCTATACTGCCGCTGACCTGGACTGGACAAACAGCAGGAGCCGCAGCAGTGTGGAGATGAATGATCCCGCCGCAAGACCTGAAATAGCAGGAGAAGCCCTTGACATGTCTTCTTATGACACTGTGATCGTGGGCTTCCCGATCTGGTGGGGCGTTGCGCCCAGGATCATCGAGACCTTCCTGGAAAGCTATGATTTCAGCGGCAAAAAAATCATCCCTTTCTGCACCTCCGGCGGCAGCGGCGTCGGACGCAGCGATACCGCTCTGCATAAGAATGTGACCGGAGATGTGAAGTGGGCAAAGGGCCGTCAGATCAACCATCCCAAAGAGGCGGAGATCCGCCGTTTTCTGGATGAAGTACTGTAAAAAAATTAACGGAAGGGAGACATTCATCTCATGAAATATACAAAACTCGGCAACTCGGAACTGAATGTATCCCGTATCTGCATGGGCTGCATGGGATTTGGCGATGCCGGACGGGGTCAGCACAGCTGGACCATCGACGAGGAGCATACGAGAGAGATCATCAGACGCGGACTTGAACTGGGCGTCAATTTCTACGATACAGCAATCGCTTACCAGAGCGGCACCAGCGAGCAGTATGTGGGGCGGGCACTCCGCGATTTCGCGAAGCGTGAGGATGTGGTCGTCGCCACCAAATTTCTCCCCAGAACACAGGAGGAGATCGAACAGGGCATCAGCGGGCAGCAGCATATAGAAAACATGGTCAATACCAGCCTTCAGAACCTGGGAATGGATTATGTCGATCTCTATATCTATCACATGTGGGACTGGCAGACGCCCATTGAAGATATCATGGACGGCCTGAACCGGATCGTGAAGGCGGGCAAGGCCAGATACATCGGCATCTCCAACTGCTTTGCCTGGCAGATTGCAAAGGCAAACGCGCTTGCGGATAAAGAGGGCGTTGCAAAGTTCGTCTCCGTTCAGGGACATTACAACCTGATCTTCCGGGAGGAAGAACGTGAAATGGTTCCCTACTGCCAGGAAGAAAACATCGCCCTCACACCCTACAGCGCGCTGGCTTCCGGCAGGCTTTCAAGGCTCCCCGGAGAAGGCGGTACCAGGCGGGCCAAAGAAGATGCCTACGCAAAGTTCAAATATGACGCAACGGCTGCCCAGGACAATGTGATCATAGCCCGCGTGGCGGAACTGGCAGAAAAATATGGAGTGACCATGACAGAAATCTCTCTGGCCTGGCTTCTCACAAAGGTGACTTCGCCTGTGGTCGGAGCGACAAAGCTCCATCATATCGAAGGAGCGGCAAAGGCTGTGGACCTGGAGCTGACACCGGAGGATATCCTGTATCTGGAAGAACCCTATGTCCCCCATCCTCTTGCCGGCGTAATGGCTCAGAACAAGCCCGCCGCAGCAAAAGAAAAGCATGTATGGTCCACTGGCGACCAGAAAATCAGGAAGTAAAAATCTGACAGTAAAAAACCAATGATAATAGTCCGACAATAAAAATCTGACAGTAAAAAACCGACAATATAAATCTGACAATAAAAATCTGACAGTAAAAATCAAACAGTAAATAGTGACAGGAGGAAATCAAAATGGCTGAAAAGATTGTACAGACAGCAGGAAGAAGTCAGCTGGGAGACTTCGCGCCCATGTTCGCTCATCTGAATGACGATGTTCTCTTCGGAGAAGTGTGGAATGAAGAAGCGATCAGTGTTAAGACAAAATGCATTATTACAGTCGTATCCCTGATGGCCTCCGGCATCACTGATTCTTCCCTGGCCTATCATCTGCAGAACGCCAAAGCGCACGGCGTGACCAAAGAAGAGATTGCTGCCATCATCACCCACGCTACAATGTATGTGGGCTGGCCCAAGGGATGGGCGGTCTTCAGACTGGCAAAGGAAGTCTGGAACGAGGAAGAAGCTGCACTGACAGAAAAAGACAGATTCCAGAACACAATCTTTTTCCCGATCGGGGATCCCAATCCCTATGGACAGTTTTTCGTCGGCCAGAGCTATCTGGCGCCAATAACCCTGGAGCAGGTCCCGGTCTACAATGTGACATTTGAACCCGGCTGCCGCAACAACTGGCACATCCATCACGCAAAAAGCGGCGGCGGCCAGATGCTGATCTGTGTCGGCGGCAGAGGCTACTATCAGGAATGGGGCAAAGAAGCCGTAGAAATGACGCCCGGCACCGTGATCAACATTCCCGCGGAAGTCAAGCACTGGCACGGGGCAGCCCCGGATTCCTGGTTTTCACATCTGGCGCTCGAGATTGAAGGAGACGAAACAGGCAACGAATGGCTGGAAGCCGTGAGCCCGGAAGATTACGGCAAACTGAACTAAGCGGTGATCTTATAAAAGATTTTTAAAAAAGAGTTTTTAAAGAGCCTTATAAAAAGAGTTTTTTAGAAAGGACTTTAAAAAAGAGTTTTTATAAAAATGTTTTAAAAAGGACTTTAAAAAAGAGTTTTTATAAAGCTTAAATGTAAGAAGGGGCTTAAAGATCGGCTCAAAAGCCGTTCCTTAAGCCCCCTTTTAAAGCGCATCCCCAACAGGAGTGTCCCGATTCACACTCATGGTCATGCTTTTTCATGCCTCTTTTTTCTTATGTCTCCCTGACTTTCCGGGTTTTCCGGGCTCTTCCGTCCGGACAAAAACATACTCAGCATCTGAAGACAAGTCATCCCGGAAACGATAGCCGCTCCAGTCGAATGCCTTGATCTGTTCCGGTTCGGTGATGGCATTTGCAGCCATATATCGGACCATCTGGCCTCTGGCCATCTTTGCGTATACGCCCTTTTGAACGATCCTGCCTTTTTCCTCTTCCCCGAAAACACAGGTAATAAAGCGGTCATCCGGCTGCAGGTACTTCTCTATGCACCTGGAATACTCCCTGGATGCAAGATTGATTATGATCCTGCTGTTATCTGTCACTTCCCGGTACAGGCTGTCTCCCCAGAAATCATACAGGTTCCTGTGACCTCCCACGGCACCCTTCGCCTGCATTTCCAGCCGGTAAGGAACGACACCGTCCATGGGCCTGACCACTCCGTAAAATGCGGACAGGATCCTCAGATGCTCCTGCACATAGTCGTACTGACCGTCTTCGAAAACAGCCGGCGCCATGTATGTATACTGGATTCCGTCGTAAGAAAGAATTGCCGGCGTGAGCTTCTTCTGTAAATCCATTTGCGCATACCGCTCAGCGTTCTGCCGGGCGATCTTGTCGCTGCAGGCCCAGAGCTTTTTCTGCTCCTCATAAGAAAGACTCTGAATCCATCGCATCAGAATCCGGGTTTTTTCCATAAATACCGGCAGCCCGCTGCAGGCAAATGAATCTGTATCTTCCCGCATCTGCTTGGCCGGAGATATGATGATCCTCATCCCAGTTCTCCCAGCATCTGTTCCGCATTGGCGGCGGCCTTTACTTTATCAAAAGCCTTTATGATAATGCCGTTCTCATCGATCAGGTAAGTCGTCCGGACAACTCCCATGCTGACTCTGCCGTAATTCTTCTTTTCTTTCCACACATCATAAGCCTGGATCACTTCCTTCTCCGGATCAGAGAGAAGTGTAAAGGGCAGTCCGTATTTTTCCTCAAATTTCTTGTGGGATGCCACGCTGTCCTTGCTCACGCCGAGAACCACCGCGCCCTTCTCCCTGAACTGCGGATACAGATCCCCGAATGCGCAGGCCTGCTTGGTACAGCCGGCTGTCATGTCCTTGGGATAAAAGTACAGAATCACCTTCTGTCCCTGATAATCAGCCAGACTTCTCATTTCTCCGTTCTGATCCGGCAGGGTAAACGCCGGGGCTTTAACTCCGATTTCCAACATTTTTTTTTATCTCCATTTCTTTTTATTTTATCTGCAGGACACGAATCCCGGCAGTTTTACCGGCCGCCCGAGCCCCGCTACGGCATGAAAAAGCTGACCACCGGCAGAATAATGTAGAGAACGAAGGCCTGGTGAGGGTAGAACCAGGACAAGAGCATCAGTAAAGCGCTGATTGCCAGCAGGATGCTGGTTTTGGAAAAGATCATGAGCAGGAACAGACCGGGAGTATCCCGGAACCGCTTCCGCAGCGCCGCAAAATAGAGGAGTCTCTGAAAAAAGGAGGTCAGGATGTAAACCGCGCCAAAGTGTATGGCCGAATAGCGGTCACTCTGGTGGATGATCCATTTGGTCGTGACCGGAATCAGGGCCAGGGATGCCAGAAAGAGAAAATTCGCGACAATCACCAGGTGATCCGCCTGACGGACCGCTTCAAAAATCTGTTTATTGTCATACCAGAAATCTGCCACGATAAAAAAACTGACCAGAAAAATCAGGATCGACCAGGCAAATTCCCCATAGGATTTTTCTGAAGTGGGAAAGGGAATCTCCAGCATCATCACAGTAATAAAAATAGCGATGACACCGTCGTTGAGAGTGGAGAGATGGCTGATCATACTTGTTTTGAGGCGCTCTTCCCCTTCGGCGCGCTTTTCAAGCATATGGTCATATTTTCTGGCGCTCTCATCACTCAAAAATTTTCTGACAAAAGCGGATTTGATTTTCTGTTTCATGAATCTCCCTCTATGAACATTGGGTACACCGGGGATACTGCGCTGTTCTGCGGCACAGCCTGAGAGCAGCTGCCTATGGTACACTGCGCCGCCCTGCGGCGCAGCCTGAGAACAGTTTTTGTGATGTATTCCAGTAGTGGTAGGCTGTGGCGCAGCCGGTATGCGGCACAGCCGCCCTGAGCGGAATCTTTTCATTCCTCTGCGGACCAGACTTTAAGCCCCTGCTTTCCCTTACGCTTCATACATTCAGCCGTAAGGTTTACCCAGGTGATGCAATGGTCCAGAATGATGGAATCTGACGTAATGACTCTTTCCTTTCCGTAAAGCTGTCTGTCGACATCTTTTAAAATCGTGATGTCGGTATGAAAGGGATAATGCCCTTCCGCGACATCCGCAATCAGGGTCTTCAGCCTGCCGGAATTGGAAACCGGTTCATCCAGCAGAATCCTGACCTCGCCCACTGATGAATCCCGGAGCACGTCAAGCATCAGCTTTATGGCTTGCGGAGTCTCAGGAATCGGACGATAGGTGCCGCGAAGAGCAGCGAGATCCCGGATGGTTCCATCCATGCAGCAAAAGAGAAGAGAGTCACTCAGCAGCACTTCCAGTGTGATTATGGTATTGAAGCCGTCAATCCAGACATCTTTTCCGGCCAGTTCATCTGCCGCTGCCAGTTTTCTCTTCCTTTCTGCCAGCTGCGGACGGGAAGCAAGGCTTCTCATTACAGCCAGACGCTGCCGCTCTGACAGCTGAAAATGATTCCCCGCAAAAACCGTCGCCTGCTTCAGGTTGTAACCCTCATTAATCAAGTAGTAAATATGCCGGGATGCCGTCCTCATTTTTTCTATTGCATCGGGAGAAAAGAACTTTTCATCCTCTGGCACATATCCTCGCTTTGCGTCCATGCTCCGCCCCCTATCTTCTCAGATACTGTGACGAAACAGGGAAGGAGAAATAGGTGTCCGGGTAGGGCTCGTTTTCCAGACTGAAGTGCCACCACTCGCAATTGATAGGCTTAAAGCCGCTGCGGACCATCACCCTCTGCAGGGCCATCCTGTTTTCGTACTGCTCATCCGTGATATCCCGGCAGTCCGGGTGGGAAATGGGACTGAACAGATCAAAGGGGCTGCCCATGTCCAGCTCTTTGCCGGTCTTCATATCCAGCAGGGTCAGATCTACCGCACACCCCCGGCTGTGGCTGGACTTACTGGCAATATATCCTCTCTCAAAAAGTGTCTCTTTCTCCAGTTCAGGATAAAAATAGGGTTTCATCCGGATATCCTGATCCTCGATGCCCCACAGGACAAAGCGCCGGACCGCGCTGGCAGGGCGGTAGGCGTCAAAAACCTTGGGTACAAGGCCAAGCACCTGAAACTCAGCCGTGGCCGACTCCAGTGCTCTCGCAGCCTCTATGGTCAGGAGCGCGCAGGGTTCCTCATAACCATCAATCCGCTCGCCGATGAAGTTATAGCAAGAATAATAACGAATCTCCTGCACGATCTGTGGCACATAATCAGCCAGAATCACAAATCCCGAAGAATCCATTGTGCGATCATTTATATAATCTACTTTCATCACAGTCCACCCATATTGTCTCAATTTCCTGAGGCATAGAATTCCGTTCTGGTCTCATTTGCCTGAATCAGCACTGAGCTCTGATCGAATGTGCTGATCATTTCATCCGCTGCGGCATGAATTTTCTCTAACGTGGTATCACTGAGATAGATCACAAGGGTGTATTCCTGATACAGTTTTCCTTCATCTATCCAACCGCCGCTTGCCTCCTGGATCGTGTAGCCCCCGAAGTGCCTGACCAGAATCTCCTCTGCTTTGGCTTTTGCCTCATCCGGCTCATATACGGGTTCGTTTGTATCCTTGTCATTGGTTCCGAGATACATCACGTACTGAATATCAGGAGCCTCCTGTTTGCTGGCTTTAGGCGCAGCGCACAGATTCACTATGGACAGGCACAGCGCGACGATGGAAATGACCAGCGCGGCAATTCCGCTTTTTTTACTCATCATACTCACCTCTTTTGATTAATATTTTGTAATCCACATCCTGGCTGCCTTTCCCATGCTGTCAGTCAAACCATTTTACCACAAGCAAAAAAGGACTGCCACACGAAGGTGACGGGCCGGCTTTTATACAGCCGGCTTTTATACAGCCGGCTTTTAAATCCGCTTTTGAACTATTTTTGCACTTATCTTTGCAGCTTTTCTTTTTTCTTTTTGCAATAGTAACTGCCAGATTTCAAGAGTAGTTGTATGGAAAAACTTGCAGTTAAAAATGCAATTAACCAACGTCTATCTTTGCTCACTGTCCGTTTTTTCAGACACCTTGTTTTTTATAATTTCATCATAAAGTAACAGGAAGCCTTAATTGAAAAACTTAACGCAGCGAAAATCTCCTGTTTTCTAAAAAAACGCCGCAATAACTTTTGCAAAAAGGGAAACAGAAATCCCTTGATGATCACTCTGTGGGGAGGAGTATTTGATATGAAATCGAAAATGAAAAAAATGAAAAGCATCGTAAAACTGCATCCGTTCAGCACAGTGTTGTTAGTAATCTATATTGTCTCGTCCGTTCTGCAGGGAAGCCTGGAGCTGTTCCTGGCCGGTTTCCTTGCCGCATCTTCCGCCTATGTTCTGGAGCTTCTGTTCTATGTGACAGGTATGATCAGGACCGGCCGAAACTGTGCCGGCCGGCCCCGCTCCTCCGGAGCACAGGAAAGACAGAGACAGAAAATCGCAGCATAATGCCGGGTTTTTTATATTCCGCAGGCTGCAGGGCGGTTTTAAATGCCAGACCGCGGCAAAAAATATGATCAGTCCAACAGCAATACAAGGAGGTGTTCCATGAAAGGATATGTGACCGAAAGCGGATATATGGGTTTTGTCAATGGCACTTATGTGCTCTTTTCGAATGAGAGAGACTATATTGAATTCATGGAGGATTGATATTATGTTCGGACTTGACACGCTTTTCGATTTTGACAAAAACGGAAAACTGGACGCCTTTGAGCGGGCCACCGAGATGGCATTCCTTTCCAGCGTCGAGGAGGCTTCGAGGAAGTCAGACAGAAGGTATGAAGACAGGACACGCCTCGATAGATATGGCTCAGAAAAAGACGACAGCGATTGGGAGGACTGAATGAGATGTAAGAAAAAGGTTGCAGCAATCGGGAGGACTGAATGAGATGTAAGAAAAAGGCTGCAGCAATCAGGGGGGCAGATGAGATGAAAGATATTTATTTTACAATAACCGGAACAAAATATCGTTACGGACACGACTTTATGAAACCCGGAATGAAGGTAAAGCTGGTCAAGGAACCTGACAACCCGTATGATAAAGAGGCAATCCGGGTGGAAATGAAGAACGGCCTGGGGCTCGTTGGTTATGTTGCCAACTCCATCCACACAGTCAGGGGAGAGTGCGTCAGTGCCGGCCGCATGTACGACCGGATCGGCAGGAAGGCAAAGGGAACTGTCAAGCTGCTTCTCCCGGATGGTGTGATCTGCAAACTGGATAAATAAAAGACTGAAGCCTGCACCGTTTTCTCAGAAGCGAAAGCGGTGCAGGCCATTGCAATTTGTGACGCAAAACGGCACAAATACAGGAACGAAAAACCTTGTGCCGGCAAGTTTTCCCTCTCTTCCTGTTCTCGCTCTTCCTGTTCTGAATCTGATCAACTGGTCAAGGGTAAAAAACTATAATATACTTTATTTATCGATGTACAATGCTAAGCGAATTGATGCCTGATCTAACCATTCTCTGGATAGATGAGTCCTGTCGACGTCTTTTCCCCAAGGGAGTAATCCATGAATAAATCTGTCTCCGTAGATGAACTGCTTTTCTTTGATTCTAAACAACAGGCTCTTCCCTTATATATTTCTTTTCGGGAGGCTGTTTCTGAAAGAGTGCCTGATGTCCGAATCGAAGTGAAGAAAACGCAGATTTCATTCTTTAAACGATATATGTTTGCAGCAGTATCCTTTACACCGGTTCGGAGAGCAAAAAATCGTCCGAATCCTTTTTTGACGGTCACTTTCGGACTGCCATACAAAAAGGAATCTTCCCGCATAGATATAGCCACTGAACCATATCCCCATCGTTGGACGCACCATGTGATGATCGGCACTGAAGAGGAAATAGACGAAGAACTAATCTCCTGGATCCGGGAAGCTGCTGAATTTGCGGATAGAAAATAGCTGTGAAAGATGGTTATGAAGCTGCCGCTGAAAGATTAATCAATCGTTCTGAGAGGTGAACGGAGTATGGATTTTGATTTCAAAAAAGAATATAAAGAGTTCTATATGCCAAAAAACAAACCCGGCATCGTATCGGTGCCGGGCATGAATTATATTGCGGTCCGGGGCCAGGGAGATCCCAATGTCGAGGGCGGCGAATACAAGCAGGCGATCGAACTGCTGTACGGCATCGCCTATACGATCAAGATGAGCAAAAAGGGCGATCATCAGATTGAGGGCTATTTTGATTTCGTCGTGCCTCCGCTGGAGGGCTTCTGGTGGCAGGAAGGTGCAGGTGGTTGTGAAACTGTAATAGTAAACATGGCCATTAACCGTGGCCATTTTCTGGCAAAAGAGCAAGATAATGGTCATCTCATTTGAGAAGGTCTACATATTCATGGAAATAAGAAGCAGCAGTATAGATGCGGGAAAGGCATTTGACTGGGGAAGGACGTCAAAAGAATACGCCAGATACAGGGATATCTATCCTGACGAGTTCTATCAGAAGATCATCGACAGGGACTTGTGTGTATCCGGTCAGAACGTTCTGGATCTGGGAACCGGTACAGGAGTTCTGCCGCGAAATATGTATCACTATGGCGCGAAATGGACAGGAACTGACATTTCGCCGGAACAGATCAGGGAGGAAGAGCTGGGATGCGGAGCACAGAAGGCTCCTTGATAAAATCGCGCCTGAGACATTCGATGTTCTGCACTATGCTGCCCTGGCAGTGCTGAGAAAGAAATAAATTCGGATTTTTCGATTAAAATATAGAACATTGGAGAGACTGTTTATGAGACTGAAGAATGTATTGATCGTGGTTAAAGATATTGAAAGATCGAGGCAGTTTTACCATGACCTGTTCGGCCTCGAGCTGATTTTGGATAACGATGGAAACATGATCCTCTCGGAGGGGCTTGTCCTGCAGGACGAGAAAATCTGGAGAAAGTTCCTGGGCAGAGAGATCATTCCTGAGAACAATTCGTGCGAGCTGTACTTTGAGGAATCCGATCTCGAGGGCTTTGTGGAGCGCCTGGAGAAGCTGTACCCGCAAGTGCAGTATGTGAACAGGCTGATGACTCACAGCTGGGGACAGAAAGTGGTCCGCTTCTATGATCCCGACGGCAACCTGATCGAAGTCGGAACTCCTGTTGACATGGGATGAGTGATCATAGGTAACAGGGCAGAGGCGGCCACGCCGCACTCTGCCCCACCGGCCCGTCTCCGCCGCAAAGCGGCGGTCTTTTTTGTATCAGGTCTTCAGAATTTCTGTATTCAGATGTCGATGTGATAGGTCAGGGCATCAGCGTCAAGGCCGGTGGTTGCCTTGAATGCCTTTACGTATGCAGAAAGCTGTGCCTGGTACTTTATATCGAGGTCACTTCCGTCAGCATTGGTCTTGTAATCCACGATATGCCACTGTCCGTCCCTGGAATAGATCACATCCATGACTCCGTTCCAGACGGTAGTTTCTTCCGATTGGTCCTTATAGCAGAAGGGAACCTCGCAGTAGACCTCATCGGCAGCAAGAAGGGTCCCCAGAATATCCCGGGGAAGACCATTGGTCTGCGCATAGCCTCCCTTTCGAATATGATCCGCCGCATTCAGCAGAGTCTCTGTGAGCTTACTCTCATATCCTTCCGTTCCGGGCCTGCTGTATTCGCGGATGATCTCCCCGACAGCCGCCTGAGCGTCCACCTCATTGCGGGTAGTCACCAGCATTTCCATCAGCTTATGCGTCATGGTTCCCAGCAGAGCAGCAAACCTGTGGCCGCCGGCAGTATCTTCTTTTCCTTTTCCCTGGCCTGCTGACAGCTGCGGGACTTCCGCAGCATCTGCCTCTCCCCGGGACACGACGTCCTCAGGGAATTCCGGAATATCTTCCTCTCCCCCCGCCTCAGGAGATTCCGAAAGCCTGGACAGGACATGCAGGCGGCTGGGATTCTCCACTTTGAAGGTTGCTTTTTCAGCTGACCTGTCATTCAGGACAGCAGCCTGCTTCGCCGCTTCATATAAGCCCGCGGCATCAGTCTCTGCTCCGGTTTCCGCAGGGCATCCGCTGCTGTCTCCCATCACCTCAAAAATATCCGGAAGTCCCGTCTCCATGATCGGACCCCATTTGGAGTTTCTGCTCTCCTTCCCCCTGATGACCCGCACGCTGTCGCACAGAATCAGGACATTTCTTGCCCTTGTCGCGGCCACATAGACCAGCCGCTCTCCTTCTGCTCTCAGCGCTTCGGTTTCCATGTCCTTTTCGTCGGCATAATCAGCTGTGGAGAAATAAGTTTTGGATCTTCCGTTTTCATCCCTTTCGCTTTCCAGGGAAAAAATATATCCCTCTGAGCCATCATCTTTGTGGATCATTCTGCAGTTCCCTGAGAAGCTGCTGCTCCCGGCGGCTGCAAGGATCACGATGGGTGCCTCCAGGCCTTTCACCTTATGCAGGTTGGCCATATGGACGCAGTCTTTGTCGGCTGTAAGGCTCAGGCAGCGCTCCTCGCCGGATTCGCCCGTGATCAGTCCTCTGATAAAGGCGGCGCCGTCTTTCAGGGAAATAACCAGGCCGGATTTCTCGGCATTTCTGATCAGTTCCAGTGCATAATAGACCACTTCCAGATTCTCGGCAGGAACCGTCTGGTACAGGCGGTATTCGTCCATGATCCCTGAAAAAAGCGCTGCAGGAGAAAGCCTCAGAGCTATCGTATGCAGGGCTTTCAGCCTGTCAATCTGAGCGGCAGTGCGCAGAGCCGCTTCATCCTCACAGGCTTCCTGATCAAAATCTGTTTTTAAGGACACGGAACCGCCGCAGGATTTATACCGCAGGATATCTTCTCTGGTCAGATTGATCAGGCTGCCAGTCAGCGCTCCGTAAAGCGCGAGGGGGTCATCGGCATCCGCGGCAGCCGCATAGATAAGGCCAAGTTCATACAAGGCCCGGTTGGCCGCAAAGGGGACATCTCCCTCCACTTTCGTCGGAATGTTTCTGCTGTCCAGTTCCGCCATGATCGGTCCCAGCTTCTTCTTGCCGTAGGTGATGACCATGAAATCACTGTAACGGACCGGCCGAAGCTCCTTCTCCTTTTCTCCCCGGATCAGGAACTTCTCATTGCCGACAAGCTTCTCTATGATATCCGCAATCCTGACGGGATCAGCCATGTCCGGATACTCTGCTTCCGCCTGTCCTGTATAGGCCTTATAGGTATACACTCCCTGAAACTCTCCTTCGGCCGGCTCCGGGAGGGGAATGTCCTCAAATTTACTCTGGTTTTCCGTTTCCTGCGGAAGCAGTGCCGTGAAGACCCTGTTGAAATATCCGCAGAGAGTTCTGGTGGAGCGGAAGTTTCTGGAAAGGCTCAGGATGGATCCGCCGTTTTTCTCGAAAAGGCTTTTGACCTTGAGGAAGGATGTCACATCCGCGCTGCGGAATCGGTAAATCGACTGTTTCGGATCTCCGACGATAAAAAGTGATCCGGGTCTGGGAACGCATGCGCTCCACTGCGGTACCGGATGCTCCGCGGACAGATAGAAAAAGACCTCTGCCTGCATGGGATTGGTATCCTGAAACTCGTCGATCAGAAAATAGCTGTGGCGGTCATAGATATACCGGATCAGCTTTCCGTCCGCCCCGGCATCCCGCTTCAGCATGTTGCGGAGATAATAAAGATAGTCAAAAAAGGTCAGGCTTCCCTTTTCGCGGAGCGCCTGCTCCATGACAGGAATACTCCGGATCAGGAAAGTCATAGAGGCGTCATATTGGATCTTCTGCAGCTTTTCAAGGAGTCCGCCTTCCTGACCGACAGTGCATTCCAGCCATTTTCCCTGCTTTCCACCGGGTTCAAATACAGCCCCCAGCGACAGGGCATAATGATTCATCGCCTCCGGAATCAGCCGGATTTCTTTCAGGTCCCTGAGTCCGTACATCAGGTTCGAATAATTGCTGCTCCAGCGTCTGCGGATGTTTTTGTGGATATCCGCGATTTTATCCCATGCCTCCCGGCTGGCCTTATTGCCTTCGTATTTCAGCTCAGGATGGGAGATCAGACATTTGACAGCGCGGATCAGCCGGCTCCGCTCCTCCGCGAAGTCCCTGTCGATATCCACTGCGGCTGCCCGGTTATAGTTGAAACGGACATTGCGATTGTTCATCACAAAGGAAATACCCTGGACAAAAATATCCTGCGCGCCGCGGTGAAGCGCCTGGAATGTCCCGGCAAGCGACTGCAGCTCTTCACCGTATTCTCCGCCGCAGATCTTCACATACTGCTGTTTGTAGATAGTCGCGGCGTCCTCATCGGAAACAATGGAGGCATCCGACGGGATCCCGGCCTCAGATGGGTGCTCGGAGAGCACCATGCCGCAGAAAGAGTCAATAGTCCCCATAAAGCACAGGTCAATATTCTGAAGGGCTTTCCTGCAGCGCTCTCTAGTCTGCTCCGTGGGCGCGGGCAGCATGCCTGGCCTGCCTGTATCCTCCCCTGTAAATGCCGGATTGCTTCTCTCGATCAGAAGTCTCTGGAAGCGGTCATAAAACTCTCCCGCTGCCGCTTTCGTGAAGGTGATCGCGCAGATCTTGCTGATGTCAAGACCCGCTTCGACCATAGCCGCCATGCGGTTGACCAGCATTGTGGTCTTGCCGGAGCCTGCCCCTGCCTCCACAAAGAAATTTTCATTGATCCCGGAGACGATTCTGTTTCGGGACAAAGTATCTTTTTCAAGGCTTGTCATGTTCTCTCCCACCTCAGTTCACCGTCCCTTCTTCATTTGCTTTTCCGCAGACAGACCCGTATTTGCAGAAGCGGCAGGGATCATCCCCGTCCTCTGTGGATCCGGCAGCCGGGAAGGCTCCGCTCAGCATGGCGCTCTTAAACTGCTCCAGCCGTTCCAGGAGCTGTCTCTTCATATCATCGTCATAGCGGCAGGTGACTGTTTCCCCCAGCCGGAGATATCTGTACTCAGCGCCGGAAACCTTAAATCCCTTCTGCTCCATCAGATAGGCGTAAATGACGACCTGCAGACAGGTTTCGATGTCATCCTGTACATGGGAAATTCTTCTCCCGCTCTTGAAATCAACGATCAGGTATGTTCCGTCTTCCAGTTTTTCAACGCGGTCGGGATAGCCGTGGATCCTCACACCGCTCTCATGCGTACAGCAGATGTCCTCCTCTTCCAGCGCCACCTCCCGATGCGGGTCCATGTCATAGGCGGTCTCCATCATCTCCAGGAACTGCTCCTTTACGGCCGGCACATTCTCCGGGATCAGAGGCGGATGCTCCCTGATAAAGCGGTCAAAATAGTCCTGAGACAGGGCAAGGAAGTCCTCCCTGCTCATGTCCGTGCCGCCCAGTCCCTCCATCAGGGAGTGAGACAGCGTTCCGGTATCAAGGGCATTCATGATCACAAAGGGATCATAGTCCTGCGGCTCCGGGATGCCGAGAATGTATCCCAGCATGAAGCGGCGTGGACACCCGAAGAAGGTATCCAGAGCCGTGGGCGACCAGGCCTTTTCCAGATTCCAGGGAACGGCAGGATTCTCTCTCTCCTCTTCCCTCTTGTCAGGACAGACGGTGTGTCCCTTTGTATAGGCGTCTCCTATCAGCCTTGACGCGGAGACTGCAGGCTCAAAGTAATCGACTCTGGTAATATGCGCTTCCAGTTCCTTTGCTGAGGCAGTGCGTCCGTGTGCCTCTCTGAACAGCTCATAGATCAGGGAGGACGCGTTGTCTTTTTTCAGTTCCGACACATTCAGGCCGGCATAGGAAACCGAAAGACCGGTCTCCAGCGCCGAAGCCAGCCGGGCCAGAGAGAGCAGTTTCTCTCTTTTTCGCAGGATCCTTCCATCCGACATATAGCTTTCCGCATCCTTGCCGAACAGCTTCAGGTCCGCGTCCAGGAGCAGATAATTCTCCTTTGGAGATCCCGGGAAATTCGATGCCGACATACCAGCGAGATACAGATGCTTCCTGACAGATCCGAAAGTTCCATCGATACCTGTCACATGGAGTCTGCCGGCCTCGCTCTGCTGAGAGCAGACCGTGATCTTGAGCACATTGGGGATGATGTCGTCAGCAGACTGGTCAAGCCCGGCGCTGCGGATTACCTTCAGCTCTTCATAGATGGCCCTCGATGCGGAAATATCCAGCATCATGAGCAGGCGCTCCGCGTTTGTATCGCTTCCCCTGCGGATATAAGCGTATTTAAAGATGAATTCTTCAGCCGGCAGTCCGAGTTCTCTGCCCATGATCTCCAGGCAGGGAATACAGCTCAGTTTTCTGCGGATATTACGGCTTTCCTTCGAATCCTCCTTGCCGGCCAACGCGGCCTCTTCCTCCGCGGCTTTTCTGAAATCGGCGACCCGCTTTTGGTTGACTGCCGGATCATTTGTCAGACGAAGTCCTCCCAGAATCTCATAAAAAGTGCTCCATCGGAAATCCCCATCCTTTTCCGGAAACAGCTCATACAGTTTTGCCCTGTCAAAGGCCTTGCTTGCCAGCAGTTCCTGAATAGCTTCCGCACCGTAAAATCCGCTGGTGATCCAGCTGTAGTAAAGCGCCAGCAGCCGGGCCGGGTTGGAATTCATGACGGGAATTCCGCATCCGAAGGTCACAGGGATGTCATAGAGAAGGGCGTAGTCAAAAAACAGCTGTCCATAGGTCAGAATATCTGTCACAGCCACAGTGCACTGATCCAGCTTTTTCCCTTTATAAATATCCGTGAGGATCGTCTCTACTTCATTCGGCGCGCCGTAACAGTTGCGGATGGCCTCAATCTGAAGCGGCTGTGCCGCCTTCCCGAAAAGCTCCTGAACGCTCACTTGAGTGAATGCTCCTCCCGACAGGCGGTTGAGCAGCATTTTCTCCAGGGGACTCAGGGGGAATTCTTTCAGGATCAGGAAATCCGCATCGATCCTCCTGCTTTCAGATGCCGCTTTCCGGATCAAAGAGACAGCATCCACTGCTTTCCTTGACTCGAGAATAGCCATATACCGCAGATAAACATGCAGTAGTGCGTCATTCTTCTCCGTAAAAATTCCGGACGGCAGCTTTTCCTTCAGAATCTCCTCTTCCTTTTCATCCGCGATCAGACTTCTCATTCTCCGGATAGCTGCCGCGATTTCCTGTATGTCAGAATAGGAGGTCTTGCCGAAGTAGGGCTCCCCTTTAACTGCCTCCGCGGCTACAGCGGCTTCCTCCCTGATGCTGACGAAATCCCCGTCAATCGAAATGCCGGACCGCATGAGCGCCAGACGGGCCAGTTCCGCTGCCCCGCAGATTCTCACGCCTATGCAGTTTTTACCATGAAGCGCCAGGCTTCTCATCATCTCGTTTCCGTTCAGCCCCGGCGCTAAAATAATCTTCTCTCTCATTCCGCCTCGCTCGATGTTTTTTCTTTTTTAATGTTTCTTTTTGTTTTCTTTTTTGCCTTTCTTTTTTGCTTTTCTGTCAAAGAGATGCCCCGAACCTGCGAAGTTCTTCCCGCTTTTTCTCCAGCACATCGGGATCATAGCCGTTGACAGTAAAAACTCCCATTCCCTCCAGCTGCAGGTAATCAAGGAAATCACCCTGATAAGAAAACACAGCCCCGTCATACATATCCGGTTTCTCGGAGCTTAAGAACATGGCAACTTTTTTCAGCTTCGGCGGCTTATCCGGAAACGCCGCCGCGTAGAAGCGGTCAATTGTACATTTTAGCTGCCCGGACATGTTATGGTAATAAATCGGGGATGCGATCACCAGCATCTCTGCCTCCGGCAGCTTCCGGTAAATATTCTCCATATCATCTTTCTGCACGCACTGCCCGTTTCCCTTTGTATGGCAGTACTCACAGGCAAGACATCCGTGTATGTTCATCCTGCAGACATCAAAAACATGATATTCATGTCCTGCAGACGCCAGCCCCTTGCAAAAAGCCTGGATCATCTGCTTCGTATTGCCCTTTGGTCTGGGGCTCCCGTTCAAAATCAACACTTGCATAATTACTCCTCATCATTGCTTCACTGCCGAAATACCATTATATCCCATATTCATGATGTCAGGGTCTAAAGGTGGGAAAAGCAAATCCGTATCGTCAATATGCACAAACACCTTAGACACTCTCCCGCTCAATCCTCGCTGCAATATCATTATATCCCATAAGTGCGATAAATCCTAACAGGCAGTTGGTGAATCCGGAGGGCGAATCAGTACTGTGCAAAATCAAGCAGTATTTGCAAAAAATGCTCCCTTCCGGACGACAAGCTTTTGTTTTTTGCCTGTCTACCCGATAGGGAGCAGATCACTTGGCGGGGCAGCCTTGTTTATTATTTCCGGATACCAATTACCGTATCTTTTTTCCGCAGTCCTGCTTCCACAGTCCTTCTTTCGCTTCCTTACTATTCACTGTCTCAGTGCCGCAATAATACTGTACTGGCGCAGAACAGGCTTACAGGAACAGTGCCGCAATTATTCTGTACTTGCGCAGAACAGGCTTACAGGAACAGTACCGCAATTATTCTGTACTTGCGCAGGACAGGCTTACAGGAACAGTGCCGCGATGTGGTACACGATGCAGGCCAGGATCAACGCGCCGCAGATATAGAAGGCTGCGATCCTTGCTGTCCATTTCAGTGAGTGTGATTCCCGGTAAGTTGTACTGAGTGCCATTACGCAGGGAATGTTGAATGTGCAGGCGCACATGAAGGCCAGTGCCTCGGCTTTGCTGACGACGTCTGTCATAGCCTGGCTGAGCACGGCGTTATCGGCAGCTACATTAAAGGCAGACCGGAAGGTCGCATCGAGCACAGTGCCTTCTCCGACAAAGGCCGCGTTCAGCACACCCAGAACGGCTTCCTTGGCAAAGGCGGAGGTGATAAATCCCATGAAAGTCCTCCACCCCAGACCGAACACCCTGGTCACCGGTTCGATCGAGGTTCCGACCTTGTAAAGAAGGCTGTCCGCCACATTTCCGCTGCCGCTGTAGGAGAAGACCCAGAACAGCAGAGAAATCAGCGTGACCGTCCTCCCGCACCGCTCTCCGATAAAGCTCCGGTTAACACTGTCTTTTAACTTTCCAGCTTGCCGCCTGGCGCCGCTCGCTGATAAAGCTTCGGTAAATTCCTTCCTCTTTCATCAGTTCCACGTGCCTTCCCTGTTGAACGATCTTTCCGTGGTCCACGACCAGGATCTGGTCGGCATGTTCCACCGTCTTAAGGCGATGGGCGATCATGATGACCGTCTTCTCTTCCGTCAGCGCCTGGATGGCCCGCATCAGATCATTCTCATTTTCCGGATCTACATTGGCGGTTGCTTCATCGAGGAAAATGACCGGCGCGTCCTTCATCATTGCCCGCGCAATGGAAATGCGCTGCTTTTCTCCACCGGAGAGACTGGCGCCGCCTTCCCCGATCACTGTTTCGTACCCTTCCGGCAGCGCCTCGATGAAGTCGTGGCAGCAGGCTTTCTTCGCCGCTTCGACCACCTTTTCCATCGGCGCGTCCGGCTGTCCGAAACGGATATTATTGGCAATGGTATCGTGAAAGAGGTAGACATTCTGGAACACGAAGGAGAAGTTCTCCATCAGGGAATCCACGTCGTAATCCTTTACGTTTCTTCCGCCCAGGGTCACTGTGCCGGCATCCACATCCCAGAACCTGGCCAAAAGATTCACCAGCGTCGTTTTGCCGCCGCCCGAAGGGCCGACGATAGCTGTCGTAGTCTTCTCCGGAATCTTCACGGTCACGCCGTCAATGACCTTGCGCTTCTCGTAGGAAAACTCCACATTCTCCGCGGCAAGATTCCTGTTCTCAGGCCTGATCATCTCCCCTGTGATATCCATCTGCGGCGTATCCAGGATCTCCTGCGCTCTTGTCACGCTCACATCCACCACCCGGAGAAGTGCGGAATAATTACCTGCCGTCTCCAGGCTGGCGTAAACAATAAATGCGGAAATCACCATGACGACCGCCGTCAGGGCATCCATAGAACCTTTGCAGTAGAAGAAGCAGGACAGGGCCACCATGCACACGCTCGTCAGCTTGGCCAGAAGATTCTGGGCGCTCATGCGGGGGATCAGGGTCAATTCCATGTCTGAATTTACCTTGACATTGGCCGAGACAGCCTCGTTCAGTTCCCTGCTCTTTGTTCCGGTCAGATGATAAGCCTTTACCTCAGCCATACCCTGCAGGTATTCCAGCACCTTCTCGACTACGCGCTCATCGGAATCTACCTTCTGCACTGCCATGGTGCCGGCAGCTCTCTGAAGAAAACGATTGGCAAAGAGAAACAGCCCAAATCCGGCCAGCAGTACCAGCGCGATCCGCCAGTCAAAAAAGAAGAGCATCACTATGATCAAAGATGTCGTCAGCAGTCCTTCGCACACCATCATAATCACACGCGTCGCGACATTTTCCAGATTCTGCATCACATTTGTGGTGACTGAAGTGATCTGCCCCAGGGACTTCTCATTGAAATATCCCATGGGCAGATACCGCATATGCTCGGCAATCTCCACGCGCTTCCTGGCGCAGGTGTCATAACCGCCTTCCGTCTGCAGCATCATGCTTCTGGCCTTGATCAGGCTGGATCCGATGATGGAAAAAAGCATGATTCCCAGTGAAAGAAGGATATCCTGAGAGGTTACACTGCCGCGGAGCAGGGCGCGCACCATGCAGGCGATGGCCGGGATCTTGAACGCTTCGAAGACTGCCTGCAGAACGCCGAGCAGAATGGACTGATGAAATCTGCGGCGGTTTTCTTCCCCGCAGAAGGCAAAAAAGCGGCTGATGATTTTAACCATTGTCCTTCACCTCCATATGTGCCTTCCACATCTTTTCATACAGGTCATGATGCGACAGGAGTTCCTCGTGGGTTCCTTCCTCGTGGATCCTGCCGTCTTTTACTACATAGATTCTGTCCGCATCTACGATCGTACTGAGACGGTGCGCGATGACGATCAGGGTCTTTCCTTCCGTGAGCTTCGAGACTGACCTCTGGATCACTGCTTCGTTTTCCGGATCCGTATAGGCGGTAGCTTCGTCCAGAATCACAATGGGCGCCGCTTTCAGCATGGCCCTGGCAATGGATATTCGCTGCCGCTCACCGCCGGAGAGATGACCGCCGGAGCTGCCGACCAGGGTGTCGTAACCTTTTTCCAGACTCATGATGAAGTCGTGGCAGCCGCTCTTTATTGCTGCCTCTTCCACATCTGTGTCTGTTGCGGAGGGCCTGCCGAGCCGGATATTTTCTCTGACTGTCATGTTGAAGAGATAGTTGTCCTGAGAGACAAAGGCGATCTTATCGGCATAGGCTTCCTGCGGAATATCCCGAATGTCGCTGCCGCCGATTGAGATACTGCCGCCTGTCACATCCCAAAGGGAAGCAATGAGACGGGCGATGGTGCTCTTGCCGCTTCCGCTGGGGCCGACCAGGGCCACAAAACTCCCCTCGGGAATCTTCATGGAAATTCCGTGCAGGACCTCGGTATCAGCAGGATCCGAAGCAGCTTTGGCAGATCCCGCCTTTTCCGCTTTCTCCCCATTTTCCGCCATGCTCTCTTGGGCCAGACCAATTCCGGAATGATAGGAAAAATGCACATCCTTCAGCTCCAGGTCATTTTTCTCCGGCACATTTCCCGTCTCCGGCCTGACCATCTCGGGCGCATCCAGGATCGCCCTGACCTCTCCGAAGATCGTTCCCATTGTCCTGATGTCATCCGAGTAACTCATCAGGGTCACAAAGGGCGTGATCAGTCCTACAGACAGGATGATGATCATGACAAAATCCTGCGGAGACAGACTTCCGCTTTTCACCAGAATTCCGCCGATAGGAAGGACCGAGACCATGGTGGACGGCATGACGACCATGGCGAAGGTCATAGGCAGGATGCTTGCCCGCATCCAGTCGATAAAGCTGTGGGCCGCCTCATAGGCATCATGGACAAAGCGGTCGTAGCTGGATTTTGTCTTGCCGAAGACCTTGATCACCTGGATTCCGTTGATATATTCCACGGCTGTATCGTTGAGCGCTTTCGTTGCTGTGATCGTATGCTGATAAAAGTCCCCGCTGCCCAACATCATGAGCGCATAGCTGAACATGCCGATCGGAACCGTAACAAGGCTTGCCAGACCCATTCTCCAGTCAATGGTGAAGATATAGACCTCAATGATCACCGGCACCAGGAGATTGGCCGTGAATTCCGGCACGATATGGGCCAGCGTCGTCTCGATGCTGTCGATCCGCTCTACCAGAGTGTTCTTCAAGGCTCCGCTGCTCTCGCTCAGGACTGTGCCCAGCGGCATACGGGCCAGCTTTTCCGTGCATCTTTTGCGGATCTCACCCAAAACGGCAAAAGTCGCAATGTGACTGGCGGCAGTGGACAGGGAATGGAACAGAATCCTGCACAGCCATAAGGCAGCCATGACCAGGCACCTTACAAGATAAAAGGAAAACTCCCGCTGTCCTTCCATAAGCCCCCGGACGACTCCCACTACCACGAAAAAGGGCGCGACCGAAAACGCCACACCGATGACGGCAAGGATCACGCTCAATACATACTGCCCGCCGTGAGTCCCCGTCTGTCCCAGCACCCAGGCGATGGGAGATTGTGGTTTTCTGTTCTCATCCATGGATTAGACCTCCTTTTCTGTAGACTGTGCATCTCGTGTGCCGGAAACGCACGCCTTCCTCTATACACTTGTGTCTCATTCTCTTCATTTCTGCCCCGCAGTGAGCGAAACTCAGCATTCTCTGTGTTAGCTAACAGAACTGTGTTTGTGTTAACTAACCAATAAACAAACACATCGCCTGTCTCCATAAGAGACAGGCGGTGCAGATTATGACACGCCCCGCGTAATGTGTTTTCCGCCTTGCGGCGGACACGGGCAGGTCGGGGGGAGAGTGCGGCGTTGCCGCCTCCGCCCTATCATATTTAATATCCTAACAGCTGTTTCCAGCCCGGAAGAAAAAACGCCTCCAGTGTTTCCAGACAGCGGTATGCCTCCTCCTTCGAATATCCATGTACA
>JBGUNJ010000161.1:0-17942 GCA_045117315.1 Lachnospiraceae bacterium | reverse complement strand
ATGGGGCGAACGCCGTTCCACTCGGGTTTTTGCGCTGAAAATCGCGCAAAAACGCCTCGAATTCGAGGGGGTCTGTACTGTAACCTTGGCAATCAATGCTTACCTGCTGATCCTGACGGTCCTGACCGGGCTCCACTCGGACCAGTATACTCCGTTGCCCACAAGCTTATATGCGCGGACCTTCACGTAATAGGTCTTTCCCTTCATCAGGTTTCCGATGCGTTTGGAATTTGCATTCCTGTCGTTTGAACTGACTATCCCGTTTCCCGACGCAAATGTTTTGCTCATGCTGTACTTGATCTGATAGCCGTTTACCCTTGCGATCGTAGTCCATTTGGCAGTTATCACGGAGGCGGCGCTGTTTGTCACAGAAGAAAGCGCCGGTCTGTTTACTCTGTAAGCAGTGACTGTTTTCGCGAGAGCGCTGTCTCCGGCAGGCCCCTTTGCCACCACCTTGTAAACGTACTTTAACATGTTGGTATTGGCTTTTGCATCTGTGTAGGTGACGGTACTTCCGTCGGTGATGGTTTTGATCAGGGTGGCGTTGCGGTAGATCTTATAGCCTGTCGCACCGGCGACCTTTTTCCAGGCCAGCTTAATGCCGGTCACCTGGTTGGCTGGTGTCAGAGACGAAGTTACCGCAGGGACCACTTTGATCGTGACCTTCTTTGAGGCGTCATTGTACTGTGCAGTTGCGGCCGATGTCGCCGTGATCTCTACTGTTCCGGTATTCTTTGCGGTCACCATACCTGCAGATGTCACTGAAGCGATGGAGGTGTCGGAGGATTTGAAGGACGTGGCTCCTTTGGCACCTGTAACAGATACTGACGTTGTTTGTCTGACGAAGACAACCTGGGCTGAGGCCTTAGCTGTAATGGACTGGGCTGCCTTGGCAACGTTCACTGTGATGGTTTTTGAGGCAGCATTGTACTGTGCAGTTTCGGCTGCCGTGATCGTGATCTTTGCCGTGCCGCCGCTCTTTGCCGTCACTTTGCCGGCTGAATCCACTGTAGCGACTGATGTATCGGAGGATTTATATGTCAGTGAACCCTTGTTCCCGGAAATGGTGATCTGTCCGCTGTTCGGATAGGTCAGGGACAGGTCGGAGGCTGTGACAGGCTGAGTTCCCTTAACAACAGTCACGGTAATTTCTTTTTCTGTCTTCTTATAATTGGCTGTCTCCGCAGCCGTGACCGTGATCTTTGCGGACCCTGGTCCCTGTGCCTTCACTTTTCCGTCGGTATCCACCGTGGCGACTTTTTCATTGGCTGATTCATAGGTCAGTTTACCCTCGTTTCCGGAAACTTTGATCGTACCGGTTTTCGGGTAAGCCAAGGTCAGGTTGGACACCGTAATGGACTGGGCTGCCTTGGCAACGTTGACCGTGATCTCTTTCGCTGCTTTTTTGTAATTAGCTGTCTCTGCTGCCGTGATTGTGATCTTTGTGTCACCTGCTCCCGCTGCCGTCACTTTGCCGTCGTCATCCACCGTGGCAACTTTTTCATTGGCTGATTTATAGGTCAGATCACCCACATTTCCGGAAACTTTGATCGTACCGGTTTTCGGGTATGTCAGAGACAGGTCGGAGGCTGTAATGGACTGGGCTGCCTTGGCAACGTTGACCGTGATCTCTTTTGTTGTCTTTTTGTAATTCTCTGTCTCCAATGCCGTGATTAAGATCTTTGTATCACCTGCTCCCATTGCCGTCACTTTTCCGTTGGTATACACCGTGGCAATGTTCGTATTATAAGATTCATAAGTCAGATCACCAACGTTTCCGGATACAATGATCGTTCCGGTTTCCAGGTAGGTCAGGGACAGGTCGGAGGCGGTGATGGTCTGATTTCCCTTAACAACTGTCACGGTGATCTCTTTTTCTGTCTTCTTATAATTCTTTGTCTCCGCGGCCGTGATCGTGATCGTCGCCGTACCCACTTTTTTTGCCACGACATTGCCGGAAGTATCTACTTCAGCTACCGATATATCTGAGCTCATGTAAGACAGTTGGCCCTGATTGCCGGAAACCATGATTTTCCCGCTCTCGGGGTAGGGCAGAGTCAGGTCTGAGGCTGTGATGGTCTGTACGGCCTTTTCAATAGTAAAAGTCAGCTCCTTTTTACCAGCATAATCGCCTTTTCCGGTAACGGTCACTGTAGCGGGTTCGACTCCGACATCGGTATTGTTGCTGTAGGCGACTTCATAGTCTGTGCCTTTAGTCAGCTGAGTTTCATTTAAAATGACAGTGACCTCCGGCTCCAGGGGATCCCCTGTATAGGTATAAGACTGGTCAGGAATCGTAGCAGAAGCTCTGTTGATTAATATTTTAAAAGGTATATTATTCTCTCCCGCGTATTCCTCAGCTTTAGACCCTGAATAGCAGTAAATAACCAGGTTTGAGCATCCACTAAACGCATTATTACCAATACTGGTGACACTGTCCGGAATAGTGATGCCTGCCAGGTTTCTGCAGAAATAGAACGCATATTCACCTATGCTGGTGACTCTGTCCGGGATCGTGATACTGGTCAGGCTGCAGCTGCGGAACGCAGATTTACCGATACTCGTCACTGTATCAGGAATAGAGTAGACACCCTCCCCCCCGCCGGGATAACAAACAAGAATAGTCTGGTCAGAATTGAATAACACACCATTTTCCGAGCTATAATTCTGATTCCCTTGTTCTACAAATATGTTCTCCAGGCTGGAGCACCCATCGAATACATTTTCTCCTATGCTTACGACTTTCTTCGGAATCGTGATGCTCGTCAGGCTGGTGTTGCTGAACGCATAATCGCCGATACTCGTGACACTGTCCGGAATATCGATGCTCGTCAAGCTGGAGCAGGCGTCAAACGCCCCTATGCCAATACTGGTGACACTGTCCGTGATATCGATGCTCGTCAGGTTTCTGCAGTCAAAGAAAGAATAATCACTGATACTTAAACAGAGTTCTTTTATTATTACTTTTTTTATACTTTCGTTATTAATAAATGCGCCATATTTCATCTTCCCAAATCCACTAATGGTCAGGGTCCCTTCCTCGTCAAGCGTCCAGGTAAGACCATCTCCGCATGTCCCGCTTTCCACTACGGCCATAGCAGCATCTTCACTGACGGTCTCCTCTTCCCCTGAAGCCACAGTCAGCTCAGATTGTACTTCCTCCTCTGTTACATCGGCATCAGAGGATTCCCCGCCGGCTTGCTCCGCATCTTCATCTGCATAGACCGCTTCCTGGTCAGACGCGCCAGCCTGCTCATTCTCATCTATAGTCTCAGGATCTGTATCAGCTTCAGAAGCCGGATTTTCATTGGCGGAACTTTCTCCTGCCGTCCCATTATCCCAGGCGTCCCGGCCGGTTGCTAATCCTTCTGTCTCAACTGCTTCCACGGAGCCCTGGACATCCTGAGATCCTTCTGCTGTCTCATCTGCTTCCACGGAGTTCTGAACATCACGAGATTCCTCTGCTGTCTCATCTGCTTCCACGGAGTTCTGAACATCCTGAGATCCTTCTGCTGCCTCATCTACTTCCACGGAGTCCTGTGCGGCATCGATCTGGTCAGTATTTTCTTCAGCAATTTCCGGACTCCCGGTATCACTCCCGATATCTCCGGCGTACGGATTCTCAGCCTCCCAAACAGCGTACAGGGTACAGCTGTCTGCCGGGACATACTCCTCATCCCCTGCAATGACCAATTCCCCATCCGGTTCCAGGCTCCAGCCGGCAAAAGTCATAGCCTGGTCATTCTGGTCCATCTCTGTAAAAACAGGAGCTGCCGCAACAGTCCCGCCAACAGGGACCTGCTTGCTTATTACTTCCGCCTGTTCAACTACCTCACCAATGGAATCGTCCCATTCATTTTCAAAATACCCGCCGTTGGCATCGAGCGTGACAGTATAATATTGTACCGCCGCTTCCTCTTGCTGAAGTGCCGCATCCTCACTAAATCCTTCAGCGGACACTTCTTCTGAAAGCGTTTTCCCCATATCCTCTGCTTCTGTTTCCAGAGTCTGGCCCATATAAGCCGGTATTTCTGACGTCTGGCCGGTATCAGCCGGTATTTCTGACGCCAGAACAGTCCCCGGAACTGCTCCGACAACCAGCACGCTGGACAGGAACATGGCAGCCAGCCGATTTGTCAGCCCTTTCACCTTTCTCATAGTTTTCCCTCCGCTTTGTACATGTCAGTGTGGCTATAGAAAAAGCGCACACAAACCTGACTGACAGATCTACAGATCCGGCAGATTTGTATGCGCCTAGTATTCTTAGTCAATATGTCGTAACACCATCATAGTGCTCTCTTCCATATGGCTAATGATCATTTGTCAAAATCTAAGACAATTATAAATGCCTGGTCGTTCAGCGTCAATTGACAGGCATTATAATAATTCGCTTCAGGTTCGACTACATGTTACATGTACACACCACCTCAAAGGGCGTGTACATGTAACGGTGCTTTCCCTGCAACACTCTTTCGATTTGGTATATTTCGCTGCCAGAGTACTCATGCGATGAAAAGGAGCAGAGATGTCAGAAAGGCCGCCCTTCACCGTCTGCCTCTTTTGTAATATCCCGCCGAAGACTCTTCCACCCTGCCGTCAATCTTCATACGGATCAGGCAGGTGATCACGTCAGAAAGACTGTAATCGTCCGCAGAAAGAAGGCCTTGTTCCTCATAGTGGCGGATCTGCTCGAAAAGCCTTTCTATATGCGTCTCATTCTCATCGGATAAGATGCCCTGGATTCCCTGCTCCAGGGACAGCTTTTCTGCAGAAATATCGTCCTCTCCCGTACATTCTTCAGGAAGTCTTCTTTCTTCCCTGTTTTCCTCATGAATACTGTTTTCTTCATGAAAAATGTCTTCTTCATGAAAAATGTTTTCTTCATGAAAAATGTTTTCTTCCGGAAAACTGTTCTCATTACTTCTTTCTGCAGGATTATCAACCTCTTCTGTTCCTCCCGCAGGATTACATTTTTCTCCTGCTCGACCAGCGGAAACGCCATTCTCTCCTGTTTCGCATGCATGATTTCCGGACGCGGAAGATGTCTGTACATTCGTCTTCTGTCCGGTTATTTGTTCCCGCCCCTGCCGGTTTCTATCTGCATCGGAATGCTCACGATCCCCGGTCCCGAAAAAGAATTCCAGAATATCCTCCGGGCAGGTCGCGGCGCCGGCCCCCTGGCGAATCAGGCGGTTGCAGCCGTCGCTCAGGCTGTCGCAGACTCTCCCCGGGAGAGCATAAACTTCCCGGCCCTGCTCCAGCGCCATATCTACTGTGATCAGAGTTCCTGATCTCTTCCTTGCCTCTATGACAAGTACCAGATCCGATAATCCGCTTATGATCCTGTTTCTCTGAGGAAAAAGGCGTGCCTCGGGGTATGTTCCCGGCGGATACTCCGATATGATCCCGCCTTCCTGCAGCAGCCTGTCATAGAGTTCCCGGTTTTCCTCCGGATAGCAAATGTCAACGCCGCATCCCAGTACAGCATAGGATCTGCCTCCGGCATCCAGGGCTGCTTTCTGGGCTATTCCGTCAATTCCCCTTGCCATCCCGCTTATGATCGTGATCCCGCGCGAAGCAAGTCTGCGTGCGAAGCGTCTGGCCTGCTCCCGTCCATACCCGGAAGCCAGACGGGCCCCTATGATGGCTGCCGCAGGATCTGCCATGTATTGCAGGGAGACCCCTGGTACATCCGGGCCTGAAGCACCTGCCTTCGTCAGAGTATTCTCCGCCGCGGGCTGCTCCTGCATGTCAGGGCACAGTGCATTTTGTACATTGTGTGCATTATATGCATTGAGCGCATGGAACGCGGATTTCTGCTGTTTCTTAGTCTTTTCTCCAAACAAGGGCACATTTCCCAGAAAGTAAAGGCCGAAAGGAGGATCAGGGATCATGCGGAGTCTGTCCGGGAATCCCTGCTCAAGGAAACTGCAGAAAGTTATACCTGCCCTGGCAAGATCCTCTGCACAGCGGTCAGGCTCCTTTTCTCTTGCTTTCAGAATGAGGCGGGCCGCTTTTTCTGCCCTTGCGGGAGTCCGGAAGGCTTCATTGCACAGATATCGCAACTGTGACTCAGGGGCTGTATAAAGTGTCCGGGCGCCGGCCGTCAAGATTCGGAAAGGATCATCCTCCGCCTCTGTCTCTTCAGAAGATGACGGAATAATACTGTCGGATGAAATAATACCATCGGATGAAGACTCACTGTCTGATGACAGATCCTGCTCTGAAAACACAGATTCCCCGGACAGGATCGACACGCCGGACAAGTCTGTTCCGTTGAACAGGATCGGCCCGCCGGACAAAAGCAGCCCTTCGGAAAACAGTGTTCTGTCTGCCGCTGCCGAAAGCAGGGCAAAGATACTTTTTCTGCCAAGATTTCTGATCTGGTCCAGCCAGCATAAATATTTATGATTATCCAGCTGCTCTCTCTGCATAGCTCCTCCGATTTATGGTTCTTTGCGCAGCACCTTAATCTGCTCAGTTTCTTCCCGGCTTTGTCCGGTTTATGGATTTCCGGGCAGCACTTCGGGCTGTTCTGCTTCTCCCGGGATTTATCCGTCTTATCTTTCTCCGGGCACCACCTCTGCCTGCCTGTATGTATAAGCCATATACAGATGATCCTCCCGGATCTCCTCCTGCCCTTCCAGGTCCGCGATCGTCCTGGCCACGCGGATGATCCGGTGATAGGCTCTCACGCTCATGCCGCTCCGTTCAAAAAGGTCGCGCAGGCATCCCTGTTCCCTGGTACCCAGTCTGCAGTATTTTTCCAGGTCCGGAGCCCGCATGTCGGAATTGAAATGAAGCCCGGTCCCCCTGAAGCGATGGCTCTGGCGCTGGCAGGCCTCCATGACCCGGGACCGGACCGAGCTGCTGGATTCTTCTTTTCCTGCAGGCCCCTGTATATCCTCGATCCTGGCTCTGGGCACCGTGATGCACAGATCCATCCTGTCCAGCAGGGGACCGGAGATCCTGCCGAAATACCTTTTGATTTCCCAGGGTGTGCACCGGCATCTGTTTCTGTCCGGATAATGTCCGCAGGGGCATGGATTGCAGGCCCCCAGCATGATGAAGCGGGAAGGATATCTGTAACTGCCGGACTGGCGGACGATCGTCACCTCGTGGTCTTCGAGCGGCTGTCTCAAAAGATCCAGCTGTTCACGTCCGAATTCCGGAAGTTCGTCCAGAAACAGCACCCCCCTGTGAGCAAGTGAGATCTGTCCCGGCATGGGCACGATTCCGCCGCCCACCAGCGCGGCCCTTGTGATCGAGTGGTGGGGCTGGAGGAATGGGCGGCGCAGCACAAGGGGCTGTCCCTCCCCCAGCATGCCCGCCACACTGTACACGGCCGAGACCTCCATGCTCTCCTCAAAGGAGAGCGGGGGCATGATCCCCGGCAGGCATTTTGCCAGCATGGATTTTCCGGTGCCGGGCGGTCCGGTCATCAGCATATTGTGAAAGCCGGCAGCCGCAATCTCCATGGCCTTTTTTGCAACGGACTGTCCTCTCACATCGGCCAGATCCACCTCAGCCCGAAGCTGGGCCTGCTCCTTAAACAGCGCATCGACATCCACCTTTCCCGGGGGAATCAGCTCGTCCCTGCTGCACGCAGGCGCATTCATATACATGATCAGCTCGTTGAGAGAGCGCACTCCGATCACCCGGATCCCCTCGACCACAGCCCCCTCTTCCAGATTGTCTCTGGGCAGAATACACGTGCTGATCCCCTGCCCCCTGGCCATGTGCACGATCGGGAGCACTCCCCGGACCGGCCTGATCTCACCATTGAGCCCCAATTCCCCGGCAACCAGGACGTCCTCGAAATCATCCTGTCTGAGCATGCCCATGCAGATCAGTTCCCCGACCGCCACCGGCAGGTCGATCACGATCCCTCTCTTAGGGATATCAGCAGGAGCCAGATTCACAGTGATCCTTGATGCCGGCAGAGGAATGCCTGCGTTTTTGAGGGCAACCCGAACACGTTCCCCCGCCTCTCTAACCTCGCCGGTCATGAAACCGACCATACTGAATGCAGGGAGCCCGTTGGAAATATTTGTCTCCACCCGCATCAGATAGCTGCCAACTCCACGGACAGCACCTGTCGTCACTTTACTGTACATACCACCTCTCACCACACTCGGAAACCGAAAATACGCGTCCAAATATTCATATATCAGAATATACTTCGTGTATATGTATTCCTGTTGTTTTCCTATTATTCCACTGAAATCGCATGTTGTCAATCCACAACATCAAATAAAACTGCAACTTCTTCATGTATATGAATCCAACATCAGTAACGTCTGAAAAGCTGATTTTTTTCAGTAAATGCATCTATTTTCAGCATATGGTTTTTACCCTCAGCCAGTTTCATGTCGCTGTCTGACCCAATGAAACTGGCTGAGGGCTTCGTTAATTTTATTCTGCTGTCAATTTACATACTTTGGTGGCATGGCCTGCGCTCACAGACTCACATGTAAGAAGCTACGCGTGCTGTCGCGTCTTCGACGCTCTTCGCCGTGCTCCACAGAGAGTAGTATTTACTGCCGCCGACAGTCTTGCAGGTTCTGATCCTCACGTAATACGTCTTTCCCCTGACCAGGCTTCCGATTACTTTCGAGACTGTCTCCGCCTTTGTCACACTGGCGGTCTTGTTTCCGCTGGCAAAGGTCTTGCTGGTACTGTACTGGATCTGATAGCCTGTCGCCTTGGTATTCTTTCCCCACTTGACGGTCACCCCTTTCGAGGTGCTGTTTGCAACAGAGGAAATGGCCGGTCTGGCAAGCCGCCAGGTCACGATAGATTTCGATACACCATTCCCGGTCCCAGCTGTCGGGACGATCTTGAATGTGTACTTCGCACCGTTGGTATTTGCCCTGGTGTCTGTGAACGTGACTGTCGATCCGCTGGTGATCTTCTTGACCAGAGTCGAGCCACGGTAAATCAGATAGCCGTTTGCTCCGTCGACCTTTTTCCAGGCGAGTTTGATTCCGGTCGCCTGGTTGGCCGCAGTGATGGAAGAGGTGGCGGCGGGAGTCACTTTGATAGTGAGCTTCTTCGATGCAGCGTTATAGTTACCTGTCGCTGCCGAGGCTGCTGTGATGGTCACAGTACCGACCTTCTTCGCAGTGATCCTGCCGGCTGATGTGACTGCAGCTATGGCAGTGTTCGAAGACTTGTAAGACTTCGTCCCCTTATTGCCCGTGATCGAAACCGTCGCCGTTTTGCCCACAGCTATGGAGGAAGCGGTGGATTTCGCGGTTATGGACTGATCGGCTTTGTTGATCTTGAAGGTCGCGGTCTTCGTTCCGGTGTAGTTCCCTTTGCCATTGATCGTTACTGTGGCTGTACCAGCGTTTGTGTTGTCGGACCAGGATATCGTGTAGTCGGTGTCCGGAGTCAAAGTGGTTGAGCCAGCCTTCACAATCGGCGTCTGGATGATGGCTTTACCGGAGTAAGTCTTAGCGGAAAGACCGGAGACAGTGGCTGTAGAAATCGGCGCGGGATTAATTTCAAATGTCTTAGTCAACGTGCCTTCGTAGTCACCAATCCCTGTGAATATGACCGCAGCAGTGCCTGCGTTGATATTGTTGGAATAAGATTCCGTATAATCGGTGTCAGCAGTTAACATAGTAGAACCGAGAGTAATAACAGGTGTCTGCGTTATGAATTCACCTGTATATGTTTTGGCTGAAATACCAGTAACAACTGCATCGGAAATAGATGTACGTACATTTTCCACATAATGATAAAATCCATTCTCCGAAGTACAGTCGCTAAAATGTATTAATCTGCCAGCGTCGTAGGTACCCCCTCCTCTTCCTTGTACATCAAATGAGTATATCCTGTCATTCGCATCTCTGTAATAAAAAGTAACATGCGATGCATTTGCCGGATTGCTGCTTTCTGCTCCGGTTCCTATCCAGCAGGCTTCTCCCGTGGTCGTCTTGCAGGTATCCTGATCTAATTTCCTGATTCCCAGATCTTCTGATGCAATACTTTCCAATATATCTGCAGCTACACATGATATTAATCCACCTTGAAAGGCCATAATCCTGTTCAGCAAAGCATCGCCTGACTCCCAATAAAAGAGGAATTTATCATCTACTCCCATTGCTTCCCACAATTCAGGATTATATTCCCTATTGCATGATAATGCTCCAGGATAATGTGTTGTTGACCCAATATAATCTGCTATGACTTCAATTTTCTCAGGGACGGACATATCCCTTGTCCATAATTGAGACTCAGCATTCTCTCTTGCCGCTTTATATATATCCTCATCACTTTTCAGGGTTTTCCAGTTTTTATCAAGACCTTTGCTTATAAGATATTCCGTATCTAAAACATTTCCATTTTTTACGGCTTCAATTTTGATTACCCTGACTAATCTGTTCGTTTCGATCTCAATTGCAACCAGGCTTTTCGTACTTCCAGTCACAATCGATTCCGGTGTATCTGTATATGGCCTTATAACATCAGGTACAAAGCCATAATATGCAGCCGGGTTTGAAAAAGTTTTCTGTGATTTTATCTTCAGTTCTCTTTCCTGCAGACCGGGAACGATCAAATCCTGAAAAACCTTCTTATATGCGGGAGGCGTGACATCTTTAATAGTAAATGTGACATCATCAAGCCAGGAAGCACTTTGATTAACGCAAAATGTGGTTGAATATAAGATGGTTCCATTTTCGTCATTTATTGCCTCTTCTGTCTTATAGACAGCATCCCAGAATGCGGCAGAATCAAAGAATCCATAATACACTGTTCCCAAGTCCACTTTTTCAGTATCTACATGAACATTCTTGAGGGGAATTTCAGAGATATCATCATAGCCTGTTCCTTCCTCGTCATCCCATGTCCGGTTGTTTTTGGAAAAATAGATTTCTGCGAAGGTATGATAAAACACACCAAACCCTGCCTGGTCAAATTCCGGGCAATCTCCCGTAAAAACAATTCGTTTCAGATTATCATCATAGGAGAAAGCCATTTTCCCCACACTCCGAACCTTTGATGGAATAATGATCTCTTCCAGTTTTTTGCATTCTCGAACAGCATACTCCCCTATTGTCTCAAGCGATTCCGGAAGTTCTATTTCCTGAAGATACTTACATCTGTAAAAAGCCCAATCCGGTAATCCGGTAATACCATCCGGTATTTTTATCTTCATAAGCGTAGACTCTCTGAATGCCCCTTCACCCAGATCTTTCATTGTATCCGGCAGGATGATCTCAAGGACCGGAGCTTTTTTAAAAGCGTTGTCACAAAGAGATGTAATACCCTCTTGAATTACCACAGCTTTAATAATTCCATTTTCTTCCAGATTGTAACTGTCAAATGGATTACCGGTTATTTCCCCTGTGCCATTGATGGTCATTACATGATTATCGATTTCCCAATAGGCATCCGGACCGCATTTCCCTGAAAGCTTATTATTTGATGTGGCTGCAGACTGCCTTGCTGTTTCTCCCGTTTCCGATTCGGAATCTGCAGTCACTGTATTTTTTTCATCTTCTAACCCGGGAGATTCCAAATCCGGAATGCTTTCTCTTTCACCTGCCTGTGAATCAGAGGAAATCGCAGCGGTCTCCTCTTCATCGATTTCCTTCATTATTTCCTCTGCCGCGCTCGTTTCCTCCTCAACTATCTTAGAATCTTCCGGGTCTTCGTCTGAATCATTGTCTTCGTTTAAAGTATCGTTATTTTCCGCCGGGTCCGCCTTATCTGCAAAAACCTCTTCTGTTTCTGCTTTTTCGATATTTTCTTCTGGCGCAGCATCTTCCCTGTCTCCTTCGTTTTCCAGGTCATCTCCATAATCCCACACAGCAAACAGTACGCCATTCTCAATAATGTCCGATGAAATGAGCGGCTCATTTTCATGCAGAATCGCTTCACCGCCTCTGTCTGTACTCCAGCCTGCGAATTCAGCCACATTTTCCCCAAGTGTGTATGAAGGAAGTACTTTGATCACTTCACCAACAGAGATATATTTTTTTATGGTTTCAGATTTTTCAACGGTCTCAGCAAGTTCATCGTCCCATTCATTCTCGAAATAGCCGCCGTTTGCATCCAGAGTCACTGTATAGGATGTTACAGTGGCTTCTGCTGTATCTGGGGGCGCGCTTACAGGTTCTTCAACAGCGGTTTCTGAGCTGGTTTCCGCAGTTGATGCGGAATCTTCTGTTATACAGGCATCTTCCGCATAGCCAGTTTCGACTGCTTCCTCTGCCTCCGTTTCCTCTGCCGCCTCTTCAGCAGCCGCTTCCGAAGTATCGGCTGCATCCCCAAAGACCACTATGTCATCAGCACAAAAAGCAGACACTGACAGATTTCCTACTGTCAGTGCCCCTGCCAGCATTACCGCCACCATTCGGCTTGTTAAACGTTTAACTCCCTTCATCCTGCTCCTCCATTCTGCTTACAGCGTCCACTGTTCCAACCAGACAGTCTGTCATTATCCCCGCAGGGTCATGTGCTCAGACTTCATGATTCATACGAACTCACAATACAAGGCTCGCTCGCGAGTCTTGCGCGATGAAGAATAAAAAAAAGCGAATGAAGACCTGACCGGATCATCTGATTCCGTGTAAGTCAACATGCGCTCTTGTATTCGCTCTTCCAGTATGTTTCCTGTGCCCGCCAATCCATTCTCAATGTTCGCCGTCATTGTGATGTCTTTCCCTGTCCTGCTGTTGTCGCGGGTAAATACCACCCTTGTGCAAAAGTTCGCTTTTGTCTATTTCAACAAATTCAATTATAGAAATATGATTATCCTGTGTCAATAGAGGAGCATTGACATCGCCGCCGGCTTAGGGACTTCGTTACTGATATGGAGTAACCCGTATTTGTACGGAAGTGTTCTTCATTGAGTATTTTCCGCAGGGGCGCTATAATGGAAGCAGTCGCAGGTTCATCCGGAAATCGTGGTTTACACTTGTTTCCGTTTGTTTCTGAATCACATCACAGGGTTAACGCAGCTTTTCATTTTCATAGCCATATCCCGCTGCCGGCGCAGCAGGCATGGCGGCCACCATCATGAAAAGGAGGATTTGATTATGGCAAAAAAAGTATTGTTGTTATGCGGTGATTTCACAGAAGATTATGAGACCATGGTACCCTTCCAGGCTCTCGGCGTCCTGGGATATCAGGTCGACGCAGTCTGCCCTGATAAAAAGGCCGGAGAAACTGTGGCGACTGCTGTCCACGATTTCCTCGGTGAGCAGACCTATACCGAGCTGCGGGGACACAACTTTGCTCTGACTGCCGATTTCGACGCGGTAAAGACCGAAGATTATGAGGGACTCTTCATCACCGGCGGCCGTGCTCCGGAATATATCCGTCTGAACGCCCGCGTTCTGGAAATCGTGCGTGAATTCTTCGCTGCCAAAAAACCCGTCGCCGCAATCTGCCATGGACCTCAGGTTCTCGCGGCAGCCGGCGTCCTCAAGGGATATAAGGCAACCGCTTACCCTGCAGTCGGTCCGGACGTCACACTTGCAGGCGGCACTTATGTAGAAGTTCCCGTGGACCAGGCTGTTGTCGACGGAAATCTCGTCACCGCTCCCGCGTGGCCCGGCGACACTGCCATCGTGAAAGAGTTTGCCAAACTCATGGGCGCAAAGATTGAGATCTGAAAAATATAACTGCTGACTGCCGGTTTTATCCTCTTTCAAAGCGGAATGGGGCCGTTCTAAACGGCGGAAAATGCATTAAACAGGTCGTGTCATAAAAAACATCCGCAGAACCAGATTTCAAAGTGGTTCTGCGGATGTTTTTGTTTTATCAGATGTTCGGAGGCAGCTGGCTGTCTGATAGAATCAGAATAGTTCTGCTCCGGAACCGCAAAGCTGCTGTCTGTTATTTATTCAGCTGTTTGCTCAGCTATTTTTAGGCGGAAGCTGTACGGCTGGCAGGGTCACAACAGTTCCAGTCCTGACCTCTCAGCCCATACCTCACGGCTGTTGTAGAATACGACCATATATCTTGAGGTGGTACGGTTCATATCAGCTGTGATTCTTTCTCCGCACGGAATGACAAAATTTCTGATCTTGGTGAATCCATTGGATCCTTTGTTATAGCCATACAGACCCAAAGGGGCAATAACCACGGCAGCCACCCAGTGGCCAGAGCTTCCTCCATACAAGCCACCATTGACCTGTTTGAGCTTGTCCTCTTTGATTTTATTATTATCTGACACAGATATCCAATCCTCCTTTTAGAAATAGCTGCAGGTCCTATTCAGGCCTTTCCTGAAAATATCGGCAAAATTCCTGAAGATTCCCGCAAAATTCCGACAAGATTCCAGTTGATTCCGACAAAATATCGACAAGATTCCGGTTGGATTCCAACAAGTCTCCGGCTGAATTCAGGAAGGATTCTGTCAAATATCCGGCTGAATTCCTGCTGGATTCCTGCAATCGTTCAAGGCCAGGTCACTCTACAAAATAGACTCTGTTTTCCGCGCGGGGAGCAGCCTTGGGAATGTCACCGTTAATGTATCCGACCGCGCAGTGGGCAATTCCTTCCCATTCACCTTCCACGCCCAGATCCGCCAGGAGTTTTTTGTATTCGTCCATTTCAAATTCCTCTTTTGCCCGGTGGATCCATATACTGCCCAGGCCAAGGGAATGTGCGGCGAGCATCAGATTGCCCATCACCAGACTTCCGTCATATACATGTGTGGGAATATCTTTTCTGCCCAGAACGATGATGACGACAGGCGCGCCATAGAAGGGATCAAATCCTTCTTTCCAGCCGCCAATCTGCCGATTGACTTCGGAAAGCCTGTCTCTCATCTCCTTATTTGTGACTGCAACCGTGATGACGCCCTGTTTTCCCATGCCGCTTGCAGCATACAGACCCGCTTCCATGATCTGGCTGATTGCCTCCTTTGCAGGCATATCGGGCTTAAAGCTTCGAATACTTCTGCGTTCTTCCATTGCTCTGATTATATCGTTCATCTTTCACCTCCTTGCCGATGTATTGCTTGCAAAGTCAACTCATGTTTACGTCTTCATTCTTTAAAAGCTGCAGCCGCCCCTTTAAAAGCCGTGGTTGCCTCTTGAGAAACTGAAACTATTCTATTTAGAAGCCTGTCTTTAGAAACCGTGGCCGCCTCCGCCGCCGGAATGGCCGCCGCCTCCGCCGCCGCTTCCGCCGGAGCTCTTGCTCTTTCTGCGCCTGATAGTGCTCAGAACGATGGGCGCAGCCAGGGCAATGCCCGGCATGGATGCCATTTCCCGGGTCACACTGACTTTGACATCTCCTCTGGTGCGTCGGTCTGCCCTGGGGATCCTGGTCAGGACCGTGAGCAGATAGTTGAGCAGAACGCCCAGCAGGACAGCGATCAGGGCGTTGGTGATATGTTTCACGGGGCGGGCCAGACGGCCGCCCTGGCATTTGGTGTAGATCTGGCTGAATGCAGCATCCGCGCAGTTAAAATATTCGCCGCGCGAAGCATATTTGTAAATATTGTCCGTGATAGCCCGGGCGTCCGCTTTGGAAATAGTTTTCAAAGCGCTTCCGTTTGAATAAATATAAATCTCCCGGTCATCCATATCAATCATGAAAATGACCGCGGGATCATTTCCGTAATGCTGAATGGCATATTTTTCTGTATAGGATGAGGTTGAACCCTCGGAATGATCGGTGGAAACGAATGCCGCTTCCATATATTCCGTGATCGGGGAGTACCGCCGGATCAGTTCTGCCTCCTCTGTGTCCGACAGAAGGTCCGCGCCGTCATCCACCACCAGAGTCCCGGCAGCCGATGCGCTGACAGGGGGCAGGAGAGAAAAGGCCAGCACGACCGCAATCAGGGCCATGATTATTTTTTTCATTTCCAAATAAATATTCTCCCGGCACAGGGTTGGGCTGAAGGGGTTCACGATCCCGGAGGTCAGTAGATTCTTCTTCATGTTACTGCACCTCCTCTCGGTCAAAAAGATGGGGCAGAGGCCTGGTCGTTCCGATATTGTACACCTGCAGCATAAATACCGAGGAAACAGTCAGAATCAGAATGCAGGCGGCGTCCCCCAGATAATACCAGAAATCGTTGACCGGCGAAATGATCACAATGGCGGCATTCAGGGCTACTGCGGCCAGCACCGGTATGATCGCAAGCAGCGGCTGTTTCTGAGGAACGGACTTTTGCCATCCCAGTATTTTTATCACAGTGAGCAGGACATAGAAGAGGGCCGCGATCCCTATCACGCCCGTCACGGATTTTATATCGGCAAGCTGTACAATGGCCGTGACGGCGATTATGGCGAAAGCCATGAGGGGATATCCCTCAATATCAAGGAACTTCTTTACCTTCTTCACTTTCTTTGCGTTCTGGTCTGCTTCAGTGATGACCGGTTCCTTTGAGCCCGACCATCCCTTGTCATAGACATGGGTCTCCTTCTCGAAAATGCGCCGCGTGCTGCTGCGGATGGATGCCGCCATCATGGCAGCTGCCAAAATGCTCACCAGCGAGGTCAGCACAGGAGTCGGCTGGACAAAAATTTCCAGCAGCAGAAAGATCACCACAGCCATGGCAGCGCAGCCGGAGGAGAAAGCCTTCATATCCACCGGTAGATCGGAGACCACCTTGCCTGACTCTCCGTTCACGACCGCATAGGCAACACGCTCATCCTTGCGCCAGGTCAAAAACCAAAGCGGGAACATGGTGGCGTGGTGCCCCCTTGTGTGAGCCTCAACACTGGACTTTTCCTTTTCCACCTTGATGCCCGACTGCTGGTATACACGGGCGCTCACTTCATCCACAATGTCGCTCGAAGCTGTCCTTTCGGCGTCCCGGTAATAGGTCTCGGCCGGCACAGTGGAAGCGTCCGCGTAGAAACCGGAGAGATAAGCCGCATTGAAGGACCGCTCTTTTTTCATATCAAAGGGCAGGCAGCGGGCTGCGATCTCATCGTCGTAATATTTGCTGGCATCATAGGGGACACCGCAGTAGTCCCCGGCCACAGAGGCATCGATCTGGTATGTGTTGATGGTCTCATAACTGCTCGTGCTCTCGACTGTCTTCTTTCCCGTGATGTTGGAACGGCCGAGCTGTACATCGTACTCATAATAAGGCATGTAGATGCCGGTGAAACTCCTCAGGTGAGCTGCGTTCTTAAGCTCCCTGGGCAGATACAGGACTTTCTGCGTGTGCCTTTTGAACAGATCCGCGCAGTGGTCCTTCGATACCTGGAAAGGGATAAGCCTCTCAGGCATTGACCTGCCGCCCCCGGGCTTCTGCAGCAGGCTCTGTCCGCCGCAATAGGGGCAGAAGCCGACCTGCGAGTCCTCTGTTCCCTGAAGCTCCGCTCCGCAGCCGCTGCAGGTGAACAGCGTCATATTCATCTCAGAAATGTCCTCGCCCTGACTTTTGCTCTTGACTACGAATTCGTCCGGCGAAACCATGCTTCCGCAGTGCTGACACTTCATCGACTGAGAATCGACGTCAAATAAAATATTTCCTCCACAGTTTGCGCATCGAAAACCCATTGGCCTCCTTTCTTTGAATCACCTGGTCCCGGCCCGCCGGTTCCTGTACCCTTTTATCACAGAGCCGGCCTTTTTGCAGGCCTGCCATCCATTCATCGGATACCCGGCCAGGTGCTTCGATTTCTTTCTTCATCCGGATTACCCCGAAACATCAGCTCCATTCTTCCGCGGTATTCCTGCTGCCGGAAGCGTTTACATACGGCCATTGCCCTCAGGCCATTTGCTTCCCTCGTCGATTCCCTGTTCATACAGCCAGTCGTCCTCGACCAAAAGCTGCCTGATTCCGCTTTTTCCGTCCGTCAAAGTCACAATGACCCTGGTCTTCTCTCCCTCCGGTCTCTCTTCACAGCCATAGTCGGCTTCCTGTATCCGCTTTACTCTCCAAGTCATTTTTTCATTGTTCATGACTAAATCCGTTTCATATTTAAGCTCTTACTATTAAACTCCTACTA
>JBGUNJ010000160.1:0-3388 GCA_045117315.1 Lachnospiraceae bacterium | reverse complement strand
AGCGCGCAGCCTGTGCGGCGGATCACCTGGAAAGTATTTGTCGATATGATCACTCCCGGAGCAGTTCTTCTCTCTGCCATCAATCCTGCTCTGCTGGGAGTGATTATCTCCCTCCAGCAGGAGGTAAGTTTGTCTTGGCCATTGACGATCTTCCTCCTGCTGATTCCGGCTCTGGCAAATTGTTCGGTGAATCTGCTCAATGATTATTATGACTTTATCAGCGGTAATGATACGGCTGAAAACATTGTGGCAGAGGCAGAGGGCCCTCTTGTCTATCATCAGGTGGAAAACCCGCGCCCGGCTCTTATTTACGGGCTTCTTTTTTTTGCCGCTGCCTGTCTGATGGGCATATATGTGGTGATAAAATGCGGACCGGTGCCGGCTGCAATCGGAGCCTTCGGTGCATTGGTCACAGCAACTTATTCCGGCAAATGGGTTTCCACCTCCCACATGCCGATTGGAGAAGTGCTCTCGGGGTTTACAATGGGCGGACTGATCCCGCTGGCCGTCTATGTGTCCCTGACAGGACGTCTTCAGGATACGCCCCTTATTCTGTTGCGCTCTCTTCCGATGATTCTCGTGGTATCTCAGTTCATGCTGGAGAACAACACCTGCGACATGGAGCGGGATTATGCTGCCGGCCGCCGTACACTCCCCATGTTTCTGGGCCGTGCGCGGGCAAAGAAGCTTGCAGATTTTCTTAATATCGTCTGGCTGACGTCGCTTGTCCTGAATGTGGCGGTGTTTTTTTCCTTCGGACTGCCTGTTCTGGCAGCATCGCTTTATATGGGCAGAAAGGGGGTCGCGGGGACATTCCGCGAGGAGCGGACGCGTGACAACAAGCTTCCTGCAACCGGTGCGCTTGCGTCAATGGCTTTCTGGATCTCTGAAGGCTATCTGGCGTCTTCGGCTGTGCATATCGCGGTGCAGTGGTTGATGATAAAACTCTTTTAATGTAAATAATTGTAGATACATTTTTATGAGTACAAGAGTATTTGCCCACAGCCTGGCCCGGTTGTGAACAAGTACATATGTGGATCAGGGGGGAGACTTTGTCTGCACGGGGAGAACAGCACTGTACAGACAGACCGGAAGGCAGGGAAACCGATGAATCGTTACGAAGAAAAAGAGCTGCAGCAGGAAATGGAGCAGGTAGAAAAATATCTGTCAGACCACCTTCGCGACCCCGGATACGGGGGTGCTGTGGGAAACATTCTCCGCGATATGCAGTTGTCAAAGGGAAAGCGGCTTCGTCCGCGGCTGTTACTGATGGCCAGCCGGTACGGAGATGGGCAGGAGCCCGGCAGGAGAGAGAAACTCTGCCGCCTGGGAGCCCTGGTGGAGCTTGTCCACATGGCATCGCTTATTCATGACGATATTGTCGACGATGCGCCTCTTCGCCGCGGACTTCCGACAACACAGTCCAAATACGGCAAGGATATGGCTGTCTATGCGGGCGACCTGATCCTCAGCAGGATTGTCCAGAGCCTGTTCCGGGACGGCTTTTATCGTGTAGGCGCTCTTTTCGGCCAGGCTGTTGAGTCCATGTGTCTGGGAGAACTGGGACAGATGGAGTGCCGCGGCAGAGAAGACATCACGGTAGAGCAGTATATGCACAATATTTACGGCAAGACAGCTGCCCTGTGCAGGCTGGCATGTCTGGCGGGCGCAGTGGAAAGCGGATGCAGTGAAGACGTGCAGGCACAGCTCGAACAGCTGGGGATCAATTTTGGCTATATGTTCCAGATCCGCGATGACCTGCTGGATTTTGTTTCCGACACGGAGGAGGAAGGCAAGCTCACGCAGATGGATTTCAGGGAAGGAATACTGACGCTCCCTGTACTCTATGCCATGCAGGATCCGCAGGCAAAGAACCGGATCATCGATCTTCTGCGGGAGGCAAAGGAAGGAACTTTTACCGAAGTGCATGCCAGGACTCTCAAGACGATCGTCGCAGCTTCCGGCGGCCTTGCCCGTGCAGCGGCGGATATGGAAATGTATGCGGAGCGCGCTCTGCAGGCAGTTGAAACACTGCCTGACCACGGTGTCAGCGCCGTTTTCCGGGAACTTCTGCAGACCAAATGTAAAGTGTCTGCGGCAGGATAGTGTGCCGTCTTCGTCGCGCAGCAAGCACCGGCGGGCTTTAAAATGATCCACATACACGTAAACAAATACAGGCGGGACAGACCGGTACGGGTATTACTCCGTGAAGGTTTGTCCCGCCTGTTTGTGAAAGACGGAAACTGATCCGGTATATTCAGGAGGCCTTATGAGAAAAGAGGATGCAATGGAAAAGGCAGGCGTTTTCAAGAATGAGAAAGCAGATCAACCTGTAGATGCTTTTAGAAGAGAGGATGCAATACAGCCTTCAGGAGCTTTCAGAAGAGAGGATGCAATACAGCCTGTCGGAGCTTTCAGAAGAGAAAAAGCATTGCAGCCTGTCGGAGCTTTCAGAAAAAAGGAAGCATTTAAGCCTGCAGATGCATGGAAGACCTTGGGAAAATTGACTTATCTGCCCTGGTGGTTTTTTCGCAGCCGCATCCTGAATCAGAAGAGGCCGCTCCAGACAGTGCTCTTTGTGACGGACTACTGTAATCTGAAGTGCAGGCACTGCATGGAAGAAGGCCATCAGGGCTCCAGAATGAAGCCTTATGAGGAGATCAGAAAAGAGCTGGAATATTCCTATCAGAGAGGATCCCGTTTCATCGATTTTGAGGGCGGGGAGCCGACCCTCTGGCGCGACAGCGAAGGCAGAACGCTCAACGACCTGTACAGGCTGGCTAAAGAGGTGGGATTCTGGTCCTGTACCCTGACCACAAACGGCCAGCGCCCCTTTTCGGACACACTCGCGGATACCGTCTGGGTGAGTGTAGACGGCTACGGCAAATATCACGACCGCGTTCGCGGTAAGGGGACTTTTGCCAGGCTTGACCGGCATATCAGGGAAGCAGGGCACCCGGAGGTCAGCATTGCCATGGCAGTAAACAGGATCAACAAGGACTCAGTGGGCAGGCTGATCCGCTACGCGCACGAAAACCCCGCCATCCGCCAGATTGCTTTCAACTTCCATACCCCCTTTCCCGGAACTGAAGACCTGATGATGGACTGGGAGGAAAGAAACCGTGTCATAGACAAAATCATTGCCTATAAAAAGCGGGGGTATCCGATCATGAATTCTGTCTCCGGCCTGAAGATCATGAAAAAACGAGGCTTTCCCAAGGACTGCTGGATTGCCAACTATATTCTGATCGATGGCCGCAGACTTCCCAACTGCCCGGGCAGCATCATGGGAGCCTGTGATGACTGCGGGTTTTCCATGGCCGGTGAGATGTACAGCGTTCTGCGCATGAAACCCGATACGATTCTGGCAGGACTGCGTCTGCGCATG
>JBGUNJ010000159.1:0-2315 GCA_045117315.1 Lachnospiraceae bacterium | reverse complement strand
CAACAAGCTGTCCTTCCTGATCCTGAAATCCATCGGTCAGACAAGGCTTCCCCAGCCTAACCTGACGGTCCGATATCACAGGAACATCAATCAAGCTTTCATGGACGAGGCGATTGAGGTTCTTAAGCTGGGAACCGGCATGCCGGCTTTCAACAACGACGAGGTCATCATTCCTTCCTTCATCGAGAAGGGTGTCAAAAAAGAGGATGCCTACTGTTATTCGGCAATCGGATGTGTAGAGACCGCAGTGCCCGGAAAATGGGGTTATCGCTGCACCGGCATGAGCTACCTCAACTTCCCCAGAATCCTGCTCATGGTCATGAACAACGGAATCGACGTGACGAGCGGCAGGAGATTCGTCAGGGATTACGGGAATTTCAGGGAGATGGAGTCTTTTGACGAGCTCATGAAGGCATGGGACGGAGCTATAAGAGAGCTGACCCGCGCAAGCGTGATCGTAGAGAACGCGATCGATCTGGCGAGCGAGCGCGAGGTGCCGGACATCCTCTGCTCCTGCCTGACGCAGGACTGCCTGGGCCGCGGCAAGACCATCAAGGAAGGCGGCGCTGTCTACGATTTCATCTCCGGACTGCAGGTGGGCATCGCTGATATGGCAGACTCTCTTGCGGCGATCAAGACCCTGGTCTTCGAGGAAAAAAAGATCACGACCGGCCAGCTCATGGATGCGCTGGAGAATGACTTTGCAGGTCCGGAGGGCGAGCGGATCCGCAGACTTCTCATCAATGAAGCACCCAAATACGGCAACGACGATGACCGGGCTGACCTGCTGGTGGTGGATGCCTATGCCTCCTACATCGATGAGATGAAAAAATATCCAAACACCCGTTATGGCAGGGGCCCTGTCGGAGGAATCCGCTACGCCGGAACTTCTTCGATCTCCGCCAACGTGGGACAGGGGTATGGCACGATGGCGACACCCAACGGACGTCACGCCCGCCAGCCTCTGGCAGAGGGATGCTCTCCCGCACATTCCATGGACAAAAACGGCCCCACCGCAGTCTTCAAGTCGGTGTCCAAGCTTCCGACCCACGAGATCACAGGAGGTGTGCTTTTAAACCAGAAGGTCACGCCTGCCCTGCTGTCCACCGCGGAGAATACAAAAAAGCTGGAGCTGATGATCCGCGCCTTCTTCAATCGTCTGGAGGGATATCACGTCCAGTACAATGTCGTGGACCGCGCAACACTCATAGATGCCCAGAAGCATCCCGAAAAACACCGCGACCTGATCGTCCGCGTGGCAGGCTACAGCGCCTTTTTCAACGTGCTGTCCAGAGCCACACAGGATGATATCATCGAACGGACTGAGCAGACGATTTGACAGAATATGTAATAACTCTCTGACAGAATCTGCAGCACGCTTTGACAGAATCTATAACAACACTTTGACGGCTATGTAATAAGTCGAAAAACTGAAAATTGCTATACACAGGTACGGAGGAAAAAGACTATGAAACTGTGCATTGATGACGCAAACGTTGCAAAAATCCGTAAGATTTACGAATACTTTCCGGTGGACGGCGTATCCACTAATCCCTCTATTCTGGCCAAGACCGGACGCCCTCCTTATGAAGTCCTCAAAGAGATCCGTTCCATCGTGGGCGACGGCGAGCTGTTTGTCCAGGCAGTTTCCCCTGATGCCGAGGGAATCTTGCGGGAAGCTCACCGCATCGTCAAGGAGACTGGAGAAGGGACTCTGGTCAAGATTCCCTGTGTGCCGGAGGGCTTCAAGGCCATGAAAGCGCTCAAGGCCGAGGGAATCCGCTTTATCGGAACCGCCATCTATACCCCCATGCAGGGAATTCTGGCAGCCAAGTGCGGCGCGGAATATGTGGCCCCCTATGTCAACCGCATCGACAACATGGGCTTTGACGGCATTAAGGTTTCCAAAGAAATCCATGACGCCATTACCGCGAACGGACTGGACCACAGCGGTCTGCTGGCAGCAAGCTTCAAGAACAGCCAGCAGGTGCTGGATCTGGTCAGGTACGGCGTAAAAGCTGTGACCGTGGCGCCGGATGTGATCGAAGGCCTGGTGAAAAATGCCGCCATCGATGCTGCCATCGCACAGTTTAACAGCGATTTCGCAGGCCTTGTCGGGGAAGGCAGGACCATGGAAGACTGCTGAGTACGGAGACAGGGGGAGACAGGGGACGGTTCTCTGTCTCCTGAATTTGCCATTTGAAAAGGAGACAGAGAACCGTCCCAATGACATTAAGGTAAGCCCCCCCTGTGTCCAAAACAATAGTTTCTTATTTAATCAGAGGTGAAATATCCTCTGATTTTTTTTGCTTTTT
>JBGUNJ010000158.1:0-17695 GCA_045117315.1 Lachnospiraceae bacterium | reverse complement strand
TTCCCAGATGGATCCTTCCAGGAAGAACATGACGGTGATGGAGCTGGTGGACCGGTATCTTGCCACCAAAACGGGGGTAAAACCTGGTACCAAAGCAAATTACAAGTTTGTGAAGAACCTCTTGGAGAAGGAGGACTTCAGTGGGAAAAAGATCGGAAACGTGAAGACGTCTGATGCAAAACTTTTCCTGATCCAGCTCCAACAATCAGGAAGGCGATACAGCACTGTGAAGACGGTCCGTGGTGTGCTCCGGCCGGCTTTCCAGATGGCAGTGGACGACGACTGTCTGCATAAGAACCCTTTCGGATTTGATCTTGCCGGGGTGGTCGTGAACGACAGTCTTACCAGGGAAGCAATCTCCCGGGACCAGATGAGGAAGTTCCTGAAATTTATACGGGACGACAACTGCTACTGTAAATACTATGAGGCGGTTTTCATCCTGTTTCATACAGGGATGCGCATTTCCGAGTTCTGCGGGTTGACGATCAGCGACCTGGATATGGAGAACCGAATCATCGACATAAACAAGCAGCTGCAACGAACTTCGACAATGGAGTACATCATTGAGCCTACAAAGACGAATGCGGGCACCAGGAAGATTCCCATGACGGAGGAAGTGTTCCGATGCTTTCAGGCCATCCTCGAGGATCGCGAGCCTCCGACTGTTGAGCCGATGGTTGACGGACATGTCGGTTTCCTCTACCTGGATGACCAGGGCCTGCCGCTGGTCGCGATGCATTGGGAGCACCGATTCAACCGTATGGTTCGCCGGTATAACGACATCTTCCGAGTGCAGATGCCGAACATCACCCCGCATGTCTGTCGGCACACCTACTGCAGCAACCAGGCCAGGGCGGGGATGAATCCCAAGACGCTCCAGTACCTGATGGGGTGCTGCGTGCCCTTTGGCACGCGTTAAGCACCGACCGAGTCGGCAGACGAGACCATTCGGACATTAGTGTGACGATGAACGTCTACACGCACCTGGGCTTGGAGGATGCAGCTGCGAAGATGGCCAGGATGAAGGTGGTCGAAGAAGTACGGCAGGAGCAGGAGAAGGTCTCCGGGAAGACAGGATCGAGTGAGATGACACAGAAAATGTTCAGAGTGATCTGAGCGGAATAGCAGCGGGGGCTGTTGCGGCTTCGTTCATCATTCTGAGACTGACGGCCGTACCGGTGCAGGATCCCATGAAGTCATTCAGGAGAATGTGCCTTTATATCAGAATGGCAACGCTCGGAAAGGAGCGGGGCGTGCTTCCTGTCCTTGCCGTGCTTCTGCTTTTGATGTTTACGTCCTTTCTGACCCAGGTATATGCCTCTCTTGCAATCGGGCACCAGTGGACGGCACATCGGATACCGGGCAGCCTTCTCGCGCTGGCAGCAAGCAGTGTGCTGCGTTATATTGCAGCGAGAGTCCTGTCTTTTGCAGGATATGAAATCGGGATGAGGAAAATTGTTTCGGCATGGATGAATCAGGGGAACATGTCAGTGTGGAAGGCTATGGCAGTAAACGGCCTGTTCAATCTGCTTCTGATGCTGATCTTCGGTTTCATTACCAGGTTCGTTCTGGACAGGAAGTCTGCGCAGATCTCCCGCACAGATGGTCATTGTTTTCCGCCTCATGGCGGTCTGGATGATTCCTGTCAAACAAAAAATGTATGAAAAAAATCCTCTCTGAATGCATGGCGAAACCGCTGTGTGTCGGAGAGGATTTTTTTCGAATGTGATTATACTGGTATTCCTGACAGATGCAAACCGGGGAGAATATACATTTTACGATACCGGAGGCGTTGGTTTTTCTTGCGTACATTCCTCAAACTGATGACAAATGTCATTGTAGATGGAATCTTTTTGGGTGTATAAAAAAGTAGATTGTTAAATTCATAGCAATGCATGCGGCCGTTTCAATCCGGGGAAGAGTGATGTGTGCCATCGTTGGATGGATATAAAACGGTCTGTGTATATGGCATCTTTTCGAGGCGGAGGTTATATGCTGAAGAAGATGGAAAAAGCAGTCAAAAGTCTTAGAAAAGCCGGGAGGAGAGAAAACTTCGCGGCATTTTTTGTCTGTTTGAACATTTTCCTGCTGTCATGCATCGGCGGCTTTTTTTATTTGAATATGCACGGGTTTTTTTTGAAGGAAAAAGAGTTCAGAATCTTCGGGGCGGTTTTCCCCGATACGTCGGATGAGTACTATCATGAGATCCTGACGCAGCTGGAGACGAGTATCGGAGCAGAGGGAGACTTTCTGCTGTCGCGGGACTGCGGCTATGACTTTGAACTGCAGGGCAGTCTGATGCGGGAACTGGCGGACCGGGGAGCGGAGACAATCTTTGTCTGTCCGTGCCGGGACAGCGGTCTGCAGGATGCTATCCGTGAATGTATGGCGCGCGGCGTCCGTATTATTCTGGTGGGAAGGAGCTGTCAGGGGGCAGAAGACGCTTATGCGGTGATTACTTCAGACGACAGGACAGCGGGAGAAACACTGGCCGGGTACATTGATGTGGAATTGAACTCGGCGAAGATTCTGCTGCTGGGAAGAGAAGGAGATGCCTCCAGCCGGGAGAGGATCGAGAGCTTTCGCAGCCGGATTGTCGGGAATGCAGAGGAGAGCGGCGATCGAAAGATAGAGACCGGAGGCAGCAGGACGCCGGATGATTCGGACGAAGGCAGGCAGAAGAGCGATGAGAACGGTTTTGAGATCGTTCGGACGGTGCAGGTGGAAAATGGGAAGAAGGAGATGGAAAAGGCCTGGAACGAGATTCGCGGAGAGCTGCGGCAGGGCGGGAAGTTTGACCTGATCGCCGCTGCGGACGAGAAGCTGGCAGCAGGTGCTTACGCGGCATTGAAGGAGGCAGGGTGCGAAGACCGGGTCCGGATTGTCGCCGTGGACGGAAGTCCAGTGGGAAAACGTATGCTGCGGGCATCCGGATATCTGGCGACGGTGATGGAATATCCGAGTATTCTTGCATCGGAAGCTGTCAAACAGGCCTACAATAAGCAGGAGCAGGAGCCCGGAAAGACCATCTGCACACAGGTCAAACTGGTAACAAAGAACATTATTTATTCCTATGACATCGACAAGTGGGAATAAAAACGATGCGGGGAAAAGCCGCGGATTCGGATGATAAAGAGGAAAAATTGTGAAGGACAGTCAGGAACTTCGGGCGGTCCGCTTTTTCATGGCGGATGTCAACTATTTGTGGACGCTTTTTTATGCGCTCTTTGTATATACGACGACCTGCAGGATCATCCGGGACGGACAGGCACGTTCATTTTTAAACGGTCTTGATACCATGCCCCGGTCTCCGCAGCAGATGCTGGTACTGTCGATCACGCTTTCCACGATTCTTTTGCTGGTCATGATCTTCGTGCGCAGGATTGTGCACGGCAATGCCGCCTTTGCCGTCTATGCGGGGCTGGAACTGACTACGGCCTTATTTATTTTGTCCGCAGACAACTTTGACAATACGGGCATTCTGCTGATCATTGCGGCGGACTGGATCGTATTTGACTGCGAAACAAAAGAAAAGGTGATCGGCATGGTCGTCCTGACGACCTTTTATGTGCTGGCAAAGTCGCAGCTCATGATCCCCGGCTTTGTGCGGGTTGATACCGAGGAATATCTGCAGTTTTATGAGGGCGGTTTCCAGAACGTGCTCCTGCTGCTGCGCACGATTATTTTTGCGGGTACGACGATGGGCTTTATCCTGTATCTGATTATGGCTATGCGTCTGGCAGAAAAGGAGAACGAGCGTGTGCGGCAGTTGAACAGCCGTCTGGATAAGGCAAATGACGAGCTGCGGGAGGCAAACGAAAAACTCGAGGAATACTCGCGGACCGTGGAAAAAATGTCGCAGACGAGAGAGCGGAACCGTCTGGCCCGTGAAATTCACGATACACTGGGCCATACGCTGACCGGCCTGATTTCCAGTATGGATGCATGTCTGGCCCTGATCGACGACTCAAAGGATGACACAAAGAAAATCCTAAACAAGGCCAGAGATGTGGCGAGGCAGGGAATGGTGGATGTCCGCAGGAGCGTCAGTGCGCTGCGGCCCGATGCTCTGGAAAGCCTCTCACTGGAAGAGGCTGTGCAGAGAATCATGAGAGAGATGAGCGAGACGGCCAATGTGCAGTTTTCGAGCGTAATAGATCTGGAGGGACTCCGCTTTGATGATGACGAAGAGGATACCATCTACCGGATTGTCCAGGAAAGTATCACCAATGCCGTGTCCCACGGACAGGCGACACAGATTGCTGTGGAACTCAAAAAGGCCTACGGGGTGGTGGATATCCTGATCTGCGACAACGGCAGGGGATGCCCCGGATATAAAAAAGGATTCGGTCTGGTCCACATGCAGGAGAGGGCAGGTCTTTTGGGCGGAACCGTGGAATTTGACGGTGCCGACGGACTGGGAGAGGGAAGCGGTTTTACCGTGCATGCGAAGATCCCGATCCGCTGGGGAAAGGGATTGTAGAGTGATGTCGTCAGCAGATGTAATCAGACATTATAAGTTTGTCAGGTATTAAAAAAGAAGAGGTACGGCAGAATATGAAAATCAAAGTACTGGTGGCGGATGATCAGGAACTCACGAGAGACAGTCTGAAAATCGTGCTCGGCAGGCGTGATGATATGGAAGTGATTGATGCAGTGGGGACAGGAACGGATGTGATCCGGAGTGTCCGAAAAAACCAGCCGGATGTGATTTTGATGGATATCAGGATGCCGGGAATGGACGGTGTGACCTGTACCAAAATCATTAAGGAAAATTACCCGCAGATCAAGATCATTGTGCTGACAACTTTTGATGATGATGAATATGTTTTTAATGCGCTGCGGGACGGTGCGAGCGGATATCTTCTCAAGGGTATCTCTATGCAGGAACTGGCGGAGGCAATTGTCAAGGTCAACAGCGGAAGTGCCATGATCAATCCCGACATTGCGTCCAAGGTGATTACCTTCTTTTCGGAGATGGCCAGAGGAAGCCTTTCGATTCAGGTGGACCAGGACGGCGCCTGCGAGATCGGCGAGACGGAATGGGACATTATCAGTCTCGTCAGTCGGGGGTTTTCCAACAAGGAGATTTCGGCGGAACTGAATTTTTCCGAAGGGACGATCCGGAATTATCTGAGCACGATTCTCAGCAAGCTGGGGCTGCGTGACAGGACGCAGCTGGCAATCTGGGCAGTGCAGACAGAGTGCATGGGTAAACGGCGCAGGGAGCAGAAATGATGTACAGGACCAAAGAGGAAAATGCACTTTTGCGGCAGGATAAAAAGAGCGTCTCAAATCCGGGGACGGGAAGTCTGCGTACCCTTCTCTGCCTGTTTCTGGCAGTCTGTGCTTTTTTTGCCTTTTCTCTGCCGGATTTCGGCCCCCTGGGCCTTCTGCACAGACACACCAGGGTCTTGACAGTCGGCTTTTTCTGCGGCGGTGACGGGGAGCAGGATTTTGAAGGCGTGCAGAACATTGTCCTGCAGGCGATTGAGAGATATCGGGAGCAGTATCCGGATGTGGAGGTCCGGTTTGAAAGAGGGATTCCCTGTGAGGATTATTCCGAGTGGCTGATGGGAAAGTTTCTCGATGGTACAGAACCGGATGTCTTTGTTGCGCGTCAGGAGGACTTGTCTGTGCTGTCGGTCAAAAAAATGCTGCTGTCTCTTTCGGAAGGCTCTGCGGAGAAGGAAACGGAGTTTTATGCTCCGCTTCTGGAGGCATGCAGATGGAACGGAACACTCTATGCGCTCCCTGTCATGTGCAATCCGCAGATGATGGCAGTGAACAGAGATTTTCTGCGAAAGTACGTGGGAAATGATCCGGGTGCCGACTGGAGCTGGGGGGAATTTCACCAGATGTGCAGAATCTGCACCGGGACCAGTTCCGGCACACAGGAAATACTGCGGTATGGAGTGACCGGCTACACCTGGGAGATGGCGGCAGCCTCCAATGCAGCGAGGCTCTTTGATGAGAACGGGATTGAAAACTATCTTGACGAGACGAAATGCGTGCAGGCAGTCACCTTTCATTACAGACTGAGCAGCCTGCTGACGGATATGGTCGGTTTTGAATCGGGTCAGGTGGCCTTTTCGCCGATGTGGGCCAGTGACTGGCGCAAGTACTGTACCGCCCCTTATTCCGTGGAAAAAGGAGAGGACTTTGCCTGGTACTGTACCACGATGCCGGGCGGACCGGGAGGAAGCAATATTTCGCGGACAGAGATGCTGGCGGGCGCAATCAGCCGAAGATGTGCCGGACGCGCCGAGGCAAGGGCTTTTCTGGAGATCCTTTCCGGAGACGAGGAGGTGCAGAGATCTGTCCTGGATGAGACCTGGAGTCTGCCCGCGTCCGCTCAGATTCTGCCGCAGCTTGCGGCTGGTGCCGACATGGAAAACGACGGAGCATCTGCACGCAAAGATCTGCAGAATCTTCCTCCGAAGGTTCAGGAAATCGACTACGGACTGCTGGACGATGTGCTGAAAAACGCTGCTGTTATACGGCGGTTCAGCGGCTATGAGGATATATTCAACAAGCTTGACAGCGAGATTCGGGAGGCCGGCAGCAGCAGCGGCAACTTTGCCGTTTCCCTGCGGAGAATATCCAATACCATGGAAAAATACACCAGAAAGCAGTGAACTGTGTGATGAAATACCGGTTTAGAGGGCCTGCAGCGGGATTTGTCCTGTCTGCAGGTTTGTTTTTTGAAAAAATGACAGACAGCAGCGGTCATTTGTCTGGAAAAGCACGGGACGGGGCGCTTTTCTCCCGCAGTTTCGGTCTGATGACAATTGTCACTTTCAACTGGTGACATTCTTCCACTCAAATTCGGTCTCTAAAATAGTAAATTTAGATAAAGGAACTGTGTTCGCCGCAGTTTTATTTGGGTATTTTGGTGTGATTCCACACGCAAAATACAGGGAGACTGTTGTGAGTAAGAAAGGTGGAGTATTACATGGGGACAAACGGAAAGAATCTGGTTCTTGAGATGAAGGACATCGACAAGACCTTTCCCGGTGTGCATGCTCTGGACCACTGCAGCTTTGACCTTCTCGAGGGGGAGGTACACGCACTGATCGGCGAGAATGGTGCCGGCAAGTCTACACTTGTCAAGATCATGACCGGCATACACGCCGATTACGCAGGCGAGTACAAACTGTTCGGGAGTCCTGTGCACTTCAAAAACATCAAGGAAGCACAGGAAAAGGGCATTTCAATCGTTCATCAGGAACTGAACATGATGAATGATCTGACAGTGGCACAGAACATCTTTATCGGACGTGAGTCGAAGGGCTTCTTCTGCAATGACAAAGAGATTAACGCCAGGACGACAAAACTGATCGAGGATTTTGAGATTGGAGTCCGCGCGACGGATCTGATCAAAAACCTGACAGTAGGAAAATGCCAGATGGTTGAGATCGCGCGTGCGATGTCTTATGAGGCAACCAGGGTCCTGATCCTGGACGAGCCTACAGCGGCCTTGTCCGAGGCAGAAGCGGAGGACCTGTTTGAAAAGATGGAACAGCTCAAAGCACGCGGCGTTTCCATTATCTTTATTTCGCACCGTCTGGAGGAAATCAAGCGGGTTGCGGACCGTGTCACGATCATGCGCGACGGCAAATACATCGATACGCTCGATGCAAAGACCTGTGATGTACAGGATATCGTCAAACTGATGGTCGGCCGCGAGGTCATTGAGGCGCCCAAGTCAAAGAGCAATGTCAAGCCCGGAGCGCCTGTTGTGCTGGAGGCAAAGAATCTGAATGCCCCCAAGGTGAAAAATGTATCGTTCGTCCTGCATCAGGGCGAGATTCTTGGATTTGCGGGTCTGGTCGGCGCGGGACGTACGGAGACCATGCGTCTGCTGTACGGCGCGGACCCGATGGAGAGCGGAGAAATCCTGGTCAAGGGAAAGCCGATCACGGTTCATCATTCCAGGGACGCGATCGCAAACGGCATCGGATATCTGTCCGAGGACCGCAAGCGTTACGGACTGGTTCTGGGACTTCCGATCACGGACAACACCGTACTGGCATCCTATGATATTCCGGAACTTCACATGGGACTGTTTGTAAATGAAAAGAAATGTGCTTCTGTCGCACAGGAATATGTAAACAAGCTCAAGACCAAGACACCTTCCGTCAGCCAGCTGGTAAGAAATCTGTCCGGCGGCAACCAGCAGAAGGTCGTCATCGCCAAGTGGCTTTTGAGAGACTGTGATGTGCTGATCTTCGATGAGCCGACCAGAGGTATCGATATCGGTGCCCGCGCAGAAATTTATTCGTTGATGGATTCCCTCGTACAGGAGGGCAAATCCATTATTATGGTTTCTTCGGATATGACAGAGGTCCTGAAAATGAGCGATCGTGTCGTTGTCATGTGTGAGGGCTGCAAGACCGGTGAACTGGATATCTCCGAGGCCACGCAGGACAAGATCATGACACTTGCGACCAAGTACACAGACTGACTGTTCATGAACGGAACGGTTGTTGAACAAAAAAAGCGCTCCGCACAGGATGCGCAGGCGGAGGGACGAAAAACCCCGTTTGCGCGGAAGCAGCGGACGGGTCTCGAAACTGTGATGTGAGAAAGCAAAAAACCTTTCACATCTGGGAGGAATATAAATGGATAAAAAACAAACCGGAGGCTTCATGGCGTATCTGAAGGGTGACGGCCTGCAGAAGGTCATCGCAGTCGCATGCCTCGTCGTCTTATACGTATTTTTCAGCATTTTCGGAAATCATTTCCTGACAACGGACACCCTTGTCAGTATTCTGGATTCTTCGTACTATATCGGATTCCTTGCCATCGGCATGACCTTCGTCGTCATCACCGGCGGAATCGATCTTTCCTGCGGTACCGTTATGGTCGGCAGTGCCCTGATCGGCGGTGTCGCCTATAATGTGTGGCATGTGCCGGTGGCACTCGCCATCGTTCTGGTCCTGCTCAGCGCAATCCTCTTTGGCCTGTGCAGCGGCCTCCTGGTCGGCAAACTGGGCCTTCCGCCCTTCATCGCCACACTGGGTATGCAGTTTATTTCCCTGGGCATCTGCTCCGTAATCGCAAAGGTGCAGACACAGACTTGGCCGTCCCTCACTTCCGAAGATGGCTGGTTCAAGCGTGTGATTTATAAAAACAACGGATTCCCGGTCGGCGCAGTCTGGCTGATCGTCTTCTTTGTCATCGGCTGGATCATCCTGAACAAGACCATCCTTGGTCGTTACACCTATGCAATGGGCTCCAATGAAGAGGCTGTCGAACTTTCCGGCATCAAGACTTCCAACTGGAAGGTGATCGTGTATGTGGTCAACGGTTTCTTTGTAGGACTTGCAGGCATTATTTATGCAGCTACCTATTCCACTATTACCCCTCAGACCGGCGGCGGGCAGGAAATGTACGCTATCGCAGCCTGCGTCATCGGCGGAACTTCACTGGCAGGGGGTGTCGGCGCCCTTTCCGGCACAATCCTCGGTGTATTCGTCATCTCTGTCCTGAAGACCGGACTTCTGTCCATGGGTCTTCCTGTACAGTGGCAGCAGGTCCTGATCGGTGTCGTCGTACTGCTCGCTGTCCTGGTCGATGTTATCCGGGCAAGCAAATCCAGAAAAACCTGATGGAACAGGAAAATCCGGAAAAATGACCGGACAGACAAAATCCGCAAAAGCGGACCGAAAGACAGGAGTCTTCGCGGCAAAGCGGAGTTTCTGATAAATGAAGCAGCGATCCTCTGTTTTACGGCGACGACATAATCCATTCATCATACACTGCAGAGTTGTGAAACAGAAGGACGCAAAACCAGCCATTTCGAAAGGGATTTCGATAAGCATCAGCAAAATCTTCAATCGGGAGGAAACATTTTATGAAGAAAAAAGTACTGAGTGCAGTTCTCAGCCTTGCCATCGCAGGCGCTATGCTGGCAGGCTGCGGCGGTTCCGGCAGCAGTGCACCCGCATCGGATGCAGGCGCTGCAGAGACCGGTGAGGCAGCAGCAGAAGGCGGCTCTCTGGACATCAGAATTATCTCCAAGAGCTTCAACAACCAGTTCTATCAGGCAGCTTTCGCAGGCGCAAATGACGCAGCTGCAGATCTGGGTGTCACAGTTACAACCAACGGCCCTGATGTTGAGACCAACACCTCTCAGCAGGTCGAGCAGGTCAAGGCAGCAGTCAATGCAAAGCCCGATGCCATCGTTCTGGCAGCCTGCGACACAGATTCTCTGGAAGAGACTCTGACAGCAGCCAAGGAAGCGGGCATCCCCGTCATCGGCTTTGACTCCGGCGTTCCCGGTGATACCACCGGTGCTGTCCTTGCAACCGCTGCAACAGACAACGGCAATGCAGGCGCAAACGTTGCAAAGAACCTGATCGCAGATCCCGGTTTCCAGGAAGCTATCCTCAAGGGAACAGAAGAGAATCCCACTGTTCTCGGCATTCTGGCACAGGATGCAACCTCCGGCTCCATCGTTCTTCGTGTTGACGGCTTCATCGCTGAGGCAGTCAAAGATCTTGAGGCCCTCGACGGACTTGCAGGTGCAGTTGATGTCTCCGGTCAGGAGAAGTGGACACAGCCTTCCGAGAAGCCCGCAAAGGTCAAGATTGTTGTCACTGTTCCCCCTTCATCCAGCGCAGCTGACATCCAGTCCGCTTCCAACACCATCTTCAGCACAGACAACCTTGTAGGTGTGTTCGCAGCAAACCAGGATGCAGTTAACGGCGTGATCTCCGCGACCAACGACGGCACAGACCTCGACAAGACCAACGGCAAGTACAAAGACGTCTTCGTAGTCGGTTTTGACTCCGGTACTTCCCAGAGGCAGGCAGTCACCAACGGCCAGTTCCTTGGTTCTGTCACACAGGATCCTTACCAGATGGGTTATCAGGCAGTCAGCCTGGCAGTCAAGGCTGCAAACGGCGAAGCTGTTGAAGATGTTGACACCGGCTCCAAGTGGTACAATGCCGAGAATATCGACAGCGAAGAAATCTCTGTTCTGCTGTACGACTAAGGAAGTGAATCGGGCGGATGCATAATGTATAATCTGCCGGCAGTACAGTATCTGCTGTTCTGTGCGTGCCGCATACATATGCAGTAAGCCATGCCTCTTCTTCATACGACCGCACCGCAGTCCACCGGGTACAGGCGACTGCGGTGCGGCTTTTGAGCATATTTTGCAGGGAGGAAAAATGCATATCCGTTTAGACCATCTCACAATCAATGTCAGAGACATGGAAGCAAGCGAACGTTTCTATGGAGAGACCCTCGGACTTCCCAAAATGGAAAATGTCGACATGGGAGACCATGAAATCCACTATTTCCGGCTGGATGGAAGCATCCGTCTGGAACTGATCCGCTATATGGACGACTTCGGTGAATGTAAGCCTGACGTGAAGACCAGAGGAATCTATCGGCATTTCGCAATGGAGACAGAGGATGTCGATGCCCTTTATGAAAAGATCCGGGCAGCAGGATATACATGCCTGACGGAACCGAATGATGTCGAAAACCTGCGCTTCCGTGGATTTCTCGCGGAGGATCCCAACGGTGTGGAAGTTGAATTTCTGCAGCGCTGGAAACAGTAATACAGCACACACGCAAAGTGTAAAATCCCCCTTAATCTGCAAAAGAAGCGGAGAAGCCTTCCCGGGTTTTCCCGCTTCTTTTGTATTTCCTGCTTTTTGCGGCAGCCTGTCCGCACACAAATCACGGGGCTGTCGCAATAAGAGAAAAATAGTCCCGTTAAAAAAATCGGAAAAAATCCGGCTTCGGCCGGATTCTTTTCATTAAAAAAACGAGCCATCCTTCGAAAAGTCTGACTCGTCATGTAAAATATAAGTATGCCACTACAAAGTATTTTACAGGGAGATTATATCTGTATTTGTTATTTCTGAACATTTCCTGACAGATCATGACAGTATAACGGTCTCCGGCAGTGACCCGGGGGCTGTTTTTTTGGTCAGCCTCCTTTGTGTTGTCGGGGGTCTTGCTATTTTCCCGGATTCTACCTATGAGGGCTGTTCTATTTATGAGATTCTGGTAACATGACTCATTGCAAAGGGCCCTTTGACACAGCGCTATCAGGAACACTTACGAAGATAATTCGATATAAATGAAAGGACAGACAGGTGGATCAGATCAAAATCGGAGCCTTCATAGCGGAGAATCGGAAAAAGCTCGGACTCACGCAGGTGCAGCTCGCGGAACAGCTCGGTGTCAGCAATAAGTCCGTTTCCAAATGGGAGCGAGGTGTTTGTCTGCCGGACGTTTCTCTTTATCAGCCTCTCTGCGGAATTCTGGACATTACCCTGGCCGAATTTTTCGCAGGTGAAAAACTCTCGGAAGAGACACTGGTCCGGCGTACGGAAGAAACAATCATGGAGGTGTCTATGGAGGGAAAACAGAATGTCAACAAATTGAAAAAATGGCTCATCGCGACAAGTGTAATCATTCTTGGATTGCTTCTCTGCATGCTATATTTCTTTTACAAAAACGGCAGCTTCTATCAAAACATGATCTGGAAAGCTCCTGTGCGCTCGGGAGAGATGCAGGTCGTAGAGCTGGCAGCAGGAACGGATGGCGTCCTGCTATACAACTGGAAAGCGGATCAGGAATATCAATATGTACGTCTGGATCTCTCCTATTGTGAAGGGGGCTCCCCTGTCGGTGAGACGATCAGTGATTGCATGGAGATGGATCAAACCGGCCGGGATCATTGTGGGAAGCTCTTGCTGCAGTTCGTGGATGGACAGCCCGATTCTATTCACTTTGCTCTTTCGTATGAAGGCGGCTCCTTCGGTGGCCCAATGGAAATACAGGAGCCATCCTATTATGAAAAGACTGGAGGAGATGTGGTGGAAATCACGGAAGAAGGCGTCGGAAAAAGCAGGATTTCAGAGGGGATTCCTCTGACGATCGGAAAATGGCAGTTTGCAGATGAAGACGGGTCAAAAATCGGAGAAATATTGGTCACGGCCACGTTCCTTCTGGAAAAGCCTGAAGGAAACTGAAAGATTCAATATGATGGATATTCTCAAATGAATTAGGAACTGTTCAGAAATGACTGCCTGAAGAAGCCATTCGGTTTCCAGATTGCCGCCGAAAAGATGGCCAGGATGGAACTGGTCAGGGATGCAAGAGAAGAACAGCAGAAGATTTCCAGGGAAACGGAATCAGGTACGATAACACAGAAAATGTTCAGAGTGGTCTGAACGAGAGCATCGAGGCTCATCACTTCGTGTGGTGGGCCTTTATAACAATACGAACAATGATGTTAATTTTTTCTTGATTGAGATACATGCATATAAGATTGGAGATTCTGACCCTGCTCCAAAATTCGAAGTTGTTGAAAAACCTAACGATTTTGTTAAGCGGAGTAAAATCAAAGTTGATAACAGCGAATAAAATAAGAGACAGTCTGAGAGACTTACTTTCTGGGAACAGTTCAACCAAATTCTTATTAGTCGAGGAAAGCCTTTTAATGTTAGAAAAGCTACAACAGACCATTGGTATGATGTTGCTATTGGAACAAGCGAAGCGCATATAGCTATTAATCTTGTGAATAAGGATGGAATCATTGTTGTTGAAGTGTATATCAATGACAATAAAGAACTGTTTGATTCACTCTACAGCAATAAGGATGAGATAGAAAAAAAGCTTGGATTGGAATTGATTTGGGATCGTCTCAATGGGAAAAAAGCAGCGAGGATAAAGCATGCGATTCCTGGATTGAATTTCGATGATCATTCAAATTATGATTGTATTTGCTTACGGGAAGAACAGTTATATCTGTTGGAAAATGATATGTCTGCATGTTGGAGGCGTGCATGATGGAGGCTTTTACAAATATGGAAAATGGCGAAGAACTGTGGTAGTGTGGAAGCAGTAAAAATATGACAGCCTCTTAAGTGCAGTGCTGAGAGGTCCTTAATACGGTAGTCGGATCCGTAATTACAAAAACCGGCTGTGATAATATGCCCTATATACCGAAAGAGCATGAGAGATATGATGTGCTGCCATGGAAAAGAAAGAATGGAGGAGAAGTTTTCGATTATCCTTCAAAATTGCTGTTTCAGATTGAAGAGATCATAGGTCATGACCTGACCCCTTATGGTTACGAGTCTTATGAAGAGTATTATAAAGAGGTTGATACTTGCGCAGAACCATTTAAACATGATCCGGTTGTGACAAAACTTTTTGTCAATTACAAAGCCGAGGTTATGCGTATGAACAGAAAAGAAGAGTGGTCTATCTGTAAGTACAAGGGAGACAGAATTGGCGAAATCATGGGATTAGAGACTGGACATACTTATTATTGGCCTACCACAGCAGATAATCCTGTATATTGCGGAGTAATTGATGAGGAAGAGTTCACAAATTATTGGTTTCCGACAGAAGCAGAAGATTGGGAGATACTATTGGATCCAACTGGAATGGCATATCGCACGTTATTTGAGAAAAAAGGGCATGTGACGAGAAAAAACTTTGACTATGTAATGAAACAGGCACGAGAGCTCCTGGACAATCGACAGGACTCCCATGAGAACTCTGGATTAAACCTATAAGGGCATCGATAGGACAGATTTGTATGAAAGAAGGAAAATGGAACATCTTTGATTTCCCTGATAAACAAAGAGGGAAGGGAAAACTTGGAAGCCAGATGTCTTGAATAGGAGAAATACAGGATCTTAATGTTATGGATCGTTTCTTTTTTGATCAGAATGTTAATCAGTATTATCAGTGGCTTGTGAAAGAGCATTGTACGATGGTGCAAAATGAATCACTCACCCGATACTTGCATAAACGAGCAATTATGTTTACTTATGCGGATTACTTTATCTATTCACTGGGAATTCATGAGGAGCAAGTGTATGAAATGCTCTTAATGGATAAAAATGAGCAGGAGGAATATAAAAAACTTCATCCTGCAACAGAGAGTAATTACAAGAAATAAACAACCCCAAGGTATTAATACAGGAAAAGAGTATGCCATGAAATCATATGTATGTTTGAGTGTCAGGTTTTCGGATAGAAAAAAAGTGTATAGCTATCTGGCAGATGATCCTTCAATAGAAAAGGGCGATTACGTGATTGTTCCTGCCATTAGTGATACAGTCGTGCAGGTAGTCGATGTGGGATTCTTTACGGAGAAAGAACTTCCATTCGATTTACGTAAAATGAAAAAAATAAAACAATTGTATAGAAAAAAGAAAGACATTCATTTTGAACATCCGAAGATTGCTGACGCAAAAACAGAAACGGATAATCCACAGGGAAGAAGGGCGGATCTGTTTAAAATGCTTGAAGGGGTAGAGCATGAATATCATGAATGCCTTACGGAAGAAGACATTAAGGCGTACGAAGAAAAAAATCAGATTAGTCTACCACTTGAGTATAGACGTTTTCTGAAAGAAATCGGGAATGGAATCCGTTTTCCAGAACCAAATCCTCAGTTTCGATATCGATGTGGGCGATTGCAATATCGTGAAATATTCGGGATAGAGCTCAAAAAAAACAGCAAGTACTATAAATATTCATTTCCTTTTGGACAAGAGGGATATCAGGATGATAAGCCATTTTATCCTGAATGTGCGTTCAATAGGGGTATAGATTTAGAAGATGTTTGCCTTGCATGTGATCACAGGTATATCTGCCCTGATGGAATTGAGGACTATACGGGGAAGGCAATGCACCATGGATCTATGGAAATCACTTATGCGGGTTGTAGTTATTTCTATAATTTGATTCTGAACGGCCCGCATCGAGGGGAGATTTGGGCTTCTGGAGAAGACTGGTTTAAGCCTTTTAAAGGTTCGTTTTCAGAATATCTTGAGTGGCTTTTAACATCGGAAGGTTATTGAGAGTTAGTTGTACGTACGGAAAATGTTGTTATGCTGAGTCATTAAAACGCACTGCAGTTTTGGGATTATAGGTATTTGTATAGAGAGACTTCTTTAGCTCCCCAACCGGGGAAAGCTAAAGAGTCTCTCTTTTTTAGGTGGATAAAATATTGTGTTTTTTGAAGAACAATTCTAGAAAACAGGTTTCCTACAGCATCACTGCTTTGGGGTTAGTGAGGGGATAAATATTTTTGATGAACATTACTCGCTAAATTCCGGCAGAGGTGCTTTTGCTTTTTTCAATTTTCCCTGGAGTGAGTAGAGGAATGTTCATTTCACCCCTCACTCACCTTGAAAATTGAATAGCCTGCTGCCATTGATGATACGGATTTGGAGCATGCATTCTGCGTGCCGTATATCCAGAAAACGTTGCGGAAAAACCGGGACAGGACCGGACCGTGGAAGGGCAGGTCTCATTTGATTGAAACCATCACATTTGGCAGTGGAGGAGTTTGTTCAGAAAGCAGGAGGAGAATGAAACTGTTGAAGAATCGCAAGATTATATTTGCAGGAAGGTGATTACGTAGATGTTATGAAAACCATTAAAGAGAAATCTATTCCGGAACTGATTGCTGAGGAAGAGAAGACAAAACAAGAATTAAAGTTGGCGGAACAGAATCTTCAAATCATCCAGAACAAAATAAAGAAACTGACCGGAAGAGAACTGACACGGCGACTGTGCAACCATGGCAGATTACTTGAGCACTTCCTTCCCCCGGATGAGTACACCGACGGACAGATGCTGCTGATTCTGGAAGAACTTTTCGAGGATCCAAGGACCAGGGAAATGATGAAGGAATTTCAGGGCATCGATTGTGATGTGTCGTATATGAAGTCAATCTTTTATTGATAGTGATAGGGGAAAAATTTACTTTATCTGACAAAGGATAGACCATCCAAATCCCTCGTAGAATACGAGGGCGCAATTATACACCCATCCGGGTGCATTGCGCTCTTCGAGGATGCACGCCGTCCGGGAGACGTTGATTCTGCACCGACCATACCGGAGCGAAAACCTCCTGGCCGGAGAGGCGGACTCCAATCTGTCTTATATCGAAATGAAGCCAGACTTACGTCAACAGGGAACTGGTGTCCCCTGCGCTGTCTCCGACAGCTACCCCTCTTTTATTTCGCTTCGCGGAGATTTCAAAAGCGCATGCTGCTGGCATTAGGATGATATATCTTTTGCTTACTATGACCGTTTTGCCAAAGCAGGCGTGAAGATTACGGGCTATTTTCCAGCACCTGTCCGGCCCGAGGAAAGCATCGTTCCGCTTGAGCGGAAAGCGCTATTCCGGTCATAAGGGAAGCGCCTTTATAATGGAATTCTGCATCTTCACGATGCAAATTTATTATAAAGGTGTCAGAAAAGACTTGCGTAGACCTAAGCTGGAAGAAAAAGATTTGTTCAATCCGGAGAAAGCAGTCGAATTCTACAGATTGAGCCGGAGGAAGTTTATACAGCTCCTCAATAGTGATGAGCGGCTTCCGTTCATTGCTATGTATAGAACGAGGAAACTCATCATCCGGAGCGAATATGAGAGGTACATGGAAGAACATCCAGAGGTAGAGGAGGAAATCAGAAGTGGCAGATAATAGTTCAAAGAGGCGCGACTCGAAACGACGAGTGCTGCGCAGGGGAGAATCCATCCGGGCGGATGGAAAATACCAGTTCAAATACCATGTCAATGGGAAGCCAAAGTTCGTATACAGCTGGCGGCTGGAGCCGACCGACAAACTGCCAGCGGGGAAGAAGCCCTGCTTGTCGCTGAGAGAACTGGAGAAGAAGATCGGATATGACCTTG
>JBGUNJ010000157.1:0-19573 GCA_045117315.1 Lachnospiraceae bacterium | reverse complement strand
GCCTTGCGTTGCTCTGATGGACTGCGAAGCAGTACATTGCTCATAGGGTGGGCGCTCTCAAATGCCCGCAGGACGGGATATGCAGGCATATCCGGTCTTTGCGGCCGTTCTTTTTTGAATATCCGGCTGATCACATAGAATCGAAATAAGCAGTGACCTTTTTCAGAAGTTCGAGCAGCCTGACCGTATCCTCAAGGCCCAGGGCTTCGTAAAGCCCCCTGTACTGCTCGCGGATCTGCTCTCTGCGCTCTGTCACGCTCCGCGTGCCTTTGGGAGTGATGCGCACAAGGACTCTCCTTCCGTCCTCCGGATCCTTCTCCCGCCGGATCATTCCTTTTTTCTCCAGGGTCTTCAATATGTCTGTCATGCGGCCCGGCACAAGAGACAGCGCATCGGCTATGTCTCCGGGATGAACTTCCTCAGGGTGACGCAGCAGGTAAGTCAGGACAGCATTTTCGCCCCTGAGGCTCTCGATCAGAGCTGCGTTTTTTCTATTGCCGACGATTTCAAACATGAGACTGTAGAGCTGTTCGCCGTAAGTATTGCCCTCAGCATGGCTTTTCTCAGAACTCATATCATCTGTCCTCACATCTTTGTCCGCTTTTTTAATCTTTACGAATCTTTCCCGGATGTCCTTATTTTAATCCTGATCCTCCTCGTGATCTTTGTCCTTTTTCCGGCCGCCCCGTAATTCTTTGTCGGCAGGCTTGTGCTGCTTCCCCGCCTTTTCCTTTTTTTCATTGTTGATTTCCCAGTGGATCAGGAAAGTCAGCGCCGCACGCAGCAGTATGATCGCGCCCAGAATACCAAGTTCCGACCACTCCCGGACAACAACTGTACGGAGCACCTCTCCTCCCATTTTGAATTCAAGCGCCAGGGCAATTCCCTGTGCCAGATCCAGGCGGATCTCATCGCGGTCCCTCTTGACCCATTTGACAAAACAGACTACCGCCGAAGACACCAGCACGATAATACCTGCCATTTCAAGTCCTACTGTGCTGATCTCCACAATATATTGTAATATGATTTCCAATATTTCTTTTAATGAATCCAACATCATTTCCTCTTTTTTCTGTTTATCTTGGACTCCCTCTTCCAGTGCCTGCAGAAGCGCGCCGGCATGCCGCTTTGCATCAGTTACTATCACAGTCCCTTCGGAACTGTGATAGTAACTCGCGTTCACAAACATGTCTTTATGCCACAGACTACGTATGATTATGAGCATGGCTCACCGGCTTATATGATCAAAGCCACGCGCTGTTATGCGCGTCCCGCGCTCTGGCGCTCCCTTCAATCGATTTCTTCTGCCGGCCTGCCGTCAGGCATGCAGGCCGTTTTTTCTGCCGTTCTCCTGAGCGGCACCCTTTTTCTGGAGGGAGAGATTGCCCCCTGAGGACATACCAGAATGCAGAGATGGCAGCCAACGCACTTGCTTCCGTCCAGTTTTGGCTTTCTTTCTTCGAACAGTGTGATTGCCTGATGTCCGCCGTCCCAGCAGGAGATCGCACACCTGCCGCAGCCCAAACACCGTTCGGGATGGAAAGACGGAAATACAATGGTGTCTCTCTCGATCACATCAGTCGTCTCGCTGAGGAAGTCAAGGGCCTGGCCTATGATATCACTGATACTATGGCAGCCGGTCTCGGCCAGATAATAATTCAGGCCGTTTTTCAGATCATCAATGATGCGATAACCGTACTGCATGACCGCTGTAGTAATCTGAACAGAACCTGCCCCCAGAAGCAGATATTCGACCGCGTCCCGCCAGGTTTCAATTCCTCCCATTCCGCTGATATGCATACCGGCAAGTTCCGGATCCTTTGCAAGCTCGGAGACAAAGCGAAGCGCGATCGGCTTGACTGCGCTTCCGCTGTATCCGCCCACTGCAGACATTCCGTGTACGGCAGGCGCGGATACATAGGTATAAGGATCCACCCCGACAATACTCTTGATGGTATTGATCGCAGAGATTCCGTCAGCACCTCCCCTCTTAGCGGCCTGCCCGGCCGGAACCATGGATGCTACGTTGGGAGTCAGCTTGGCCAGAACCGGTATGCTGCAGCCTCTTTTTGCAGCAGCTGTGTATTTCTCGACGAGCTCCGGCACCTGGCCTACATCCGATCCCAATCCTCCCTCCATCATATTGGGACATGAGAAATTCAGTTCGACGAGGTCCGCCCCGTTTTCCTGACAGAGACGAGCGAGTTCCTCCCACTCCTCCTCTGTCTGTCCCATGATAGACGCGATGATCACCTTTGAGGGGTAATCAGCTTTCAGCCTGCGGAAAACCTCCATGTTTTCCGCCACGCTGTGATCCGAGAGCTGCTCTATATTTTTGAATCCGATAATATCCCCGTTACTGCCGTGGATGGCGGAAAAGCGGGGCGATGCTTCATGAATGTCGAATGAACAGATAGTCTTGAATGAGGCTCCCGCCCATCCGGCTGCGAAGGCCCTGGCACACATATCGTATGTACTGGACACAATGGAGGACGAAAGAAGGAATGGATTTTCAAGAGGAACTCCGCAGATTTCTGTTTTCAATCTGTCCATATCATCAGGCGCAGGTATTTCCAGAGAAGGACGCACTTCCAAAAAGAGGTGGGTGATCAGATCCCTGACCGGTACCTCCCCCGGCTTAATACATTTCTTTTCACACAGCGCGTGGCAGCTCATGCACATTGTGTCATATGGCAGATTAGCCGCTGCCCACTTCTCATTTCCGAACCAGACGCTCCTGAGTACATCTGCCGGACGGATTTTCGAACATTCCCGGCTGCAGGGAGCATCAAAACACAGTAAACAATTGGCCATGTCTTTTCTATTCATTTCTGCACCTCCTTGCGATCACTGATATTATCTTAACACAATTGCGTATGATACGAAAGATTCACCGCCGGGCAATTCCCAAATCCGCAATCCCAAAACGACATTCCCCATAGCGGCATTTCCTGTGACGGCGGCACTGGAATAGCGGCACCGGATTGTTTTTTTTCGTCCTTGCCAACAAAAGGACGATATGATATGATGCAACCGCTGTTCAAGCGGACAGCGCTGGTTCGAGAACCTCCCAGCATAAAAAACTAGGCACCTATATGAACAAAGAATCCGGGACACTCTGTGTGTCTCTTGTTTTTGTCTGCCGCAGGTTCTTCCTGCGTTTTTTTATGCGCAAAACAGTATTCAGGAAAGAAAAAAATGGCAAGAAAAATAATTATTGACTGCGACCCGGGCATAGACGACAGCCTCGCGATCATGCTGGCCCTCTCTATGCCTGATCAGATAGAGGTTGCGGGGATCACAATTGCTGCCGGAAACTCACCTGTGGAAATGGGATATCAGAACGCCCTCAGGGTGCTCGATTTCATGGGCCGCCTGGATGTTCCGGTCTTCATGGGAGCAGACCGTCCTCTGCGAAGGGAATATATCGACGCACTCGACACCCACGGATCCGACGGTCTGGGCGAGAGCTTTCTGCCTGAGACCGATCCTTCAAAATACGTCCGTCAGGAAAAAAGCGCCCTTGAATTTATGGCTGAAACTCTCCGTCGGGAACCCGTCAGCCTGATCGCTCTCGGCCCCATGACAAATATCGCCCTTTTGGCTCTGAACCATCCCGACGCCTTCGACAACATTGAAGAGCTTGTCTCCATGGGGGGATCTTTCAGGAGCCACGGCAACTGCTCTCCTGTCGCAGAGTACAATTACTGGTGCGACCCCGACGCGGCCGCCATCGTCTATAAGGAAATGGACAAAAGAAACCGCCTTATCACCATGGTCGGCCTGGATGTGACGCGCCGGATCGTGCTCACTCCCGACCTTCTGACTTATTTAAAAAGTCTGGATTCCCGTATCGGCGGATTTACGGAAAAAATCACAGGGTTCTATTTCGATTTCCACCTGAAGTGGGAAAACCTGATCGGCTGTGTAATCAATGATCCTCTGGCAGTTGCCTGTTTTGCCGACAAGGACCTCTGCCGCGGATTCACTTCCTATGTGCAGATCGAGACACAGGGGATCAGCATCGGGCAGAGCGTAGTGGATTCCATGCATTTCTACAGACACTCCCCCAATGCCATTGTGATGACAGAAGTGGATACACTTGCCTTTTTCCGCCTTTTCTTCAGCAGCCTGCTGGGAACGGACAAGTCGGAACTGTACCTTCTCCCACAGTTGGTCCGGACAGACAATAAGCCCGGGCACAGCCCGAAGATTCCCCTGTCCGCCAGTTAAACAACACCGGACAGATTATCACACAGATTTAAAGAAGACATTTCAAATAGCAGCCCTGCCTTTGGGCAGCACCTTACCTGCAGGGCACTCAAAATGGAGATCAAATAATGAACGATATCAAAAAACCATCCATGAATAATTCCACTCCCGTAAGCGGCTTCTCCGTAAAAATGCTGTGTATGATGGCGCTTGCGATCGCAATCAATGTGATAGGAGGACAGATCGCGCTCTTTTTACATCTGCCGATCTACCTGGACAGTATAGGCACGATCCTGATGGCAATGATCTACGGACCTTTTTACGGAATGCTTCCTCCTCTCGCATACGGCCTCGTGATGGGATTTACTCTGGATATCTACTCTCTCTATTTCATGCCGGTCGGTATGATCCTGGGGTTCGTGACCGGCCTGACAGCGCGCCGCTTCCGCGTAAGAGGAGTGTCCGTCATCCCCTGCGCCATGCTGATCACCATTCCCGGCACCATCCTCAGTTCCCTTATCTGCGCTTACCTGTTCGGCGGGATCACTTCCTCCGGATCAACGGTCATCGTCCAGCTCCTCAACAAGGCGGGACTGGGGCTTACGGTCAGCGTCTTTATTGTGCAGATTCTCACTGACTACCTTGACAGGCTGATTTCCCTGGCTCTGGTCTCTGTCATTGCCGCAAGGATCTTCTCCTCCGGCCTTCTTGTCTCTGCAGCAGGATCAGCTGAATCCGTAAAAGCCGGCTCACAAGTCCTTCCCGAAAAAGAATAAGGCTGAAAAGCTGCCTTTCCCCACACCTGCAGCCATGATCTTGCGTTTATAAACTTGTATGAGTAAACCGGGGATCCGGAAGTTTTCTTACAGTCGGACTGTTGCCTCACGATCCGGAAATTGTCTCGTGGAAATCATCTTGCAGTCGGACTGTTTCCTCACAATCTGATCATCCCTTTACAATCCGGACATACCCTTTTTTAGAGCGTTTTTTGAGCAGTATCCATTCTTAGAACAGCATCCATTCCATTTTTGGAGCAGTATCAGGTATTATCATGAGAATATTGATCACAGGGACCAGCAGGGGCATCGGACTGGCCTGCGCCCGAAAATATCTGGCAGCAGGTCACGATGTGACCGGTCTGGACTTGGAGGAAAGCGCCATTCACGGCTGTCCCTCCTACACACATATCATAGCGGATATAGCAGGAGACCTCCCTGACATACCCGGTGAAATCCATGTGCTGGTCAACAATGCCGGCGTCCAGGAGGGCGGCCGGGAGATCGAGGTCAATCTGACCGGCACCATTGCCGTCACGGAAAAATACGGGATCACTCCCTCCATCCGCTCCATCCTCTTCATGGCATCCTCAAGCGCCTCCAACGGAGCGGAGTTTCCCCGCTATGCCGCCAGTAAGGGAGGGGTTGTGGCCTACATGAAAAATGTCGCCCTGCGAATCTCCCCCTACGGAGCCACCAGCAACAGTATCTCCGCGGGAGGTGTCTACACTCCCCTGAACAGACACATCATCGACGATCCGGCGCTCATGGACCAGTGCCTGGACGAGACTCTCCTACACAGGTGGGCCTCCCCTGAGGAAATCGCAGAATGGTGCTATTTTATGACAAACGTCAACCGCAGTATGACAGGACAGGACATTCTGATCGACAACGGGGAACAGCTGAAATCCAATTTCATCTGGTAACCGGATCAACGTCCGGCAACAGATATTTCGTCCTTCCGCTGATTTTCGTCCTGTAACCGAAAGATCATCCTGTAAATGAAATAATATCCTGGCGCTTACATGCAGCCGGCATAAAATACAGTTTCAGAACAGTTCCAGTAAAGCTCCGGAACGTTTCAGTACTCATCCGGCACCCTGAACAGGCATGGGTCATACCGAAATTCAGACACTTTTGTAATGGTGTACATATTTTCGCTTTTTCGTATTTTTTTATTGACACAAAAAAATCGTGGTGATATTATACAAAACATAATTTTGAAAAAGCTCAAAAAAGTACATAGTGAACAGAAGTCAGAACAGACAGTCACTATCATGATCACGCAGCAGTCCGGGCCTATCGGCCGGGACGGGCGCGGAGCACAGCCGACAGCAGATACCAGGTCCGGTTCCGGATCATCCATCTGCGCTATCGTCTTATCAGGAGTTTAAAATGTACCGCAATCTTCGCAACAGCGCCTTCGGGTTTTTCTTTAGCTTTACTTTTAGCTTTACTGGCAACGACAGTAAGGTTAATTTGCTATGCTGAAGAATGCGGAGAGGATAAAAGGAAATTCCAATCAGGTCATTCACAAGGGTGTGGCACTTTAACCGGTGCCGCACCTTTTTTGTTTTTTGTCCGAAAGACTCCGCCGGACACGGCGTGTCGCTGCCTCTCACGGGAACACAGAGAATAACGGCCGATTCTCTTTTCCCCCGCCGGGGCGCAGGACGCCGCCTGTCTGCGGGTTTCAGGGCAAAAACATCTCCCGACGGGCTCCATGATCAGCTCAGTATCAGACAATCAGATCAGGCAAAAGAACAGACAGTCAAAGTCCGGTACATGACAGAGCCGGTACCGGACAACAGCATAAAAGAGTTACGGATAAGAGTAACAGATTTAGAAAGGAAAGCATCATGAAGAACTATTACCAGAAAGAAATCGAGACCGCTTCGCGGGAGGAAATTCTCCGCATACAGAACGAAAAAATCGTCAGACAGGTAAAATACGTATATGAAAATGTCCCCTATTACCGCAATCTGATGGATAAAAAAGGCGTAAAGCCCGAAGATATCCAGGGTGTGGATGACATAAAAAAACTGCCTTTCCTGACCAAGGATGACCTGCGTGAGGCATATCCCTATGGACTTCTGGGGACGGATCTGAAGAACTGTGTGCGCATCCAGTCAACATCCGGCACGACCGGCAAGCGCGTCGTCGCCTTCTACACACAGAAGGACATCGATATGTGGGAAGAGTGCTGCGCCAGAGCCATTGTGGCCGCAGGCGGCACAGATGAGGATGTCTGCCAGGTCTGCTACGGCTACGGTCTCTTCACCGGCGGTCCCGGTCTCAACGGCGGTTCCCACAAAGTCGGATGCCTGACACTGCCCATGTCCTCGGGCAACACTGACCGCCAGATCCAGTTCATGATGGACCTCAACGCGACCATCTTGTGCTGCACTCCTTCCTATGCCGCTTTCATCGGCGAATCCCTGGCCGAAAAGGGCTATAAGCCCGAAGACAACAAGCTCAAGGCCGGTATTTTCGGTGCGGAGCCCTGGACGGAAGAGATGCGCCGCGGCATCGAGAAGAGTCTTGGAATCAAGGCCTACGATATTTACGGCCTCACAGAGACCTCCGGTCCCGGAGTGGCCTTCGAATGTGAAGAACAGTCCGGCATGCATATCAATGAGGATCATTTCTATGCTGAGATCATAGATCCCAAGACCGGCGAAGTGCTTCCGGAAGGTTCCAAGGGCGAACTGGTCTTCACTTCCCTGGACAAGGAAGGCTTCCCTCTTCTGCGCTACCGCACCAAGGACATCTGCATCCTTTCCCGCAAAAAATGCTCCTGCGGCAGGACACATGTCAAGATGACCAAGCCCATGGGCCGAAGCGACGACATGATGATCATCCGCGGTGTCAATGTATTCCCCAGCCAGATCGAGGCCGTTCTCCTCAAAGAGGGCTACACTCCCAACTACCAGATCGAGGTCGACCGTGTCAACAACACAGATACTTTCGATGTCTATGTCGAGTTCTCCCCCGAGCAGTTCTCCGACAAGATCTCCGATATCCAGGCACGGGAAAAGGCCCTGAACGGAGCCATGCGTTCCATGCTGGGTATTGGCCCCAAGATCCACCTGGTAGCCCCCAAGTCCATTGCAAGATCAGAGGGCAAAGCAGTCAGAGTCATCGACAAGCGCAAGCTGCATGACTGATAAAAATGACTGAAAAAATGACTGAAAAAAATATCCGCATATGTGTCAATTAAGACCATGACCGCGCCGGAAACTATCCCATACAGGGTGCTATCATGCAGGATGCTTCCGCACAGGGGGTGCTCCCGTACAGGATACTACCATACAGAGTGCTCCTGTGCAGGCTGCTTCCATACAGGGTTCCATCTCACAGGATGCTTCCTACGCGGTTGCAGAACAATTAATAAAGGAGGAATACCATGGCTATTACCCAGTTGTCCGTTTTTCTTGAAAATGTCCCCGGCACACTCTGCAAGGCAGTAAGTGCCATCTCCGGCGCAGGGATCAACATCCGCGCGCTCTCCGTCGCGGATACCCGCGACTTCGGAATCATGCGCCTGATCGTACCGGATGTCAGCAAGGCAAAAGAAATCCTTGGCGACTATACCGCAGCTGAGACAAAAGTCATTGCGGTCAAAATGGAGGACCGGACCGGTGCCCTCAAAGAGATCCTTGAGGTGCTTGAAAAAGCTGCCATCAACATTGAATATGTCTACGCTTTTGCAGCCTCTGTCCCGGGATCAGCCTATGTCGTTCTCAGGGTCGATGATGTCGGATACGCCGAGACAGTCCTTGCGAAAAACGATATTCCCACACTGAACGATGAAGATCTGATCCACCTGCTACCCTGACCGATCCCTGACCGGTCCCTGACCTGTCTCCCGCCGCCCTCCGGTCTTTGCCGTACAGCGGAAGGATCCAGTACACGGACAGCGCTATCAAAAGAACACGTACAAAACCCAATAAACATTAAAAATAAGTAAAAAAAAGAACACAACAAAAAACATAGACAGGAAGAACACTGTAGAAGTTAAAAGGACACGGAACAATCTGACTTACTTCAGACATTCCCGTGTCCTTTTCTCTTTTATATCTGATATATATGTGACAGTTTATATGGCCGGCGGATCCGATCCGACCTGCTCCGCCAGCCTTGTTATTGCGATTTCTATGCAATCCACATTCCAATAAAAGAAATGCAGTACAATACAATGCGAGGCAGATGGATCACGCCGGCTGTTTCAGAACAAAAAAAAAGAGACAGTTTCCTGTCTCTTAGAAGCAGCTCGTACGGGAATCGAACCCATGATTCTGCCGTGAGAGGGCAGCGTCTTAACCCCTTGACCAACGAGCCATATTCTTTTTGTTTCAGGCTTTTGCCTGACGCAAGTAATATATTATCAGAGGATTCCTGATAATGCAAGCACTTTTTAAAATATTTTCGCGATAATTTTTCCTGTTTTTCCGTCATGTCTGCGCTGTTATTTCGACTTACTGTCTTGGGTTTTGATCCCGGATCACGAAGCCGGAAAACGAATCCCCATGCCGGAACCTTGTCGGAACATAGATTCCCATGCCGGAAAATGGGTAATGGATCCGCATGCCTGATGGCGCAAAACACACGCTGCAGACCACATCGCACATCAGGAATCCGTCCCTCCGCAGCGGTCTCCTGCTGCGGAGGGACGGATTTAAACTCTTTACGATGCAGCGCAGAGCCTGCAGTGACATCACATGACGTATGTCTGGCGGCAAGCCTGAGTGCATGCGGCATGACGTATGCCTGACGGCAAGCCTGAATACCTGGGACAGCACAAAGGAGTGCCGGTTCTCCTTACGAAAGCACGATGTGCGAAAAGACCTCGCCTATGCTCTTGTGGAAAGCAAGGTCAGCATAGCTGTCCTGGGATGTGGCGTCTCTGTTTACGATCACAAGGTATTTGCCCCTGTAGGAGCTGACCAGGGAAGAGGCGGGATAAACGGTGAGGGATGTGCCGCCTACGATCAGCAGGTCGGCGCGGGCGATCAGACGGCCGGCGCCTGCCCAGGCATCTTCCGGAAGCATCTCGCCATAGAGCGTTACGTCAGGCCGGATCTTGCCGCCGCAGCTGCAGCGCGGGACCGCTTCAGTGCTGGTATAGATCGCGTCTGAAGGATACTTCTTGCCGCAGCGGTCACAGTAGTTGCGCAGAGTCGAACCATGCACCTCATAGACCTTTTTGCTGCCTGCCGCCTGGTGCAGCCCGTCGATGTTCTGCGTGATCACGCCGTCAAGTTTTCCCATTGCCTCCATCTCAGCGAGCTTGTAATGGGCTAAGTTGGGAGCGATTCCCCTGGCATCCATTTTCTGGCGATAGAACTCATAGAAAACCTTGGGTTCGTGCTCAAGGCAGGGATTGCTCAGCAGATATTCCGGCTGGTAGGCGTCAAAGCGAACATCATGCTGATTATAAAGTCCGTCCTTGCTGCGGAAATCGGGGATCCCGCTCTCAGTCGAGACACCGGCTCCCCCAAAGAAGGCGATGTGTTCCGAAACGGCGATCATCTCGTTGAGAGCCTCATACATCTCATCTCCCCGCAGGCTTCTCAGATGAGTCATTTCTTCTTTACGGGTAGCAAAGCATCCAATGTGTTTCATCACTGAAATCCTCCTTCTTCTTATCCGGCAGAGTGTGACAAAAGGCCTGACGCCCTGTCACACTGATAGGTGAATGTGACTTGCTCATGCACTCCTTACTTAAAAGTACTTTACAGTCTTTTCTGTACTTTACAGTACTTTACTGCCTTTTCTGTACTTAGCTGTACTTTGCAGTACTTTACTGCCTTTTCTGTACTTTATCGTACCTTACAGTGCTTTACTGTCGGCGGATCTGCTGCCCGCCCCGGGATTTCCTGCCAAAGCAGTAAAACCTGTCCCTTATATTATAGACCATGACCGGCTGAAATGAAAATCCTGATCCTTTTTCCAAAGAAATATTTAACAGCTATTTAATAGGGCAGAGGCGGCAGAGCCGCCCTCTGCCCCCGGCCGGCCCGTGTCCGCCGCAAGGCGGAAAATACTTTACACGGGCCGTGCCATAAAAAATGTCCACGCCTCTCGAAGGCATGGACATGTAACGTTGCGCTAAAAGATTCCAATGTAATTTGAGCCCGCTCGACGCCGCAATCCCCGATTTCTTTTTACGCGTTCGCGTATGAAGAACACGTCAGGTTTCCTGTGGCCTTTACTGTCAGTCTTCCCTCTCCCTGCGAATTGAGTCCGCCAGCTCTTTCAAGATTCCCACGACACCGCCTTCCTCCGGCGGAGCAAATGTACCGGCACAGGCTTCTTTCAGGGCGTCCAGAGAGCGCACCGAGCAGTAGCTGTACTTCGCGGGAGCCAGCATGCTGAGATCGTTCATAGCGTCTCCGAACACCATATATTCATCCAGACTGATCTCATACTGCCCGCAGATCCGTTTTACCGCGCTGCCCTTATTAATATCTTTCCTGTTGAAATCCATGAACACAAGTCCCGCAGGAGCGACAGAGAATTCTTTTTTGTATTCCTCTATATCCGGGTCAAAATAATGCCCGTCGGGTCCGTCAGGATAGACAATGCTGAGTTTGGTCAGAGGCACGCCGAGCGCCTCCACATCTTCGACTTTTTCTATGTCGACCCCGACGCCGGTTACCATATCGAGATAGGCCTGATCATCCGACTCCGTGTAGGCCTTTTCCCACGAATCGACGTGCCACGCCTCTCCTCTTCCCCTGGCATATGTGAGAAGACGCGAGATTTCCTCCTCTGTTCCGAAAGGAACTGCGTCAAGGGGCCGGCTGCCTTCCATCACCACACTTCCGTTGGAACACAAAAAGATCAGCCTGTCTCCCAGGTCGGGAAAGAGGTTTTTCAGACTTGAATAGGGTCTTCCGCTTGCCAATACCACGCGTACGCCAAGGTCAAGGAGCTCACTGATCACTCCATGCACCTCTTCAGAAGGTATGGGAGAAGCCTCCGGCATCAATGTGCCGTCTATATCTGTCACAATCATTTTGATCATGGTTGCGGTTTTGACCTCCATTCATTCACTCATCATTTCGCTTATTTATCATTTAACTCTTTATCATTCTCCCCGGCTCCATAGTGCCGTTCGATGAGACCTCCCCTCCTCATTTTGGGGTATTCCGTCTCCTCGACCCGCACACGGGAAAGGTAGCTTTCGATCTGCTCGATCCTGCCCTTGCATTCGTAGTATCTCCGCAGATTGCCCTCTCCTTCCCACCACTGTTGGAACTGCGTCCGGGACAGAGTCTGGTGTTTGTACTCCATAGAAAGAAGGAGCTGCGTCATCTCGTCACGCAGCTCCGCGATTTCATCCTGGTACATCTGATAATCAAATCCGGATATAACCATTTTCAATGAATCCTTTTCATTTTGTATGCCGTTTTTCAGTGCCGCCTCTTAATGCAGCAGGCATACGGCAAAGTGTTTTCCAATGTGACTTTCAAAGTGTTTTTTCAATGGGACTGTCAGAGCGTTTTTTCAAAGAAGCTGTCCGGAGACAGCACGCCGGGATCCGTCTCTGTAAAAGTCAAAACATCAGAATGTCACTTCTCCGTCATGGGAGAGCAGGGACACAGAGTTGACTGATCTCAGTGAAGAGAGTTCAGAGGTCAGTTCAGAGCCTCCGCTCACAGACAGCTCGATGACGAGATTGAGCTGGCCCCCTGAAATATTTCTGGATTTCTCAGTGTAAAAGCGGGAATATTTCCGCACGATCTGGCGGATCGCCTTATTTGTATCCTTGTCATTCTGTGCGCTGATCACCAGGATCATTGGAGCCTGTCCAAGCGGAATACGGCCAAGGACAAAGACAGCCACTGTCACTACAAGGGAAAGAATGATGGCAATTTCGGAGAGACCGGCGCCGCAGATGATACCTACACTGATAGCCCAGTACAGGAAGACCAGATCCATAGGCTCTTTGATGGCTGTACGGAAACGCACGATAGAAAGAGCACCGACCATACCGAGGGATACGACGACGCTGGACTGAATCGTCAGAATGATGGCCGTGGTGATCAAGGACATGCAGACCAGAGAAATATTAAAGTTTTTGGAATAGAAGGTCCTGCGTGTCAGCAGTCTGTAGCAGAAAAAGATGTACAGACCCAGCACCAGCGAGAAGCAGAGGGCAACAATGATTCCCTTTGTTCCGAGCTCTATCGTTGAATAACCCTCAAGAAATGATTTTTTAAAAATATCCGAAAATGACATATCCTGTTCCTTTCCTATTTGTGTTTACGTAATGCGTTCACAAAACATTCAATTAAAGCTGCTCACAGCCCGGCGTGTTCCGCTCCCCCGCAGAACCCGCCTGACGGCCTACAGAGCAAGTCCTCCAAGATTGTACTGTCTGCACAGATAATATTTGGAGAACGTTTCCAGTCTCATATTCGTCATCTGGATGGCATGATAAATATAATCCGGGAGGTATTCGTCAAACTTGACCTCAAGTAGATGCTGCCCCTTGGGAAGCACCGGCCGCTCCGGAATATCCTTCATAAAGAAGCTGTCAAAGGCCGGCGATGAGGTGATATTCATGTCGAATGTCACCCGGACATTCCCTTCATCACACACAAAGGGTCTTCTGAGATACTGAACGATCACTTTTGGCTGCATAAGCTGAGTCCGCTGCAGAAGGAGCATCTTGTTCAGCAGCGCGGGATTTTCTGCCGTGATGGGGAGAAAGTCCATATTGATCAACTTCTCTGTCTCTTCCCTGCTGATCAGGCAGCTCTTTTTCAGGATCATACCGTATTCTTTTCGCTTGCATTCAAGCGAAATGCGCCTGTCGCTGCTGTTATATATTCTCACGCGCCACTTTTCGCGCGGACTGACGCCGCTCTCATTCTCATTCAGGCATCGGTTATACAAATCATCAAAATAGACGCTTCTGATCAGATAGCATCCATTGCTGCCCGCATGAGGATCCGGCTTCATGACGTCCTGAAGGCGGGCCTCCAGCATCTTCAGTTCGGCCATTGAGCACAGATATTTTAGTTCATGCCGGAATTTCGGCCCTGCACTATCTTTTGCCACTCTTACCTCCATGCCAAAGCGCCTGATACAAAGACACGCGTGAGATTCTCCCGAAAGCGGATTCTCCGGTGCGGTCTTCAGAATGTACAGCGCTTCAGTACAAAAACTGTGATTGAAAAATATCCTATCGACGATATTGATCGCTTTTCTGTTTTCTTTTGTGTCGTTCCTTTTTGGACTGTCAAAATAATACGAATCATTCTACCACATCATGCGGTAAATAGACAAGTTTATACTTCATTTTGATTTAACTGATTTACTTGATTGTTACAGCCTGCTGAAAAAATGCGCCTTTTATGCGTCGCTGTAGAGGCAGGCCTGAACTGTAATACTTGAATTGAGTCTGGTCTTTATAAATCAGGGTTTGAAGGGTCTCCCCCCGATTCCGCTTTTGACGCATCTATTTTTTCTCTGGTCCAGTCATCAATCCTGTCCCTGAGTGTTTTCAGGAAGTCGGACTGCCTGACATCCTCTCTCCCATAAGTGAACTGCAGGTCATATTCCAGCGGGAGCCAGGAGGAAATGTCCGATTCATTGTGCTGGATCACAGCTTCTATTCGATCCAGCGCCTTAAACAGTTTGGCCTCCGTGGTCTTCCTCTCGCGCATCTCCGCAAAAAGGGACTCAAATTCCCTGCGCTGGGCATCCGGAAATGAGGCGATCCAGGCGGTGAGCTGCCTGAACTCCTCGTCCTCATCTTCCGCGCTCTTATGAAAAGTAGGAATGTCTCCGGTAAAAGCCTCTCCCAGGTCATGGATCAGGCACATCCTGATCACACGGTTCATATCAAGGCGTGAAAATTCCCCGATCCCGCTCAGCAGCATAGCCATCAGCGCGGTCCTCCAGCTGTGCTCGGCCACGCTCTCCCTGCGCCCGCTTGAAGTGTCACAGTGACGCGTGCTGCACTTGAGCCGTTCCGCGACAGACAATATTTTCAAAAAAGCTTCCGGGCTCATATCGGAGCTGTCTGCACCTGTGCACTCTGCAGCGCCCCGGACCGCCGCCACCGCTTCTTTCCCTGCGGGTTCTTCCTTCGCTGCGGACCCTTCTCTCTCTCCGGGTTCTTCCATTGCTCCGGACCCTTCTTTTGCTCCGGGCTCTTCCTTCCTTAAAGATTCCTCTTTCCTTAAAGATTCTTCCTTCGCTGCGGACCCTTCTCTCTTCCCGGACTCTTCCTCTGTCAAAGCTCCGAGAAGATCCTCGATTTCCGCCTCTTTATCCAGAGAATTGACAGCGATCACATTACTGCCTTCTGTCAGTTCGACTGTGACCGGATGTCCCTCTCTGCGCACGATCACGTCAAATGCCAGACCGGGCCCGTACTCTTTCATGCGGGGATACATTTTTTCAAATTCCTCCGCAGAAACAGGTTTGGCGTCAATTCCCAGAGGATCTTCGCCCTCAAAAACATAAGGTATGACTTCCTGGACCTCTTCCGGTCCCGCACAGAGTTTCCGCACCAGTGAGACAAAATCCTCTCCCGGATCCATCTCATATTCTTTTATTGTGAAGATTCCTGAAGAAGAAATGCTGATTTTTTTCATAGAATTATTTCCCTGAACAAAAAAACAAAAGGCAGGCAAAGGTATGATATAACTATCACATATTAATTTCAAGTTTAATCTTATCTCATCAGTTTGTTTTCCGGAGATTACCGGGTTTGCTGAGATTACATCAGCTACTGAAGACATGTTTTCATGAGTGCCAAATGAAGGATTTGAGAAAGGATTGAAGATAGATTTTTAGAAAGGTTTTTAAAATAATTTAAGATAGATTTTAAGATAGATTTTAAGATAGATTTTCAATAGTGCCGGGAAAAAGATTTTAAGATAGATTTTCAATAGTGCCGGGTAAAAGATTTTAAGATAGATTTTCAATAGTGCCGGGTAAGATTTTAAGAAAGATTTTAAGAAAGGTTTTAAACAGTGCGGGGATAGACAGATTTTTAAATAGTGCCTGGATCGACAGATTTTCAAATAGTGGAGGCATAAGACTGGTTTTAAAAAGTGCCGGCATAGACCCTTTACAGCAAATATGTTAAAATCAGTTTGTTCAGGGCAGAGGCACAAAAGCAGATACCATGAATCTGTTTTCATGTAATCGGACTGCACCTCAAATTGATAAAGCGCCTTTACAAGCAGACGACCGGACACAGCATTGGAGCCCTGCACGTTTTCCGGATCATACACAAGGAGAACAAAATGAAAAAAATATTCATTGACCTGGAAATGCATCCCATTCCGCGCAGCTTTACTGACGAAAGAGAAATCTGCACGCAGGAGGTCATTGAAATCGGTGCGGTAAAACTAAATGAAGAAAATGAAGAAATCAGCAGTTTCTGCGAGTTTGTAAAACCTGCATACGTCACAAAGATCTACTCCAAGTTTCAGAAACTGACAGGTATCACAACGGCTGACATCACAGACGCGGCCCCGATCGCCGTTGTTCTTCCGCGTTTCATCGAATGGTGCGGAGAAGACTATGAAATATACTCCTGGAGCGACAGCGATATCTGGCAGTTCCTCAACGAGACCCGTCTGAAGCATCTGGATGATCTGGCCGGTCTGTCCTATATGTTTAACCATTGGCGCGATTTCCAGTACGAATTCTGCGAACTGCTCCATATGCAGAATGTACTGAATCTCGGAAAGGCCGTCTCTCTTGCAGGACTGGACTTCTCAGGCAGAGAGCATGACGGACTGGCTGACGCGAGAACGACATCCCATTTGTATATCGAGAGCCGTGACAGCAAGTCTTTCGACCGGCTCCGCAAACTTGTAATCGATGTCTTCTCTGGCCACACTTTCACTATGGGGGACATTTTCGACTTCGGGAGCATCTCGCTTCCCCCCGAATAATGACAGCCGCAGGAATCTTCCTGTTCTTCCGATTCTTCCTGTTAAGGAAGCAGCTTTTTTCCCGGAATGAAGGCCATGGGAAGTCTCCTCTGCGGAAACTTCTCTTTTTCCGGGATCCGGTACCCGTCAATGTACACAGGAGTATCTATTTATGAGTACAATTATCCGAATCATTATAACAGCAGTTCTGGGCGCGGCTGCCATAGCCGCTGCCCGTTTTTTTAAAATCGATCCCGGCACGCTTCAAATCGGCCAGGTCTCCTCTGCTTTCATTGCCGCGGCTGTCGCGGTCGTGCTGCTGATCTGGTTCATCATTTCTCCGGTAATATGTGCTTTTCTGAAAGATCTGAGATTCAGCCTCTCTACAAAACGTAAGATCCGCGGACAGATCCGCAGCCGCCAGCGCTCCCTGCTCAACTGGCTGCTCTCCCGCCCCGCGCACTGGGGCATCACCGGGACCGCGTCCGAGCCCCAGTACGCCAACACCTGCGAAGCGCTTCTGGCTCTGCGCAACACCGGATATTATGAAAAAAAACGCGAATCCTACCGCGGCGGACTCCAGACCATCATTGAGGCTGTATTGCCCACAGGCCTTCCCAGCCGGACTGTCAACCGTCCGACCGTGATCAACACTTCCATGCTTCTCTGCCTTGTCGCGCTTGAAAAGCAGAAGTCCGCAGGGGTCATCGAAAGCTTTGATCTATACGATGAAATAGCTGCCAACCTCTGGTTCCTTCATGCGGAGGACGGCTGGGGGCCCCTCATCCTGAAGGCCTCAAAAAAAGAAGCCCGTCTTGTGAACACCTGGTGGGCCCTGAATGCCCTTTTCCGCTATGGATATCTGGAACGTCCCGAGGAAGGAACGGAGTTCCGGCAGTTCCTCACAGGTATTTATGAAAAAAACCGCGGGGGCACATTCGGATACAGCGCCTCGGATTCACCCCGGCTCACTGTCACCGCAATGTACCTTCTGCTCTATTATGATCTGCCGAAATCTGTCAGAGAAGAGATCCGCCATGATTACGACCCTAAGCTGGCGGCCGAGTTCATCTACCGCCGTTTTGTCGAAGAGAAGTGCCAGGTGGAAACCGAATCGATTGACGGCACCTTCGCAGGAGGTACCTACATCGCCCATACCCCCTGGAAGCACATTGCATCCGCCTATGCCATGCAGGCCCTGGCCGCGGCTCGAAAAAACCATGACCTCTCCTCAAAAAAAATGAACAAGGTCTTCCGGCGCACTTCCGGAATCCTTTCCGGCGATCTCCGTTCTCCTGCTGTCAACGAGAGCTGCTACCTGCCCTCCGACATTGAGGCTCCCCGAACCGGTCCCTATACCTTTGCGGCTTCATACCTGATCATGGGTCTGGACGCTCTTTTAAACTGCAGGTAAAGCCTCTGGCCTAAACAGCCGGGTCCTCTCAAATGAACCGATTCTCCCGCATTTTTTTGCAAGGGGGTTTTTCATGCTTCAGTTTCTTGTCTGCTCAGATGTCCATACCTATTCAGATAATATCAGGCTGGCTCTCCGCAAGCTGGACCGGACCGATGCCATACTCATAGCAGGCGATCTCGAATCAGAGCAGTCCGCAATTCAGGATGCTGCCGGTTCCGTCCCCTGCTATGCTGTCTGCGGCAACAACGACTATTACCTCAACAGCGACTATCCCGAAGAGCTCCTGATCGATATAGCAGATCATGCACCGTCCCCTGCTGACCAGACAGCGGGCCATTCTTTGTCCCCTGAGGATCAGACAGCCGGTCTTTCTTTGTCCCCTGAGAATCAGACAGCGGGCTGTTCTATGACTTCTGCTGACCAGACAGCTGGTCTTTCACTCTATCCCGGGCATGAAACCGACGCATCGCAGAGATATCCCCGCATAGAGAAAGTAACCGCATTGCAATATTCCACTTTCCCGTCAGGCTACAACTCTGTCCCTTCTATTTTGAAAAAAATTACCCCTCCATCACTGCTCGGAAAACTGGCAGGTGATAAAAGAAATCCCAACATTTCGCATCGGATCCTGATGACCCACGGAAAAGAATATAACGTCCCCAATACAGACCTCCTCTCGCATCGTGCTGACATGTGGGATGCTGATATAGTCATCTTCGGACATACCCATAAATTCGCAGATATCCGGGAAAGAAACGGGAAGAGACTGTTTCTGAACCCTGGATGCCTGGTCGGAGACCCCAAGGCCACTGTACGCAACTGGGGGCTTTACGAAATCTGCAGTTTTTCGGTTCTCAGAATCGGATTTGGCGGCGAGATCAGCTTCCAGCACTTATATCTGTAAATATGTAAATATGATTAAAGCGGGGAGAAAAAGTCTGCAAATGCCGAGCCCGCTCGTGCATTTGCGGACTTTTTCACAAACTGCTTGCGGTCTGTTAGCTCCCGCCCATGGCCACAATTATGTAAGTACACTTCTGCCCTCAATACTTTTTATCCGAACTGCGCCCTCTACCCCCGACCGGCCTGTGTCCGCCGCGAGGCGGAAAATACATTTCACGGGCTGTATTATAAAGCAAAAAAAAGAACCGCACCGCGGTTCTTTTTCATTGTCATACCTTCAAAACTGAATAAGAGAAGTGACACATCTCACAGCTGAGCAGTGTCGCTTACACAAGACCGGCTCCACAGCCTCGCGG
>JBGUNJ010000156.1:0-13517 GCA_045117315.1 Lachnospiraceae bacterium | reverse complement strand
GAGATGGATTTCGCCAACAAACAGCTTAAACCCGATGCTCCCAAGGTGGGCGGCGACAACATCGCATGCGTATCCTACTTCGGATTCCCGGAGAAGATGGAGAAGCAGGCTCCCGAAGCCAGAGAGATCATCGAGAGAGAGCTTCTGGGCAAATAAGCCGGAGAGATCATCGAAAGAAGGCTTCCCGGCAAATTAGCCGGAGAAAAAGCATCTGGAGAGAACTCCCGGGCAGATAAGCCGGAGAGATCATCGAAAGAGAACTACCGGCAGATAATACCGGAACAGCAACCGTTTCATGAAAACCGGCTTCTTCCACAGGGAAAATGTGAATGATATGAATGATGTGAACTTTATTATCAACGGTACTTTCGCGCTGCTCGGTCTCTATCTTCTCATACTGGCGTTCAGGGCAAAGTATACAGGTTTCGTCCATAAGGTCCTGATGGTGGACCGCCGCATGGTCTGGAGCCAGTGCAGAGATAAAGAAGGCTATATCGGCTATATTTTCCCCAGGATTATGGGATGCGGGCTTCTGCTTATCGTTTCAAGCGTGTACAGCACCCTGGCTTCCGGAAACCCGGCCCTGCAGTTCCCGTATTATCAGATGGCTGTCATGCTCGCCATCATGCTTGTCTGCATCTGGTACATGTCGATCATACAGACAGCCGGAAAAAAGTTTTACTGAAAGAAGCATTACTGAAAGAAGCATTACTGAAAAAAATTGTCACAAAAAGAAATTACACAAAAAGAAGTTCTGCTGAAAAAGGTAATTTGAAAAAGTATTACTGAAAAGTGTTACCAAGGCTTGTTTCCATGGCTGCTGCACATTCAGGTGGGTGGCCGTCATGACAAGAAACTACGGATCCGGTCCCGCACTGCACTCTTGCGGGCAGCCCGGCGTCATGTAGTTGAGTAAATGTTCATCAAATTGTTCATCAAAACAGAAAGGGGGATTGCCTTTATGCTTAGTCCCGGCATGTCAGGGCCGGGAGGGGTAACTGTTAAACAACCGTATCCCTTCAGAGTCCCGCGGGGTTCTGGAAAGATACCTGCGAAAACCGCATCCCAATGCGCTGGCAGATGAGCTGACGTGCGGCGGTTTTCGCCGCAGGACCCGGCTTTCTGTGCGGATAAGATCCGCGGGAAAAAGGGGTCCGGCAGCTCTGAATAGTTACAGTAATTCAAAGTAGTTGGAGATTTGATATGCAAGACAAAAAGAGCTTTGACTTTGTACGTTTCATCAAAAGCCAGATGCTCCTGGTAGCCGGTATCGTGATATTCCTGATCTTTGGTATGATCGAGCATTCGTTCTTTACCCAGAGCAATATCGTGAATATCTTCCGGCAGATCGCGGTCATCGCGGTCATGGGAGCGGGCATGACTTATGCCATCATAGGCGGCAATTTCGACCTCTCCGTAGGTTCCCTGCTCTCCCTGTGCGGTTCGGTCGTCATCATGACGACGAACAAGATGGGACCTGTTGCGGCGATCGTTGTCACACTGCTCGTCGGCTGTGTATCAGGTATTGTGACCGGCTATATCTGCGGTTACCTGCACCTGAACTCCATGGTGGCGACCCTGGGTATGATGAACGTCCTGCAGGCGCTGACGCTGCTGTATTCAGGCGGTAATTTCGTCAGCCTTGACAACCCGGATGTCTGGCTCGTCAACGCGGGACAGGGCAATATCGGCATCATCCCGATCTCAGTTGTCATCATGATCATCTTCTGTGTCATCTACGGTATCGTCCTCACCAGGACCGTCTACGGCCACAACGTAAAGGCAGTAGGTACCAACCCGATGACATGTAAGTATTCCGGTATCAATGATAACTGGGTCGTTATGACGACCTTCATCATGTCAGGCCTGGCGACCGGAGTCGCGGCGATCCTGCTCGCGACCCGAGGCGGCGGCGCACAGCCTACCATGGGCCTTGGCTATGAGTTCGACGTCATCACCGCTGTCATCCTGGGTGGTGCGGACCTTGCCGGCGGCGAGGGCAGCATCTATCGTACATTTGTCGGCGCCCTGGTGATCGGCATCATGAAGACAGGTTTCGTTATCCTGGGCATGTCCGTCTATTACCAGTACATCGCAGAGTGTATTATCATCCTGATCGCAGTATTCCTGGATCTTAGAGCGAAAGGAACGGTGAGGAAGTCATGAAAAAAGTTACATCATTCTTAACAAACAATATCGCGATCACGATCCTGATCCTCATGATCATCGTCGCGACGATCCTTGACCGGAGTTTCCTTGCACCTGCCAACCTGTTCAACGTTTTCAACCAGAACTCGATCAAGGGCATCATGGCGATCGGCATGACATTCCTGATCCTGAACGGATATTTCGACATGTCACTGTGCACCCTGGTCTCCCTGACAGCCGCGCTCTCCTGCGGACTGCAGAACCAGATCGGCATCTTCGGCGCGGTCCTCGTATCCCTGCTGGTGGGAGCTGTTGTCGGCGTCATCAACGGGACACTGGTCGCTTATGTAGGCATCAACGGCTTCGTCGTGACCCTGGCGACCATGCTGGGCTGCCGCGGTCTGGCTTACATCTATCCCAATGAGAAGTCGATCGTAGCCCCCAACATGAACTTCCTTAAGTTCGGCATCGGCAAGGTGGGACCCCTGAGTTACATCAGCATCCTCTACCTGATCCTGATGGTCGCCGCCTGGTTCGTGCTCCGCTTCACCAACCACGGCCGCAACACCTATGCGGCAGGCGGCAACGCGCAGGCATCCGCCAACGCGGGTATCGACGTCAAGAAGACGATCTTCATCAATTTCGTCATCTGCGGAGTAGGCTCCGCCCTCGGCGGCATCCTCTACGCTGCTTCCCTCGGTTCCTCCTCACCTGCCCTCGGCTGGCCTGACATGCACATGCTGGTCATCGCGGCCTGCGTCCTGGGCGGCGCCAAGCTTTCGGGCGGTTACGGAAACCTCTGGTTCTCCCTGGTGGGCGTCATGATCCTGGGTATCGTTATCAACATCATGTCCATCACCGGCGCGGCCCCCTGGGTATCCACATTCTGTACCGGCGCTATCATGATCGCAGTCCTGATCGCTGACAAGCTCATCACAGATGCGCGTAACGCGGAGGCTCTGAAAGCGGCTGAAGAGGCGTTCAACAAGGGCAAATAAAAACAGAAACGATAACCGCAGATACTGCAGATGTATCCCGGTCTGTCGTGATGGAAGAAATGGCTGCATTTGCTATGAGCAGAGAGCTATTAGCAGAGGAACATAAAAACATATTCCAAGCATCAGTAACGAGCATTCATTTTGAAAAGGAGAAAAGTGTTATGAAGAAGAAATGGAGTAAAGTCCTGGCACTCGTCCTTGCGGCGGCAATGGCACTTTCACTGGCTGCATGCGGCGGCTCAGGAAGCAGCGCCCCTGCAGGAACTGAAAAGACAGAGGAAAAGACAGAGGCAGCCGGCGGCACGACCGCAGCACCTGCCGCTTCCGCGGAAGCAGGAGACGCAACGATCCCGGATTTCCCGACTGGTGATGTTTCCGGCATCAAGATCGGTTTCGCGTTCCGCCACGGTTCCAACGACACTTACATGACAACCTATTATAAGCACGCAGCTGCTTATGCAAAGGAAAAGGGCGTGAACCTGGTCCTTCTGGATGCTGTTGATGATGTTACCAAGCAGACACAGCAGGTTCAGGACCTGATCCAACAGCAGTGCGACGTCATCGTCATCTGGCCCGTCAACTCCGAGTCCTCCGTTGCCCAGGCCATGCAGGTCCAGGCAGCCGGCATCCCCTGCATGACAGCTAACACCGACGTCATCTCCGACGGCGACCAGTATGTCACATGCTATGTTGGCCCTTCAAACTATCAGGAAGGCTATCAGACAGGTACTGCTGCCTGCGAAGAGCTGAAGGCAAAGGGCGTTACCGCTCCCAAGATCCTCTATATCGACGGCAAATCCGGACAGACCACCTGTGACGAGCGCAAGGCCGGCATGCAGACTGCAGTAGAAGAAGCCGGCGGCTCCTTCATCGACGCCCAGCTCTGCGACGGTCTTCGTGAGAAGGCACAGCAGATCACCGAGAACTGGCTGGTCAAGTACAAAGCAGGCGATTTTGACGCCATCATGTGCTTTGACGACAACTCCGCAGTAGGCGCTTACAACGCAGCCAAGGCCGCAGGCCGTGATAAGGAGTTCCCGATCTACGGCGCAGCTACCGGTGATGCTTCCATCGTTGAAGGTTACATCGCAAAGGGCCTGATCGGCTACAACGCCCTCCAGTCCCCGCTGATCGACTCCGAGTCCGCCATCAACATGGCTGCCAACATCGCGCTCGGCTATCAGCCTTCACAGCAGAAGTACTACATCGAGACCCCCATCATCAACCAGGACAATGTTGATGAGCTGTATGTGAGCTGGTCCGACTCCGAGTAATATAAGGCATCTGACACAAGTCAAACGATAACAACCGGTCCCCGGCAGGCAATGCCGGCCGGGGGCCTTTTTCACCAAAAAGGGCCTGTTACTAAGCTGCTTTCGAAAAACCATATGTCTATTTCGATTACTTCGTAGAAAGAAAACCCCAGGCATCTTTCGGAAGTTATTTGCGAACAGTTCCCAAGCAAGTAAAAAGGGAGAATTTCTTCAATGGCAAACACAGAATATCTTCTGCAGATGAAGAATATTGTAAAGACCTTCCCCGGCGTCCGTGCACTTGACGGGGCCGCGATCACAGTAAAGCCCGGCGAAGTTGTAGCTCTCTGCGGCGAGAATGGTGCCGGCAAATCAACTCTTATGAAATGCCTGTACGGTTCTTATCATGCTGACGAAGGCGAGATCATCTACATGGGGGAGAGAGTCGATTTCAAGACTCCCGATGAAGGCAAGGAAGCCGGCATCATCATGGTCTTCCAGGAACTGTCCCTGATCAGAGATCTGACCGTTGCTGAAAACATGTTCCTTGGCTCCCTGCCGCATAAGGGATTTGCAGTCGACTGGAAGAAGCTCAACGACGACGCAAATGCAGCCCTCGACGAGCTCAACTCGAGCGTAAGAGGCACAGACTATGTCCGCGACCTTCCTATTTCCCAGCAGCAGATGGTCGAGATCGCCCGCGGCGTCGCCCTGGGCGCAAAGATCCTGATCCTGGATGAGCCCACTTCCTCCCTGACGGAGAAGGAAGTTGCCGCCCTGTTCGATATCATCCGCAAGCTGAAAGCCCAGGGTGTAGGCATCATCTATATCTCTCACAAGATGGATGAGATCTTTGAGATCTGCGACTCCGCTGTCGTCATGAGAGACGGCAAGTTCACCGGCCAGTTCGTCCTCAAGGATATCACACTGGACACACTGATCCAGGCCATGATCGGCCGTACCATGGACAACTACTTCACCAAAGCCAACGGCGTTGTGGGAGAGGAAGTCCTCAAGGTGGAAGGCCTGTCCGTCCCCGGCGTCCTGAAGGATGTCTCCTTCAATGTCCGCAAGGGCGAGGTCGTCGGTTTCTACGGCCTGGTGGGCGCCGGCCGTTCAGAGACCATGGAGGCCATCTTCGGCGTCCGTCCTTATTCTGCAGGCACCATCACCCTGAAGGGTGAACAGGTCAAGTTCAAAGGATCAAAAGAAGCTGTCAAGAAGGGTATCGGCTTCGTTACGGAGGACCGCAAGCAGACAGGCCTGCTCCTTCCCAAATCATGCCGTGAGAATATGGCCCTGGCAGCCCTGCCCAACATCAAGAAGGGCATGTTCGTCGACGAGGACAAGACCCTCGAGATCTATCACAAATATGAGAAGATCATGGACATCAAGTCCCCCAGTCCCGAACAGCCCATCGTCCTGCTCTCCGGCGGTAACCAGCAGAAGGTCATCATCGGCAAGTGGCTCTGCATGGGACCTGACCTGGTCATCCTGGACGAGCCCACCCGAGGCATCGATATCGGCGCCAAGTCCGAGATCCATAAACTGGTCGCGAGCCTGGCGGAAGACGGCCTGGCCGTCATCGTTATCTCTTCCGAAATGCCTGAGATCATGGGTGTCTCCAACAGGATCTACACCATGGCGGCGGGCCGCATCACCGCGGAACTTTCCGGCGATGAGATCACGGAAGAAAACCTGATGAGGAATATCATGGTCGGCGCCTGATGGACGTCATCATGGATATGAGTGCAATTCCATAAACATTAAAGTAAGCATTTGGGCAATTCCGACAACAAGGAAACAGCAGCCAGGCGAAAAAACCGGCTGCTGTTTTCTATAGAAATGCCTGCGCACTGAAGTGCTTCGGCATAGCAGGAAAAGCGAAATCCGGCAGGTGTCAGCCTGCCGGTCATAGAGCCCTTCAGGAGGTAGAGTTTATGATATCCGAATATGATGCCTTTGGACCATGGGTATATGAGATCGACGAAGTACATCCACTGCCGAAACTGTTCGTGCCCTATATCCATCCGGACCCGGACAGGACCATCATGGTCAAGGTTCCGCGCCAGATCGACCGTCAGGATGCAGAGCCGGGAATGGACCTGTATGACTATATCATTGCGGTCAGCAAAAATAACCTGACTATTTACGGCAGGACAGAAGGATCACAGGTCGTTAGAGTGATCAGTGTCAAGTATGAAGATGTCGTTGCCGTTACGATCAAGAACGTTCTGCTGTCAAGTGAAGTCACCATCATGCTGCTGAGCGGGGAGACCATCGTCGTTCCTTTCAACAGGATTTCCTTTGATGTTATGCAGAAGGTCATCCTGGCGATCCGGAATAATGCCGCGAAGCACCCGGTCGAGTTCCCGGATCCCGTAGACAGGATCACGGTTGACCAGCTCCAGGATACGACCTTCGTCAACATGTTCAACGAATTTTCTGCACAGGCTCAGAATGCCAGGATCGGCATGCACCAGAGCTACATCCTCATGCCCCCTGTTTACATCCCTGCCTCCGTCTGCTATTACAGCACAGACGAGCTCGAAGTCGTTGAGAAGCCGGTCGACTACGATCCCACTACCAACAAGTACGGCTACAAGATCACCTATGTTGCCCTGCAGAACCTTGAGGATATCGAAGTGGTCGAATCCAGGAAGTATGACAGACTTTACAATGTCATCTTCAACCTCAGGGGCGGCAAACAGAACTTCAGCATCAACGTCAGCACCGTGGACACCGTTGCTTTCTTCAAGGAAGTATTCGACGCAAAACATACAAAGCAGTCAAGATGACCATTCTGAATAAGAATGGATCCCGTGCATTGTCCGGAATATTCTGTGGACAGACAGAATAAAAGGACGCCAGAGTCGGTCCCGGGATACGGGTCAGGAGACAGGGGACGGTTCTTTGTCTCCTGCCTTCCGGCCCGTGTTCCGGGACCAATCTCCCATATTATAATTCCGGTACAAAGCCAGGAAGAATGGGGGGTCTCAGGTATGGAAGGGTTCTCAGGAATGAGATGCTTCTCAGGTAGGGGATGGTTCTCAGGTATGAGATGCTTCTCAGGTAGGGGATGGTTCTCTGTCTTTTTTCTCCCGCCCCCTGTCCCCTTCTCCCCTGTCTTTAAGGTCTGCAATAGAATCCGGCAGGAATGCCGCCTGTCCCCTTTGTGATTTTGGCAGGTTATCAGTCGGATTTTATATACCGGTACAGTCTCATCAGTGACTGTACCGATATTTTTATATGACACGGCCGCGGATAGGGATTTTCTACCTGTCCCCGGATGCAAAGTCATGGTATATTTATGATGTGACCGGATTTTAAACTACTAAGGGAAGATAAGAAAATGAGAGTTACATTAAAAACGATTGCTGAAAGAGCAGGCGTACATATTTCGACAGTTGACAAGGTGATCCATAACAGAGGCGGGGTCAGCAAGGAAGTAGAGGCTAATATCCGCGCCATTATCAAAGAGCTTGGATATAAGACAAATCCTGCCGGCCGCGCCCTGCAGAGAAGCGGAAAAAGGTACAGTATTGCGGTACTGCTTCTGGATGTCGATGCGCAGCCTTATATAGCGGAGGGAATCCGCCGGGAAATGAAGGATGTAAACTTCGATATAGAGTTGTCTTTTCACACATCTCCGTTCATGGCTGTAGAGAGTCAGCTGGAGCTTCTGAAGAGGGCTGAGGAAGACAAAGTAGATGGTATCATTCTTCTCCCCAATCATTCCAGACGAGTTGAGGATGCGGTACAGAAAATTATCCGGAAGAATATTCCTGTCATCACTGTTGACAGTGACCTGGCAGGCGACCGGCTGTGCCATGTGGGGCATGACGCAGTGAAGGGTGCCCGTATCGCCGGAAGGATGATGGGACTTTTTCTCCGCGGACATGGAAAGGCTGCTGTGATCACAAACTCCATGAGCAGGGAAATCTATCATGATCAGGTAAATACCCGCACAACAGAGTTTGCAGGATTTATCCGTGACAACTATCCGGAAATTGAAATTGTCAGATATGTTGAGGGATTTGAAGACAGGGAAACCACCTACAGAGAAACCAAAAGGCTGCTGCAGGAAGAACCGGATATAAGAGGGATCTTTATCGCCTGCGGCGGCGTGGACGCAGTCGGCCGCGCGATCAGGGAAGCGGGAAAGGCAGAAGAGACCAGCGTCGTTTCCTTCGAGGAATACCCGGAGATTCTTGACCTGATACGCGCAAGGGTCGTGGACTGTACGATCGGTGGTAATCTTGTCGAGCAGGGCAGGATAAGTTTCCGCTTGTTGATCGAGTATCTCGTGTACGGCACTATGCCGGAGCGGGATCCCGTATATATGGATGCGAAAATCCTTGTCAAAGAAAGTTTGTAATACTACTTTGATGAATTATCAAACAGGCCGGGGCGGAATATCAGTCCGGCAAATGATATAATAATATTTCTTCCCCGAAAGTGAGGGCGTCGGCAGATCGCAGAATTGTCGGCGCTTTTTTTTCTGTTATTAGCAGATCGCAGAACTGTCGGCGCTTTTTTTTCTGTTATTAGCAGATTACAGAACTGTCGGCGCCCTATTTTGCTGCTATGGATAGACTGCATCCGTATGGGACAGGCTTTTGTCACAATTCTCCAAAAAAATATCTGCAAAATTGTACAATATCCCGATAGACAAGAAGCTTGCAAAAAAGTATACTACTATCAACGAGAACGTTCTCGCGAAACTTCAGTCAAGGTTGCCAAACGTTCTCGTAATTTTAAAAACATCTGAGAGAACGTTCTCTCAGATAATAACAATGATACTTGAAACCCAGGATAAGGGAAGAGGCGGAATGAAACGTCAGTATGGATCAGGCGCAGAAAATCAGAGAGCCTGAGTTATTTTTTACAGGATTGAGAGAACGTTCTCATAAAACCTTTGAGCTTCCGAAATTCCTGAGCAGCATGAAAAAAACACATTACAGCAATCCAGTCACTGTCCCCGCGGGAAGCCCTGCCGGAGATAAATATAAACAGTAAAGAACATTCATTTTTACAAGAGGAGGAAAGAAATGACAGAGTTAAAGATTGGTCTGGTTGGAACCGGTGCGATTGGCAGAACACATATCGAGCGCATCAATACCCGTCTGCAGGGCGGCAGAGTCATCGCCTGTGCGGATGTAAATAAGGATTTCGGAAAATCCGTTGCAGAGAAGTTTGGAATCCGCGCATTTGACACACCTGAAGAGCTGATCAATGACAGTGAGATCGAGGCTGTCATCGTCACAGCGGCCGACGCCTGGCACGCCCCTTTCGTACTGGAGGCAATCAAGGCCGGCAAGCCCGTTTTCTGTGAGAAGCCCCTGTCCCCCACTCCCGAGCTCTGCAAGGAGATCGTGGAGGCGGAAGTCGCCGGTGGAAAGCACCTGGTGCAGGTCGGCTTCATGCGCCGCTATGACCCCGGTTATGGCCAGCTCAAGAGCCTGATCGAGTCCGGCAAGTACGGTGCTCCCCTGGTACTCCACTGCTGCCACCACAACTATGACGACGGCGGCATCGGCTGGAAGACACCCATGTCTGTAGAAAATTCCATGATCCATGAGATCGACTGCCTCCGCTGGCTGCTCGGCGAGGACTATGCGAAAGTCGACGTCGTATTCCCCCGCAGTTCCAGAAACGCCGGAGACTGCAAGGATCCCCAGATCATGCACCTGACCACCAAGTCCGGTACATACATCGAAGTTGAGTCCTTCGTATTCTCCCACTACGGCTATGATGTCCGCTGCGAGATCGTCTGCGAGGAAGGCGTGCTCAATCTCCCCGAACCCCCTTACGCGATGGTACGCACCAATGACGCTCGTGTGACCCCCATCTGCCACGACTGGTCGGAGCGCTTCCCGGAAGCCTACAACATCGAGTTCCAGAACTGGATCAACGCCAGCAAGGAAGGCCGCGTGGACGGACCGACCGCATGGGACGGCTATGTAGCCCAGATCGCGGCCGGATGCGCTTCCAAGGCACGCGACACAGGCGTCTCCGTAGACATCGAGATCCCTGAAATGCCCGAATTCTACAAATAAGGTCATCCGGGAGGATGGTTTTATACACAAACTAATGTAAAAAACCGGCCGGGATACTGCCACTACCCTCCTTGATCTTGGCATAGCACTGAATTGTTACTCAAATATCTAAAAGCTTATGAAGAAATGCTGCACCGGTCGGATTTTTAGGTGCCAGGGAACGGTTCTGCGTCTCTTTACACAGAAAAGTGACACAAAAAAAATGACACAGAAAAGTGACACAGAACCGTTTCTTTTCAAAATGAAACGTGAAGAAGGAAAAAGAGATGGGTGAAAATTTTAAAGGCAGGATCTGCCTGGTAACCGGTTCGGCGAGAGGGATCGGAAAGGCCTGCGCCGGGAAATATGCGCAGTATGGCGCGGATGCGGTCATCCTGACAGACGTCAACGAAGAACTGCTTCGCAGGCGATAAAACCCTGATTTAAACAGGTTTGAATTTAAACAGTATTCAAAAAGAGTAATCGCAGGCGGGAACCCCCTGATTTAAACAGTATTCAAAAGGAGTGATCGAAATGAAGTTATCAATTTGTACAGATGTATATGCAAATCTTTCCTATACAGAGATGCTCGATAAAGTAAAATCCCTGGGGATCGACGCCGTAGAGATGACTGCAGGCGGCTGGGGCTCCTGCGCACATGTCAATACTCCCGAGCTTCTGGCTTCCGAAGAAAAGCGCGCAGAGTTCATGCAGGAACTGGAGAAGCGCGGAATGGAGATTGCGGCACTCAACTGCTCCTGCAACCAGCTGTGGAAGGGCGGCGAAGGCCCCCAGTGGTCCGAGTCCATGTATGCATGCGCGGACCTGGCCGGCAAGCTCGGCGTCAAGAAGATCGTCTGCATGTCCGGACTTCCGGCAGCAAGCGAGACAGATACTGTTCCCAACTGGATCACTTCTCATGCGGACCAGCCTTATTTTCTCAAGGACTGTGTCGAGTATCAGTGGAAAGTGACCATCGAGTGGTGGAAGAAGTTCGCGGCACACTGCGAGGCATGCGGTATCGAGCGGATCGCCATCGAGGAGTTCCCGCAGATGATCGTCTACAATCCCGAGACCCTGCTCAAGCTTCGTGAAGCGGTCGGCCCTATCATCGGTATCAACCTGGATCCTTCCCATCTCGTTGTCGTAGGAGCGGATCCGATCGCTTCTGCCCGCGCGCTGAAGGGCTGCATCTATCACTGCCACGGCAAGGACATCCGCATTGAGCGCGGGGTGGCTGATATCAACGGCATCTGTGACTGGAAGGAAGTCTTCGTTCCGGCGGAGCGCTCCTGGAACTATGTCGCTGTCGGCTGCGGCAATGACCTGAAATGGTGGAAGGAATTCTTCTCGATCGTCCGCCTGATGGGCTACAACGAGTATGTTTCCCTTGAGATGGAAGACCAGACCATGTCCGTGGAAGCCGGTGTACAGACTTCCGTAGATGCACTGAATATGACCCTCAGCAAGTGATGAAATGCATTGAACCTTAGCGGTTAATAAATCGCGGCAGTCCGGCTGCCCCGGAAGCGAGTCTTGAATCTTCATCGCTATACCCGGGATTTCAGTCGCGGGATACCCGGGCAAGACTCGTAAGCGAATCTTGAAATGATGGCACAGGGCTTGAACGGTATGATTTACAAAAAATTGAATAAACAGGTATCAATATAAATTTTAAATATAAAGGGAGGTAACCAAATGAAAAAAAGATTGTTGGCAGTAGCTCTGACAGGAATGCTCTGTGCAGGTATGCTTGCAGGATGCGGAGGAGCTTCATCCTCTGCACCGGCTGATTCCGGAGCGAAGACCGAAGCCGATGGCGGAGCTGCAGGTGGTGATTCTGTTCATCACATCTCGGTTGTCGTCAAGCTGACAGACGGACATTTCAACAAGGTCATCGCAGGGGCGAAAGCATATGCGGAAGAGCATGACAATGTGGAAGTCGAGATCCTTTCCCCCACTTCCGCAACTGCTTATGACGAGCAGCAGAACATGATCGAGACCTGCCTGGGCTCCAGCGGCAACGATGCAGTTATCATCAGCCCTCTGCAGTCTTCCACAGCAACAACACTGGTGAAAGGAACAGACAAGGTGATCGTCGCCCTGGATACCAACTTTGACGCACCCGAAAAGAGCACATTCGTAGGAACCGGCAACAAAGACGCGGCAAAGAGCGGCGGCGCGGCGGCTATGGAGGCAGCAAAGGCAGCCGGCATTGCGGCTCCCAAGGTAGTTATTCTGACCGGCGTACAGGGTGATGAGACTCATGATGCCCGTCTGGAAGGCTATAAAGAAGCCACCGAAGAAGCAGGCGGCGAAGTTGTTGATGTTCAGTACTGTGACGGAATTGCCGACAAGGCAAGTGTAGCCATGGAAGCGATCATTCAGAAGTATCCTGAAGGTGTAGATGTTATTCTGAGCACAAACGATGACATGGTAATGGCTGCTTCAAAGGTTGTAAAGGATTCCGGAAGCGCAGCTTTTGCAAAAGCAATTCTCTGCGGTTTTGATGGAAACCAGTCTGCAATCGAGGCGATCAAGGATGGCTCCATTGCCATGGACGTTGCACAGCTCGGTTATGACATGGGATACAAGGCTGTCGATGCAGCAGTTACCGTTCTCGAAGGCGGCACCGTCGAGGAGTTCATCGATTCCGGTTCCTCTGTAGTCGCTTCTGACAGCGTCGAAAGCTATATCGAAGATATGACAGCAAAAGGCCTCTGGGAATAATTCAATATAGACATTGCTTATATAACGAGTACAGGAATGTGACAGTTAACTGCAGACATTTGACAGTAAAATACAGATGGCTGAATGCAACATGAGGTAAACGTGTTGACAGCTTGTTAAAACAGAGCAAGCGCTTCATCAGGCGGCGAAATAGATAAAGCGCTTGCTCTTTGTATGCAATGAATGATGAATTATGAAAGGAAGACCTCAGAATGAGCGAATATGTTGTGGAATTGAAAAATTGCACAAAGATATTTCCGGGTGTCAAGGCACTTGACAAGATGCAGCTCGCGGTAAAGCCCGGCGAGATCCTGGGCCTGATCGGCGAGAACGGCGCAGGTAAATCGACA
>JBGUNJ010000155.1:0-7130 GCA_045117315.1 Lachnospiraceae bacterium | reverse complement strand
TTGTTAAGAATCTGCGCGTCCTGCGGTCTTTCAGTATCTGTCTGATCTTTCTAAGTAATGCTTTCATAATTACGGCTCTTTCTCTTGAAGTAATAACACCTGAAGGTGCATTTTTGTGTTTGTGAAAAGATACCTGTTAATCCGTGCTCACCTGTCTTTACACAACATTTTTCTGTTTCGCATTTTACTTTTCTTCTTCGGTTTTTTCGGAAAAGTTATCGGAAATACTGTCAAACTTTTCCAGAAAATCCTCAAAGATCTCTTCGCCTCGTTCTCTGGCTTTCCTTGCTTCCTGAAGAGTCTCAAAGCTGCCCAGATACTTTGTTTTCCTTTTAAAAGTGATCTGGGCGCACCAGCGGCCGGTACGTTTATTTTTATAAACACCTCTGACGCCGGAACTGTTATTGCTGGGGAGTGTCTTTTTCTCAACTGCGCTCCTGAGGATATCCACGCAGGTTCCATCCACCATGGTCCGGGCATCATAGAGTTTGTTCTGGCAGCCGCAGCTGATGTTATGTCCGTTCTTGAGGTTTGACTGGCATACGATTGTCTCATTTCCGCAGTCGCAGGAGCATTTCCAGAAATGCTTTCCGCCTCGTTTGCCTTCATAGGCAGTCACTGTAAGCCGCCCGAATTTCCTTCCTACCCAGTCTTTAAGAGGAGGGCTGCTCAGGCAGCCGCAGCTCTTGCGGTAGCCTGCCTTCAGCTGACCTGTCGGGGCGACAACAGTATTTCCGCAGTCGCACAGACAATCCCAGAGAACCTGACCTGTACTGCTTCGTTCCGCCAGCATTCCGCGGACGAGCAGCTTTCCGAAGCGTTTTCCGGTCAGGTCTTCATACCGGGTATGCAGCTTCTGTTCTTTAGCAGTAAATGCACATGCGGGATCACCGCACGTTGTCGCCCATCCATTTTTCAGAGATCTCGATACGATTTCTTCAGTTCTGCCACAATCGCACCTGCATCTCCAAATGGTATAACCGTTTTTCCGTCCTGATGTGGCCTCCACAGCCACTAAATTGCCAAACCTCTGGCCGACAAGATTGTTCTTCCGACTCACTTACGAACCCCCGATGACTGACTGATAGATGCAAAAAAGGCTGTCAACCAATTCTGGAAGAAGTTCGCAGCCGATGTGGTAAAATATGTATTTCCGTACGTGCTCCTGGTTCATATATCCCGCACATCGCTGAGGATTTGATCAATCAGGATGAGGGGTACTGCCCGGAGCTGTGATTTATAAATGAATTCAATTTATTTGTGCCTGACTATATCGGTTTATGAAATATCCATTCCGTCGCCTGCGGGCATCCCAGATGCCTGCAGCCCATAAGCAGATATGGTCAGGTACAAAAGAACTTGTGATCCTTTGTTTGAGTAAGATCTTTTGTATGAGTATGCTCTTTTATATAAAAGAGCTTAATGTGATAAAAAGGCCAGAAGGCGAGCAGCACATGGTCCTCTCAGCTCCTGGCCTTTGCATTTTGTCTATAACTCAGCGGGGGATTACCCACCGCCGCTAGAGGCGGCGGGTAATCCTGTAGTATGTAGATTCTTTATCCTGCTGTACTGTCCACTGAGATATAATTTCCGTCAGGATGTAATGCACGCATTTGGCAGGCAGATGCTTCCCTTACAGGGAGCATGTAGCCTACAATACATGTTTTGTGTGCGTAAAACTCAAGAGTGAGTCATTAAGCATCCATTCTTCTGCGGGTGATCAGGACAACACCTGCGCCAAGGACGAGGATTGCACCGACAACGTAGAAGATTGTGGTACCGATACCACCGGTGGAAGGAAGCTCAGTGCCTGCATTGTTCTCAATCTCCTCAAGGAAGAGCTGAGCGTTAGGATCTGTAGTGCTCAAGTCTGCAATTTTGTTTGTGCAAGCTTTTTCCTGGTAAGCGGCAACAGTCCATGTGCATTCATGATCCCCATCATTTGGATTAGGAGCAGTGTAATCAACTTTGATGTAAATCGGAGCCTGGAGAGCATTGTATCCCTTCGGAGCTTCGGTCTCGGTTAATGTGTAAACACCTGCATCAAGACCAGTGAATGTGATAATACCGTTCGCATCTGTAGTTACTTCATACTTCTTTGCTGTAGCACTTGCTGTATCATAAGTGGTAAGAGTGGTTTTCTTGAATGCAAGGAAATCGCCTACGCCGTCAACTGTCTTCTTATTTGTTTCAGATCCAGTAGCTGCAACATATTTGTCTTTAGTGCCGTTAATTGTCGTCTGGGTACCGTCAATAACCTCAGTAGTGTCCGCAGTAGGTGCCTTAGTTGTGTAGTTTCCGTCCTTCAGAAGGAAATATGTGCCTTCAGCATCAGGGACAAATACAGTCTTTGTAATCTCCTTAACCTGTCCGAGAGCATCGCCTTCTAAAGTAAACTTTGCGCCTGCAAGAGCTTTCTTATCCGCGCCTGTGTATTTGAAGAGTTTAAGACCTGTCACATAGACTTTGGTCTTGCTGTCCGGAGTCTCACCTGTCACATCGTCATCTAACTCATCGGGACCAGGACCAGGAGTATTATCTGTCTTGGGCTCTCCTTCCTGATTCGGATTGCGGGAATAGGTCAGAGTCGCAGTGTTGTCATTGCCGGCTGTGCCAACAACCGCTTCATCGTTAACAGTTGCGGAATAGGTAATCTGGATCGTATTTCCAGCATAAGGATTAGTGTATACGCCTTCGCCTTCGTTAACTTCATCGCCAGGAACCTGCGGTGCAAGATCACCCTTAAGGGAAACGAAGTTGTGGAACACAATACGAATCTTTGTTTCGGATTCTGCATCAGTCTTTGCAGCAAGTGCGCCGCTGGCAGGTGCATTTACCCAAGTTACCCCATCGTCATAGCTGTACTCTACAGTATAGTAAACATTAGGAGTCCCAGAAGCTGATCCCTTAGGTACTGTTAAATCAGCAGCGCCGCTGCCAACCTTTTTGATAACGATTGCAACGTCATTATTGAAGGTCAAACCTTTTGACATTGTATCTGTCACAACATAGAAATAATTTGTGGTGAATCCGTTCATTTTCGGAACAGCTCCCTCAACAATATAAGGGATTGTGTCGCCGATCTTAACGGAATCATCTTTTGTGTCATCATCTGTGATAGAACCGCTGTTGTCCTTATCAATTTCCTTGTCGATAGAGGGAGCATCAATCTTGGCCTCGATCGTTGCAATGGGCTGAGTCGTAGTCAGTGCCAGAGATGCCATAAGGGTCTTGCTGGTATCGACAGTTGTTCCATCAGCCTCATAAGGATGACCTGTACCTGCAACCAGATAATAACCGGCAGAAGGAACTGTGATCTCTGCCATGTCATTGGTTGCTTGGGCAGATGCAGTGGGTGTCAGACCCTCAACGAAGCCTTCAATTGCATTCAGCTCATCAGTCAGAGCATATGCGCGGGCAGCATCAAACTCAGCAAATTTCTGAGTACCATCATTGACATACTGAGCCTTGGTCTCTTCCGTAGGCGCAGTCTGTGTAAATGTGCCGTTTTTCAGCTGATAATAAGCCGGATTAGCACTAGCGTCAGGACCATAAGGAAGGACAGTTTTTACTGTAGGGTCCTGAGTGTCCAGAAATGTAAAATACTTTTCAAGGATCGGCTTGGCACTGGTGTCTGTCCAGAACTGATTATCGGTTGTAATACTGTAGGCAAATACATCATTAGTAAGATCTGCAGGGTCGTCAGTATCTGCATATGTAACATCAAAGAGTTTGTAAGCGCTATAAGTCTCACCATCGATGTTTGCACCGTCACCACTGGGGGTAACTTTAATCTTGTAGGTGTCAGCCGCCATTGCCGGCAGTGCCATCGCCAGCACCATGGCCATGGCGATTACCAGGGCCATAATTTTTTTGAATCGTTTCATAGTTTATCCTTTCTCGGGAGGCTAAGCCTTCCCACATCTCTTTTCGTCGGGTGAACATGTTGTTAAAATATTTGTGCGTCACCCAACAATTGAAGTGACGATGTCTTCCCCGGCAGAGCCGGATCAGACATGGAAGGTAAACCTTCCGAATAGAATAGAATGTTACATGTTTCGTGGTTCGGATCCGGCATTTACAGGTAATCGCGTCTGTCTCCATCGGAGGCCGACGTTCTTTCTGTACTGACTGAAGCAGTCCATGTCGGGTTCTGAACCGGTTTTGTGTGCCAATTATTTCCATAATCTATTTCCATAATCGGCAATGCCAACAGTTACGCTTTTTCTCTCCCTTTGACTTATCCAGTGTCCGATGCGTCTCGCCCGTCTCTTGCCGCCGCTTCTCTCCGCCCGAATCCCCGGGGGGCCGGGCAGGTTTTCGGCTTAGGCTCCAGCCGGTCATGAACGGCTGTTTTCAGGCTGACGCGTCTCGAGGACAGGTGTCCTTCTCCCTCGCCAGCTTCGCGGGTCGAACGGTTTTTCCTGTAGAGATTGATCCATTTTTAAAACCCTCTTGCTTCCCTGCGCACCTGCATCTGCCTTCTGGCACGTGCGGTGCTGCTGTGTGCGGCCACGTGGAATCCGTCCGGCAAACTGCAGCAATGCAACAGAAGATGTATTCAACTGGTAGTAAGACTGAAAACAAGAGTGTTCCCGGATAAGTCTGTGACCGCCTCCTTTCTGATCATGGGCGTCGATTTGATGCGGCGGTGCCGCAAGTACCACCGGCGCCAACCATGACTGGCAGGCCCACGTGTCGTCTGCCAGCACGTTTTGTGCTGCGAAATCAGGTTTTTCACAGCTGGCCTATATGCGGCCGAATGATTTCGAACCGCTTACAGGAGGCTGTGTCGACGCATAATCCCTTTGAATCGCAAGAACCGGGGGGCACCACAGTTTTCATGATTCCCTGGGGATTAGCCGGCTCCGGGATATCCGTTCCGCATTGAGGTCAAGCCTGCAGCACGGGCGGTTTTCCTTTTGCCCCGGATCACCTGATCTTTCAATCGATTGCCGGAATCCATTTTCTGTTTTCCGACATCAAGATATACTCGTCCCAATAAGGACAGGTATAATCTTAGTCAACATTATAGACCTTTCATATCAAAAAAGGCGTCAAAACATGAAGAAAATGTGAACAAATCAGCCCCTTTTTTGACTATTTTCAGGCAAAAGAAGACCATCTTTTTCACCGTATATTTCATTATTATCTGCCAATTTCGCATTAATATTTGTTTTCCCTGTTTTTTCTTTGAATATTAGCCCGTATTTGTACAAAAGTGGGGTCAAAAACTACCTGGCCGGCCCATTGACAGGGCAATGTTTTTGACGCCGCAGGGTCCGGCCCCCGCAACAGCCTCAAAGATATGCCGTAAAGGGGTAAAAGCCCTCTCTTCCGCGTCATAGCAAGGGAAGTTGTGCCCCGCTTTTGTGCCCCGCTTTTATGTCCCGCTTTTATGCCCCGCCGGGCCACAAAAAAACTGCCGCACCCTGTTGGATGCGGCAGCCTGTTGAAATTCTTTTTTTCGCCGGTAACAGATTATATGACAGGCATACAATCTGACGGGCATCAACGCCGATTATTGCAGCCGGGCATTAGAGCCGATCAACTGCAGCCGGGCATTACAGCCAGGCATTACGGCTGATCATTGCAGCCGGGTAATGCAGCCGGGTAATGCAGCCGGCCATTTCAGCCGATTATTACAGCTGAGGGCCTGCGGGAACGAGTGCCTTGCCGGCGTCATTGTAGGTGTACTTGACGAAGTTCTTGATGAAGCGGTTTGCAAGATCAACTGCCTTCTCGTTCCACTCTTCAGGATTTGCATAGGTGTCGCGAGGGTCAAGGATCGCGGGATCAACACCGGGAAGCTCTGTGGGAACTTCGAAGTTGAAGATCGGGATCTTCTTGGTGGGAGCCTTGAGGACGTCGCCGTTGAGGATGGCGTCGATGATGCCGCGGGTATCCTTGATGGAGATACGCTTGCCTGTGCCGTTCCAGCCGGTGTTGACAAGGTATGCCTTGGCGCCGCTCTTCTCCATTCTCTTAACCAGCTCTTCTGCATACTTTGTGGGATGCAGCTCCAGGAATGCCTGGCCGAAGCAAGCGGAGAAAGTAGGTGTGGGCTCTGTGATGCCGCGCTCTGTGCCAGCCAGTTTTGCTGTGAATCCGGACAGGAAGTAGTACTTGGTCTGCTCGGGAGTCAGGATGGAAACGGGAGGCAGTACGCCGAAAGCGTCAGCGGACAGGAAGATTACGTTGTCAGCTGCAGGGCCTGCGGATACGGGGTTGACGTTGAGGACGATCTTCTCGATGTGGTTGATCGGATAGGAGACACGGGTGTTCTCTGTGACACTCTTGTCAGCGAAGTCGATCTTGCCGTTCTCGTCGACGGTGACATTCTCAAGCAGGGCATCGCGCTTGATGGCGTTGTAGATGTCGGGTTCGGATTCCTTGTCCAGGTTGATGACCTTTGCGTAGCAGCCGCCCTCAAAGTTGAAGACGCCGTTGTCATCCCAGCCGTGCTCGTCATCACCGATCAGCAGTCTCTTCGGGTCGGTGGAAAGCGTGGTCTTGCCCGTTCCGGAAAGTCCGAAGAAGATGGCAGTGTTCTTGCCTTCCATATCGGTGTTCGCGGAGCAATGCATGGAAGCGATGCCCTTCAGCGGCAGGTAGTAGTTCATCATGGAGAACATACCCTTCTTCATCTCGCCGCCGTACCAGGTATTCAGGATCACCTGCTCACGGCTGGTGATGTTAAACGCCGCACAGGTGGAGGAATTCAGCCCCAGCTCTTTATAGTTGGCAACTTCCGCCTTGGATGCATTGAAAACAACAAAGTCAGGCTTGAATGTCTCCAGTTCCTCGTCTGTCGGCTGGATGAACATATTCTTTACGAAATGCGCCTGCCATGCGACTTCCAGAATGAAGCGGATGGACATGCGGGTATCCTTGTTCGCGCCGCAGAATGCATCGACGACAAACAGCCTCTTACCGCTCAGCTGCCTGATGGCAAGATCCTTGACAGTCGCCCAGACTTCCTCACTCATCGGATGGTTGTCGTTCTTGTAACCCTCGGTGGTCCACCACACGGTATCTTTGGAGTTCTGATCCATGACGATGTACTTGTCTTTGGGAGAACGCCCGGTATAGATACCGGTCATCACGTTGACCGCATCCAGCTCGGTAAG
>JBGUNJ010000154.1:0-20298 GCA_045117315.1 Lachnospiraceae bacterium | reverse complement strand
AGATGCAGGAGATGGGACTTGAACCCACACTATGTTGCCATAACAGGCACCTGAAGCCTGCGCGTCTGCCATTCCGCCACTCCTGCGCACAAATGAAATTATAATTCCCGGAATGCCGATGCCGTCTCTAACGACTCATCATGCTCCGGATAGTGGAACCGACGGGGCTCGAACCCATGACCTCCCGCACGTCAAGCGGACGCTCATCCCAGCTGAGCTACGGTTCCATCCGCTGGCTTTCGGCTTTTTGCTTGCCGCCAACAAAAGTCATTATATAGGACAACTCCCTGTAATGCAAGCCCTTTTTTTAATATTTTTTCAGCTTTTTTTCCGCTGACTGCTGAACCCGTAAATCGTCAAATTATAGCAGCCATCACAGATGATTGTCAGTCAATTACAAGCCCAGAAGCTCTTTTTTCTTGCGGGCGAACTCCTCCTGCGTGATAATATCCAGATCCAGGAGCTCCTTGAGCTTCTTCATCTCCTCGTAGGGATCCATTTTTACCATATTGGCCACTACAGGCTCCTGTCCCGCTGCTGCGTTTGTCCGAACTGCAGCCTCAGGCTGTCCGCCGGACTGACTGTCGGAGAGAGCTCCGGCAGAGCCAGGGGCAGATTCCTGCCCGGCCCCTCTTCCATCCTGCCCGGCCCCTCTTCCATCCTGCCCGGCCTGCTCTGCTTCTTTCGCTTTTTTCAGTGTACTGATGATGTGCTTTGTCTCCTGTACCGCCGTGCGCAGTCTGTGAAGATCACCCTTGGCGAAGGGAACCGGGACTGTCCTGCCGTCCATCCTCAGTTCCATGATCCCGTAGGTAGCGATAAAAGGCGCTTTGGTGATCTCAATATCATTAAGCTCTGTGTAATCGTATTCTTTTCCCGCCACAACGATCCTGTCGTCATCAAACAGAATCGCCGGCATATTCAGCCTGCTGTCGAACTGGTAATACATACTTGTGGCTATGACCTCCTGTTCACAATAATAAATGATTAAAGCACGCGCTGCTTTAATCATACTACAAATTTGAAAAGATAAGAAGTGCCTTCCGGGCAAGTCACATCTGCAGATGTCACATCGAGGGCGTGTACAGTTACAGAAAAAAGCACTTAAAAAGAATCTGAAATGCTCTGATTATTGACACTATATAGACGTTTTGAGATAATTTATATAACTTAATTGCCGGACGAACTGCAGCGAATGTCATTATTGCATCATCATTTGCAGATTATCCAAATGTCCAATCAAAGTAACTGTTCAATCTGTGAAAAAGTTTTCCTGCGGTCATTATGTCAGTTACTTTTCACACCATCTGATCTTGATCTTGTCTTTGATTACTTGCAGAAAATACTGTCAATAATGCAAATGGGCAGTTATAAATAACTGTCTGTTCTTTTCAGAAAGGGGAAATTATAAGCACTATGAAAAAACTATTTGACAGAAGCGGCCTCGCCAGCCTGCTCTTTATGGGCGCCGTCAGTGCTTTCCTGGTCCTGGCAATTGATTACTATATGTTCGCCACTCTTTCTTTGTAAATAAAGGATTTCGTTGGTTCCTATAAGCTGAATGTTTATTCCGCAGCGAAAGAGGGCCATAAAGAACCTGCCGGCATCATGGAAGAGAACTGTGACAAAGCCGGAAATGTTAATCCGTGAATGTTAAGAGACCTGTCCGGTTGGAGTTTCACTTTCCCGGGATTCTGCTATAATCAGGGAGGAGTTTTCCTCCCTGATTTTCTTTGCGCGTCAGCGATGAGCCATGCACAGACAAATCAACAGTGAGACGCGTCGAGCCTGCCCGCCCCGCACCCCGCGGCATGAGGATACTATTCATGAACCTTTCTCTCCGAAAAGCGGATTTTTTACTCTTTTTCATATTCGCAGCTGTTGCTCTGGTCTCAGCTGTCTCCTTTCCGCGCCCCGCAGAGGGCGAAGAGATGGTCAGAATCATTTCCAACGGTGAGGAATTTGGCACATATCCTCTGAGAAAAGACGCGGAAATAGAAATTGTCCGGGATGGGCACCGCAACGTCGTAATCATTCAGGATGATACTGTACATATGGACTATTCCAACTGCAAAAACCAGATCTGCGTCCACACAGGAAAGATCGCTGACAAGGGAGCGACGATTGTCTGCCTGCCAAACCACGTAATCGTCGAAATAATAGGAACCGGAGAGGGAGGTGAGGATGATGAAGCCATCGATGCAATCGTCAAATAAAGAAGATAAGCAGCAGGGGACCAATCCTTCCCAGCCTTCAGAGTCCTCTTCCGGATCCTCCTCAGGATCTTCTTCGGGGTCCTCTTCCGGATCCCCTTCAGGATCTTCCACAGAGATCGGCACACAGGTCAGTGCCCGCAGAGTGGCTCTGACCGGCCTTTTGGCCGCCCTCGCTCTCATATTTTCTTATGTCGAGGCCCTGGTACCATTTAATGCAGGTATCCCCGGGATCAAGCTTGGACTGGCAAATCTGGTCCCTCTTATTATCCTCTACCGCCTGGATGCCAGGTACGCTTTTGCCGCAAACCTGATACGTGTTTTCCTGGCGGGACTTTTGTTCAGCGGAATGTTCGCAGCCCTCTACTCTCTCGCCGGAAGCGTGACAAGCTTTTTTGTCATGTACCTCCTAAAAAAGACGAACCTGTTCTCAGTCATAGGTGTCAGCACAGCAGGCGGTGTATTTCACAATGTCGGCCAGCTGTGCGTCGCAATTCTCGCAGTCTCCGGTCCGCAGCTGATCCATTACCTGCCTGTACTGATCATCTCGGGGATGATTGCCGGAATTATCGTAGGAATCGGTGCCTCGATCCTTCTCGACCGGATCCCGGTAAAACTTTTCCGGGAATAATCCAGGCAGACATCGGGCATTGTATGGCATACATTTTCCTGCATGATCCAGGCTCCTGAACTGTGCAAAAATGTTTTATCACACACGATGTGTTAATAACGCAGATGCCTCTTCACCGTCCTCTGCCTCCGACCGCCCCTTGTCCGCCCCAAGGCAAAAAAAATATCACACAGGCCGTGTCCTAAAAAAGGAAAACCGCCTGTATTCACCAATGATTTGATGTGTGGTGAATACAGACGGTTTTTAATTGTTTTTGAATAGTTCCGCTTGAATCCATGATCCCGTGTTCACAAACACTACTGATCAGAACTGGAAATCAGAACTGGAAGCGGACTTCCGGCTTATGCTTTTGCCGCAGCTGCCTTCTTGGCTTCTGCCGCCTCAAGAGCAGCCTTCTTTTTCTTCTCAGCTTCCTTGGCTTCCATTGCCGCCAGGCTGGTCTTGATCTTCTCAAGCTGCTCGGGAGAATGGAGGATATCCTGGATCGCGCCGGTAGGGCACTTGACAACGCACATACCGCACTTCTTGCACTTGTCGTGGTCGATGGAGGCAAGGTTGTTTTCGACGTGGATCGCGTCGAATTTGCAGGTTCTCTGGCACATGCCGCAGCCGATGCAGGCGACATTACAGCCCTTGCGGGCATCCGCACCCTTCTGGGTGTTGTGGCAGCGGACGATGACCTTTGCCTTGTTGTCGGGAACGATCTTGATCAGGTGGTTGGGGCAGGCCTTGACGCAGGCGCTGCAGCTGGTGCACTTGTCGCGGTTTACGACAGCCACGCCCTTGATGACGTGGATGGCATCAAATTCGCAGGCAGCTTCGCAGTCGCCCAGTCCCAGACATCCGTTGGGGCAGGCCTTGCTGCCGCCGAAGAGCTGCTTTGCAGCCTTACAGGTCGGGATATCGGCATATTCATAGAGTTTCTTCGCATTGTTGGTCGTGCCGTTGCACATGACATAGGCGACCTGCTTTTCCATGCCGTCAGCGCTTTTGCCCAGGATCGCGGCGAGCTTCTCCGCGCAGGCAGGTCCGCCGACCGCACACTTGGTGCAGGGAACTCCGTCGGGGTCTTCCACGAGAGCATGGGCATAGTCATCACAGCCCGCGTATCCGCAGCCGCCGCAGTTGGCGCCCGGGAGCTCCGCACGCATAGCGATGAATTTCTCATCTTCCTGTACGTGGAACACTTTTGAAGCAAACGCAAGGCCGACGGAAGCGATCAGGCCTACTGCAAATACGAGTATGACCGGAGTAATGATCTGGCTCATCAGTTACCTCCTTCCTTACGAGAACATTCCGCCGAATCCCATAAAGCTCAGGGACATGATGGCAGCTGTGAGCAGGACGATCGGAACGCCCTGGAAGGACTTCGGGATACGGCTCTGATCAACAAGCTTTCCGCGGACTCCTGCCATGAGGATCATGGCGAAGAGGAAACCGAGGCCGGCGCCGAAAGCGTTGAAAAGGGACTGAGGATAGTTGTAGCCGCTGTCGATGTTGCTGATGCAGACACCGAGGACGGCGCAGTTGGTCGTGATCAGAGGAAGGAAGACACCCAGAGACTTGTAAAGTCCGACCATGTTCTTCTTCATGAACATCTCGATCAGCTGTACGAGAGCAGCGATGACGAGGATGAATACGACTGTCTGCAGGTAGCCGATGCCCTTGCTGTTCAGGAACTGCTGGATCGGCCATGTAACGGCTGTCGCCAGGACCATGACGAAGGTAACGGCGATGCCCATGCCTTTGGCACTGTCGGGGTCTTTGGAGACACCCAGGAAGGGGCAGATGCCCAGGAACTGCGCCAGAGGGTAGTTATTGACAAGGACCATGCTGATGATGATGATCACGTATTTAGCCATAAATTATGCCACCTCCTCTTTTGCACAGCCGGAGCCGTCAATGCAGTCCTCAGCGTTGGCGCATTCGTCACATCCGAAGCTCTCTTTGATCTTGCTCTTGTCCGTGGTGATGTAGTGGACAAAAGCCATGACGATCGAGTAGACAAAGAAGCCGCCGGGAACCAGAGTCATGATGCTCATGCCGGGCATAACTCTGGAAAGAACGGGAATACCGCACCATGTGCCGGAGCCGAGCAGCTCACGGATGGAACCCATGATGACCAGGGTCAGCGTGAAGCCGATTCCCATGCCGATTCCGTCGAGGGCGGAATCGATGATGCTGTTCTTGTTGGCAAACATCTCGGCACGGCCGAGGATGATGCAGTTAACAACGATCAGAGGCAGATACAGGCCGAGAGATTTATCCAGGGCCGGAGCAAATGCCTTGACGACCAGCTGGACGATCGTGACGAAACCCGCGATGACTGTGATATAGCAGGGGATACGCACGCTGTCCGGGATGATTTTACGCAGAATCGAAATAACGATATTGGAGCAGATCAGAACCGCTGTAGCGGAAAGGCCCATGCCGAAGCCGTTGACGACGGATGTGGATGTCGCGAGGGTCGGGCAGGTTCCCAGAACCAGCACGAGCACTGGATTCTCCTTGATCAGACCGTTGGCCAGTATAGCAAGTTTATTCTTTTTTCCCATTACTGTGCACCTCCAATCGCTGCATATTGACTCAGAGCTGCAGCCACGCCGGAGTGGATCGCCTGTCCGGAAACGGACGCGCCGGAAATGAATTCAAAGGTTCCGCCGGAAGCAAGCTGGGCGGCTTCCTTTTTGATATTGCCTGCGCTCGTCAGAGCCGTCAGTCCATTGTACTGGCTGAGATAGACAGCATCCATATTCTTGGTGCCGACACCGGGGGTGTCCGCGTGTTCTGTGACCTTAACGCCTGTGACCGATCCTTCGCTGTTGATTCCGACCATCATGATCAGCGAACCGCCGAAGGATTTAGTCTCTACAGTCATGACATAGCCGGTGCCGTTTTCAGCCTTATAGATTTCCTGGACTGTGGCCTTGCCGTCCTCGGACGACTGCGCCTCGGCATCCTCCACCAGAGTGAATTGATCAGCTTCGGGAAGAAGCTGTTTTCTGGCGGCGACTGCTGCAGCCTCGGTGTTGCGGACAATGATCGGATTGGCGATCTTGTAGGTAAATGCCAGAGCAAGCGAGACGACAAGACAGATGGCGCTGAGCACCACAACGGGTGCTGCAAAACTTTCTTTTGACTTGTTCATTTCACACCCTCCTTATGCTTTCTTTGCTTCTGCTTCAGCCGCCTTTGCCGCTTCCTTTTTGCGTTTGCTGATGCCGTAGAAACGGTCCTCCGCGAAGGAATTCAGAAGAGGTGTCATAATATTCATGAACAGGATCGCAAAGGAAACACCTTCGGGATAGGAGCAGAACAGACGGATGATCATGGTCACAAGACCGCAGCCGATACCGAACAGAACCTTGCCCAGCGGCATGATCGGTGATGTGACATAGTCCGTTGCACAGAATACCGCGCCGAACATGACGCCGCCCGCGCAGACATGGAAGCATGCCATGTAGAGAGCGGACATGCCTTCGGGAGTATTTCCGCTGATCGCGTAGTACAGGAAGGCAAAGATGAAGACGGTTCCGACAAAGAAGACCGGGATGATCGGGGAAATAATCTTCATGGCGATCAGGAAGATCGCGCCGATCAGGATCGCGATGACACAGGTCTCACCCATGGCGCCGCCGATATTTCCCAGGAACATGTTCTTCAGTGAAGGGCAGCCTGTCAGGTCTCCGTCCGCCAGATATCCGAGGGGAGTGGCGCCGGTCACGGCGTCAATGCCCGCCTTCTGGAATCTGGTCAGAGGCCATGTGGACATATAAGAAGTAAAGGACAGGAACAGGGTGATACGACCGACGATCGCCGGGTTCGCGAAGTTCCTTCCCATGCCGCCGAAGAGCTGTTTGACAACAACGATGGCGACAAAGCTGCCGATGATGCAGATCAGGATCGGCATAAAGATGGGATACTGGATGCCGTCCAGGTGCGTGAGGTTTGCGGGAAGGTTCAGGGCCAGGATCAGGCCTGTAACCAGCGCACTTCCGTCGCGCACGGTGTTGGGCTTGTTGAGAAGCTTTTCATAAGCCCACTCAAAGAAGGCACTGCAGATCATGCACACCGCGATTATGACGATTGCGGGAATGCCGAAATAAAGGACGCTCATGAATGCAGCAGGTAAGAGGGCCGCCACAACATACAGCATGGTCCTGGTTGTGTCCAGGCTCGTCACCAGATGGGGCGAGGAGGATACGGTCAGATTATCATAATATTTCGTATTACTTGCCATTAGTGCTCGCCTCCCTTACCATTGCCTTGCCAAGCTTGTTCATAAAGGCCAGAGGACGATGCGCAGGGCAGACATAGGAGCAGCTTCCGCACTCCATGCACTGCATGACCTTGAGGTCGTTCAGGCGCTCGACGTTGCCGGTCTCATATGCGTCAGCGAAGCCGGTGGGCAGCAGGCCGAAAGGACATGCCTTGTGGCATCTGCCGCAGTTGATGCAGGCTGTCTCCTCGGGAATCCAGGCCTGTTCCCTGGAAAACGCGAGGATTGCGTTATTGTTTTTGACAATAGGCATTCTGTCTGAGAAGACCGCGCGTCCCATCATGGGTCCGCCCATCAGGATCTTCTTCGGAGGTTTGCGGTAGCCGCCGCAGAACTCGATGACATCGCGGATCTCAGTGCCGATCGGAGCCACGATATTCTTGGGCTCGGACACGGAATCTCCGTCGACCGTCATGCGCTTTTTGACAAGCGGGATACCGTCTTTGAGATACTGTCCCACAAACGCGATGGAAGTCACGTTGGAGACAATGCAGCCCAGATCCGCAGGAAGCACGCCCGCGTCGCATGTCAGGCCGGTCACTTCATAGATCAGCACGCGCTCCGCTCCCTTGGGATAGCTTGCTCTGAGCGGGAAAGTATGCATGACATTGTCAATGCCCTGCTCTGCAAACAGGCTCTCGAAATTGTCGATCGCATCCTGCTTGTTGTCCTCGATGCCGATGTAGCACTCTTCGATCTCGAGATACTTCATGACAGCAAGGGCTCCGTCGATAACATTCTGTGCATCTTCCAGCATTGTCCTGTGGTCGGAAGTGATAAAAGGCTCGCACTCCGCGCCGTTGATGATCAGGACTTTTACGCCGTCCAGGTCCTTAGGATTGAACTTCAGCCATGTCGGGAATGACGCGCCGCCCAGGCCAACGAGACCGCTGGCTTTGATCGCATCTACAAACTCTTTGTGGTTTGTCACGACCGGAGGCTTGATGTCCGGATCCATTGTCTGCTGTCCGTCGGTCTCGATGCAGACCAGCGTATCCATGCCGCCCATGGCATTCCTCTGCGTCTCGATCCCGGTAACCTTACCGGAGACGCTTGAATGTACGGGAACATGCAGAAACGCATCAGTGTCACCAATCTTCTGACCGACGAGGACCGTGTCCCCCTTTTTCACAAGGGGCTGACAGGGCGCACCAATGTTCTGCGACATGGAGATCCTGACGGAAGCAGGAACCGGCATGACCTCTGTCGCACACCCGGCCGTGTGTTTATAGTGGCCGGCGTTAATGCTGTTCAAATGCTTCGATTTGAAAAACATAAGTTAGCTCCTCCCTTTCCTCAATTGTAACCTATGAACACTGCAGCCTGAACCCTACCCCCACATTGAGGACCTGCCGCAGAATGTTCCTGACTTATACTCACGGGCTTTCTGTTCCGCCGGACTGCGGTAATTTCTAAAATGCAGCCTCCGCAGAACCGGCATTTCATAACGCCGCCTCTTAGCTGCGGCGCGTCTGCACAGCGGATTACCTGCTTTCCCCTCAGACACAAAAACCGGTTCCGCAGACGCGGAACTCCCCCAAAAAGTATACACAGTTATTATAGTGCATATTTTGTCTTCCTGTGAACTGAAAATAACAACATATGCAAAAAAATTGTTCCTTTTTGCATACAGATTGTATACAAAAAAATTAAGACTCTCGCGCGCAGGCATCCCCGCGGAGGGTTTGTTCTTCATGGCGGGATTGTACCCCCTATGAAGAAATTATCCCATTTTCACGCGAAGGAAGCTCCACAAGCGCCTCCGCCTCCGTGTGAACCACACCGTCCCGGCGGACCGCCTCCAGATGCAGTTTCACAAAGAACCGGCCGTCGATCTTCTCTTTTCCGGTCACGCGTCCTCTCTGCAGGGACAGATCCCCGAAATAAAGCGGTCTCCGGCAGCGGCAGTCCAGGCAGCGCAGAAAGCCGGCGTCACCCATCCAGTCACCCGCGGATTTTGCAAGCAGGGCCTGGCTGTGGATTCCCGACACAAGTGCCCTGGGAAGTCCCTGGGCTCTGGCCGCGGCATCGCTGATGTGTCTGTCGACCGGATGCCGGACAGCACCTGTCTCAGGGTCTGTAATGCCATGTTTTCTCCGCGAGCGGAGTGTCCCCCATTTGGTCGCGAAAGCGTTGGCCGCGCCTATGGCAGCCATCAGCGCCTGACCGTCCGATTCGTCGTAGGGTCCCACGATTTCCTCAGGCAGTTCCTCTCCTGTCTCCACATCCTCCCAGAACCTGGGAGTGGTCCCCCTTCGAAACAGACCGTCAAACTGTGCGTCCAGATTTGCATAGACCTTTTCCAGCTGCTCTTCCGTATAGCGGGGACGCAGTTTCTCTTCCGTATAGCGGGGACGTCCCTCATAAGCGGAGTCCCCCGTCCCGTCAGCAGAAAAGCTTTTGTCCGGTGACTGGCACTTGATCAGAGACCTGGCCGTCAGGACAGAGACAGTCTCCCCTCTCTGATTATAGAGGGTGATCCTGTGGCTGCGAAGCAGCAGGCGGTCTCCGGAACCGGGCCTGGTCACTTCCGCCACTCCCAGAAAAGCAGTCTCCGCCTGAAAGGTATCTCCCGGCCTGATCTGAAGCAGCCGCTCCCACCTGGTGCCGGCATCATAGACGCTGATCCCCCTGAGCCCGGGCATCTTTCCTCCGATAAAAGTCGAACAGATGCAGCATTCCAGAAGAGGAGGTGCCAGAACCGCCCCGGGATGCCGGGGATCACAGTAGAGCGGGTTGGAATCTCCCAGAGCCCGCGCGAACCGGCCGATGGTATCTATGGTCACGGTTTCATTGTATAGTCCTCCGCCGGACCTGTCCGAGTTGTCCCTGCAATAGATCCTGTGAACCGGGACCACCCGGCCCCGACTTCTGTTTTCTTCTTCTATAAACGCGTCAATGCGCTCATTCCATTCTTTTAAGGTGATCATTTTCCCGCTTCCATATCACCGTGTCCTGAAACAGCACCGTGTCCCGAAACAGGGCTGTGTCCCGAAACAGGGCTGTTCCGGGTCCGGGTTGTATTCAGGACCGGCCTGCAGGTCAAGCGCATCCGCATTGACTCAGAAGATCCTCCCGGACAGCTTTTCCCGACAGCAGATCAGGAGTCTCCTTATCGGTCCGCAGGTCCAGCGCATCCGCATTGACTCAGAAGATCCTTCCGGACAGCTTTCCCCGACAGCAGATCAGGAGTCTCCTTTCAGATAGCTGTCCAGAAAATCAAATCTTCTTCCGATCCAGTTCTCCATTTTTTCCAGCGCATCCTCCGGAGTATCCGGCTGAGGCCATCTCTTCATTTCTCTGTCAATGGCTCCGCTCGCCTTCAGTGTCCGCATGTTTGACTCCGCGGTACTGCAGATCAATTCCGCGCTGATCCCGCCTTCCCGCCATGTCTTCCACTTCTCACAGAGCCTGTTCCAGACAGAAGGGTCTGCCGCCAGGAATGCCTCGAAATCAAAAGTGCTGTCCTCTTCCGGCTCATATACCTCCGCGGTAAAAGTGTCAAAATAAGAGCATCTGTTCTCAAAGTCAAATATAAATACGTCGCCGAAAACATAGTTGAGGTCCCAGAGTGTTCTGGTAAGTTCATACTTTCCGGCAGAGCGTCTCCTGCAGATCAGAAAAGTATTTTTCCAGTTGTTGTCCGCGGCATGGGTCAAAGCGCAGTACAGACTCAGGTCAACAGTGTTTTCCAGATCCGTATAAAGACCCGCGCTGTTCAGTGTAGTGACATCCCCGTTCTCAAAACAAAATTCATGAAAGACCTGCATGGGCTTCCAGGTGGCGGTGGAATCCCAGTTCAGGGGATACCTGATCTCGACGCACTTTACTCTGCGGTCAGTCAGTATCCATGTCTCCTTATTTTCTTCAGCCTCCTCATAGAGATCCATATAGGGATACTCATCATCCCATTTATCGATCTTATAGAGAATATCCCCCTGGGAGAGGGAAAGCTGTTTTTTGTCCACAGGTTCCATGAGCCCGTAAATACCCTCGTAAGAGTCATCGAGAAAGAGCTCTATGTAGCGGATCCGCGAGGAGGGAACAGGACTGTCTGACAGAGCCGTCACCCGGTCCCAGAGGGCATAGGCGGTCACTTCCCGCACCCTGGTATGATCCGTATACAAAGGATTGAGGATCCAGTCATCATCCGACCTCAGATCAAGGAGGCCTTTTTTCTGCTTTTGTCCGTTTGCGTCCAGAAGAGAGATCTTATATGGTTTTTTCTCATAGAAAGACGTGGTATTGCCCCGCACATGGAAATCGCAGTGGATTTCCCTCATGCCCGATTCATCTTCCTCTCCCAGACGGGAGATCAGACTGATGGTTCCTGTATGGTTCTCTTTCCCGGTGATTTCTTCGGGGTCTGTCTTGTGAATGCACAGGGCCGGAAGACCGGTCAGGATCACATCGAACTCCAGATTTCCGTCATCTGTGGTAAGAAGAGCGCGGAATGGATGCCCCGCAGCGATCGCGGACGGCAGATCCTTCATGGCGTCATCCTTTTTAAACCAGATGACCCCCGTCCTGTCCGCGGGCGCCAGCCCGTCCAGTACCTTCTGCCAGGTCAGGTCTTCCTGCGTACTGCAGGGAAGATAGACCGTACCCGAAGCGGAGTCGACGGCTGCATCTCCCTTTTCCCAGAACACATCCTGTGAGGAAATCATCCGTCCGCCGGCCCCCTCGTCAGAGGCCCCGCTTTTTTTTCCGAAATCCTTTTCAGAGAGAACTCTGTCTTTAATTTTCAATGAGTCCTGTTCGGTTTTCCCTGCATGCTTCCCGCCCGATTTCCCGGCCTTGTCGGGAATGGCAAAAAGAAACACGATGATGATCATAATGACTGCGAACAGAACGATGATGAGTGGTTTTTTTCTCATTATATCCTCGTTCAGCAATGAAGCCGGAAATAAAGGCAGCCCCGCGATAAGAAAAACAGCGCCTGCTCTGTGAGACAGACGCCGGTCGCTCTAAAAAAACCGCCGGGAGCATGTTGGAGCGTGTTCTCCGGTCACGCCCCGTGGAGCGTGACCGGCACCTGCGGTCAGTCAGCGGGACAGAAGACAGTCTGCGTCCGGATCGGTCATGGATCGCTTATCTGTAAACTGTATTCTGTCAAAGATATACGGTACCAAGAATGGGCTTGCCGGACGCAAGGATCATCTCCACGAGTTCAGCAGCATCCCTGAAAGAACTCTCTCCTATTTCTTCGACTACGATGCAGGCATCCACATGGCGGAGCCGGCGGATCGACGAAGCATCTTTTTCCAGATCAGAGCAGGCCTCGTAGGAGACAGGGCTGTTTTCCTTCTCTGCATGTTTATTCAGAGATTTGGTAAAGGAAGACAGCCTGGTCCCGCCGACCGTTCCGACCATCATGACAGTAGTCATCCCCTGACCGGCCGCCAGATTTTCGGCCTTGGCCGCGAGCACGTCGTAAGCCGCGGAGACCGACATGTCAGGGGCGTCACTGACCAGCCTCTCCACAAGTCTGTCGATGGGAAAAGAGGGTTTATTACGCCCGCTTCCGGCCGGGAATGTGATCAGGTTTCTGAGACCATAGGCGATATTGATCTCATCGTTGGAGAGGATCTTCCCCCTCATCAGGATGAGGATCGCGTAGACAAGGATCATCAGGAAGATTCCTCCTGCCATTCCCACCACGGCGTATTTAATCCCGTGTTTGATGATCGTTCCCATGGAAGCGCCTGCAGCGACACTGGGTTTGATCAGTTCCTTGAGGGAAGTCTGCGATGTCTGCAGGTTTTTCTGCAGCGTGGCAATAGAGTTCTGCAGCTCGGTCTGCTGCTGCAGAAGGGCTGTGTCTACGGCGACTTCTTCACTGCGGCTGACCAGATTCAGCTCATACTGACCCAGAGATTTGGAGAACTCCGCCCGGTTGCCCTCCAGCGACTTCAGGATCAGATCCATGATCTCTTTGGACATTTTCATGTCCATGCTGCGGGCCTGGACCTTGAACACACTGGAAAAATGGTTCACGTCGGAAGTCACGATAACCAGCTCCCGTATACTCTGCTCGGGCACGCCGTATTTTTTGGCGATCTTATCATATGTGATCCCGTTCATAATATAGTCCGCGCAGGCGTTGGCGGCATTACCGGCATTAAGGGCGGAGGCGCTTCCCACGTCTCCGGATTCCTCCGCCTTTTCAAGCCCGGGAGTGCGCACTACAAAAGAGGCGGTCGAGACAGACTCGTTGTGGGGATCGATCTGCATCAGCAGGGATTCATTGAAATATTTCTGCTTGGCATCGATCTTGGTCTGGAATTTCTCGATTGCATTGGTGTAGGCCTCGACGGACGCGTTGTAGATTTCCATGGCAGCCAGGTACTCTTCCTGCGCCACATTGGAAACGCCCCTGTTCCGGTATTCTTTCACAACCTTCATGCCGGCAAGGAGAACCGCCAGAATGAGACCAACCACCAGCATGCTGCGCCAGCGCCGGAAAGTCAAAAGCAGAAGCCGGGGAAGACTGACTTCCCGCACCTTCAGACCCGTCTGGTTTTGATTTACATAATTCTGATTACCCAAAATATTCCTCCCAAATCGTATCCAACGATTCTGAATCTCGATAATTCGCTTTATTATAGCATAGTGCACTGAGCATCGCAAAGCCGGGGGTCAGCGGCCTCAGCGGCCTGCTTTTTTCCTCTTCAGAACGCGTCTGACAGTGTCCATGCAGAATCCCGTCATAAAGCTGTCTCTGAGTACAAAAAGGACGATGATGTATACCGCTCCTCCCAGACATACTTCCGCTGCCAGAGCCGGGAAATTACTGTGGAAAAACGGATCGATCGCCCGGATCGCCGCGAACATGAGGACCGCAGCCGCCAGCTTTTTCCATCCGTCCCTCAAAAAGACGATCGGATGAAAGGACTCCCCGGAAAAAGCGACGTACAGGATGGTGATCGTCATCTCGGCGATCAGTGAGGCAGCGATCGCGCCGTATCCCCAGAAGCGGGGGATCAGCAGCAGGTTGAGACAGAGGTTCACACAGGCTCCGATGATGATAAAGCGCGCGCTCTGCGCTCTTTTCCCGGATGGAGTGTAATACTGGGAACCCAGGCAGTTGCTGACGCCTATGATCACCACGATGGGACTCATCATGACCAGCATGAGGATGGCGCGCTCGTATCCGGGGCCCAGAAACCAGGGGATGAAGCGGGGCGCCACGCCGGCCAGGCCGAATCCGATCCCCAGTCCCATGAAAAGGATATAGTTTATAGATGTCTCGATCCTGCGGCGGATCTCATCATATCTCTTTTCCGCAAACAGAAATGAGATTCTGGCTCCCAGTACGCTGTTGAGGGCGGTAAAGGTCAGTGCCTTCATGATATTGATCAGCTGCACGACTTTGTCGTAGCATCCGTTCTCAGCCTCATTGCGGGTGATCTCTCCGATCAGAGTCTTGTCAAGCACCGTATAGACCGAAGTGGCTACAGAAGGAATGAAGTAGACGAACGTCTCCCTCAGGTGCCTTCTGATCCGGAGAGTGCGGAAGTCCACCGGTTCCAGAAAGCGGGGCATGTAGATCCACATGGACATGTTGCCCAGCATGGTCGTGGCCGACAGGATCGCGATGTATAAGAGCAGATCCTCCGGCTTATGTACAAGCGTGAAAATCAGAACTGCGCCCAGGAGCTTGAACATGGCGTTCTTGGTCACGATATAGCGGAATTGCTCGATTCCAGTAAAGAACCAGGATATATCAAACATAACAGCCAGAATCGCCATCACCTGCGGCACATAATAAATCTGGTACCGGTCTCTGAAAACAATGAAGAGTATAAATGCGGCGATCGAGATTGAGGAAGTCAGCACTGTCATCAGCTCGATCTCCCAGAACAGTTTGCTTCGCACGGCCTTGTCCTTGCGGTTCCTGGCTATTTCCCTGGAGCCGTAGGAAACCGTGCCCAGGGCGGCAAACATGGAAAAATAGGTCTGGTAAGACGCCGTAAAGCTGTAAATGCCGTTCTTGTCAGCCCCCAGGACACGGGCGACATAGGGGGCTGTGATCATGGGCAGAAGGACGACCAGGACCTGATAGGCCATGCTGAGCACAAAGTTCAGACGGACGCTTGGTTCATCGGAAGATTTTTTCTTTTTTCCTCCCTTGTCTCCGTCGGGATCAGGATCTGGGACCTGCTGCCCGGGAACTTCCGCCCCGCCCTGATCTGACTGAGCCGGGGATCCGCCGTCTTGTCCCTGCACCGCGCGGACGGCAGAGTCCGGCGCGTCGTCAGGCCCGGTATTCTTCTCTTTATCTGCCCGGTTTATTTCCCGGCTTTTTTCCCCGGCGGATCTCTTCCGGTCTCCGCTGCCGGGTACTTCGGTCATTTTCAGGCTTCTGACTCCGATCTCAGGACTTTGCGCGCCGGATGACAGGCGGCTGCCGTCCCTGTCCCCGGGTCCTGCAGGAGGGGTTGTCCCCTGTCCTCCGGGCACCGGCGCCGGTCCCGCCGGCGTCTTTCTCTTCCTCCACACCTGCACCGCATACCAGAAGGCAAACAGAGTACAGCACTGCTCCGTATCCAGAAGGACATTGTTCATCAGGCTGTAACCGGCTATACAGACCATCCAGATGCACAGGACCGTATCGCGGTTTTTTACGGCGGCGACCGAGATCATGGCGTAAATGCCGAAGAGAATGATGGCAAAGACCAGACCGTAATTGATCAGGATCTTCATATAGGCGCTGTCAATGTAAAAATAGTTGGGCGACTCCAGGTCTCCGTTCTGGTAGATGACCTGTGAAAAGGGATGGATCCCATAGGTCTTGAGGCCCTCCGCGGCGTGGCGGATCCTGAAATGCGTCAGCTTGTCATCGACCCACAGCCAGCTCTTTCTGTTGCTGTTGTAATGGGATACGACCTCATATGTAAAAAACGCCAGGGCCGGATAGCAGATTCCGGCCAGAAAACACATCAGCGCATTATTGGGGAAAAGATTGACTCCCCTGTATACACACAGATAATAGAGCAGAATAAACAGAGACGTGACCAGGAAGGGGATGTTGGTGTTGGATCTGATATAGACCCACATATTGACCGCCTCCAGAAAGATCATAGCCAGAAGCGGCAGGCGCTGGACATACTGCCCTGACATCCTCTTTTCCGCAGCCAGAACCGGAGGATCGGTATAGGCATAGGCCCCACAGAAAATAAGGTTGAAAATATAGATGGAGGGAAATGAGACGAATCTGAATCCAAGGTAATCGCGCACGCGGTTCCCGTCCACCAGGGGAGGGATCGTGATCAGACCGATCCTGTCAAAAAACAAAACCCCCAGATAGCAGAACAGACAGGTCCAGAACATCACTTTGCAGATTTTCCTGAAAGAAATGTCCTTGACCGCCATCATCATGACAAACAGCTGCAGAAAAGTGATCCCGGCGCCCGCCATCTGCTGGATCATCATCAGATAGCAGAATAGAACAGCCGCCACGGAAACAGCCCTGGCAGCCAGGTGCATATCCGTCACCACGATTTTAAAAAGAAACAGGAGAAGGCAGAAATACCGGATCAGTTTTCCCAGTTCCGACCCGAAGATGATGCCGAACCCGCTGTCATCTATATAAGCCTGAATGACCCATAAAATGAGTCCGGCGAAAGTGATCAGCTCGTCAAGCCGGACTCTCACTTTATCCTGTGGAATCCTCAGCCTGACGGCCCTGCTGTCAAATACCATAAATTCCTCCATGCCGTCCGGATTTCAGCGCACGATGTCCTCCGGAGTCTCGCCGGGCTCCAGGAGCCAGGCGTCCATTCCGTGCATCACGCGTTTTTCCTCAGGCGGAAGCTGCATATAATCGTGATACAGTCCCGTGAGATAATGATCATAATTGGACGGAGCGTTCAGCATCCTGCCCTCAAAGGGCACTTTTACAGGACACAGAAACTTTTTGCGCGACATGCGTTCTCTGGGTCCGTAGCCCCACATGATACAGCCGACATAAGGAGTGCTGTCAAAGGGGATGCTCATGGAAAGATCATCGATTTTTTTCAGCAGCTTCGGCATAGGTGCAGCCACCTTAAGCAAAGCGATCACAGCGGGCTTGAGCACACGCTTGAGAGCTGTCTTTCCGGCTCCCTTTTTGGCGATCTTGATAAAGATCAGCCTGCGCAGGCGCAGGGACTTCTCGTAGATACGGCGGTTTTCGTTTTTGTCTGCCGGATTCCCGTCGATGGGGAAGATATCCATCCAGATCTGGCTGATGTTTTCTTCGCTGTCATAATAGGGAAAGTCCACAAAAGTCCTCTTGTCCACCAGCTTGATAAAGGGATAGCTCAGGCTTTCGTCCCTGTAGCTCTGAAACTCCATATAGTCCGGAAATTCTGACATATCCAGGCTTTCCGGATGAAACAGACGCTCATAGTCCGGCCTGGGCATCATCACGTCGATATCGTCATCCCAGGGAATAAAGCCCTGATGCCGGATCGCTCCCAGAAGAGTCCCCCCGCCCAGGGTATAATATATATTGTTTTTTTCACAGAGATCCGCGAATGCGTCCAGAAGTTCCAGTTCCAGACCGCGGATCTCATCCAATGTCAGTTTTTTCATGATCTCAACTACTATCTCCGTTTTCAGTTCCCGGAAAGCAGCTTTTCCAGCCTGACCGTCTCCGCCGCGCTGTTATAACCTTTTTCCGTAAAATCATCCGTGAGTTTTTTCCACATGGGATCCTCCGGCAGCAAAGGCCTTGGGGGAAGCTCCTCCCTCATCCGGCGCACCTGTCCGGCCCAGCCGTCAGGTCCTTTTTCCAGGGGGTAAAACTGCAGGCGGTCCGTGACGGCTATATCTTCCGGAATGACACCCGATGACGCCAGGGTCGGCAGTCCTGCCGCCTGAGACTCAAGTCCCGCGATCCCCAGCCCTTCAAAGACCGAGGGAAAGAGGAAAAAGTCCGACGCGCCCAGCCAGCCGGCCACATCCGTCACCACGCCGGCAAAATATACATATTCTTCCAGATCCAGCTCACGGACATGGGCACGGAGCATCTCTTCGTCTTCTCCCTGTCCGATCAGCAAAAGACGCGCGTCGGGCATGTCAGGCAGAAGGCGCGCCAGCACATCTATGGCAAACTTCTGGTTCTTCTGGAAATGAAGTCTTCCGATGCAGGCCAGAATATACTTGTCCGACCAGCCGCAGGCTGCGGATCCTGATGTCCCGCCCGCCGTGCCTTTCGCGGCATCAGCGCCCGCCAGGGCACGATACTGGTCCCTGCGGCTGATCCCGGCCTGGATAGCCTCGACGTCGATCGCGTTGCGGATCACGACGGCAGGATGCCTGAGACTCCCCTTTCCACCCCTGCCTGCATAAAACCACCTGGCCGCGTAGTCAGAGCAGGCCCAGAAATCCGTCGCGAAACTGCCGACCTTTCCCCGGTTGGCCTCATGCAGCATTCCGCGCAGCCTGGTGTCCATGTTCTGCGCGTTGTGGCTGTGGATGATCCTCCTGGGGATCCCGTATTTTTTGGCCATCTTCAGGTAATCAATATTGGCAAGGCTGTTGACATTGACCCAGATGGCCTGATATTCCTTTGCGTGCTTTGCAAAAAAAGATTCCAGCTCCCTGCGGAAGCGGATGGGATTCTGCCGGCGGGAAGTGAAGTGGATCGTCCGGCCGCCCATGGCATGGATCTCATCTTCATAGGCAACCGGATCATAAGAATTGCAGAGAAAATCAAAATGAAACCGGGAGCGGTCGATTCTGCGATAATAATTCATCAGAAAACTCTCAACCCCTCCCGGGTTCTCTGTCATACCAAATACAAGGACATTGTACATACTCAGGCTCCTTCTCAATGCATCCGCTCCGAGCGCCTGTTCTGTAAGACGCGCGCCTCATAGATCGCCGCCGCGCCCAGCGGCAGTCCCAGCTTCAACAGCCTGATCGGCAGATAGCGGACGCCTTTGTGCCGCCCGGAGTCATAACCCTGTATCGCAGCGGCAAAGGGTTCTTCCCGGCTGATCCTTATCATCTCGCGGATTCTCTGAGCCGGTGTGAAAGACCCTGCACCGGAATCCCGGCCCGATGAGGAATCCGGACCTGCCACATTATCCCGGCACGATGAGGAGTCCGGACCTGCCGCAAAGACTTCTCTCACCATCAGCAGGTTGAACTGCATCATGCCGTAACCGGCAAAGGCTTTCCGGACCGGCTCAGGCTGCGTCTTCAAAAAGGCCTGCACAGCCTCAAGAGACATTCTGTAGCCTTCTTCCTTCTTCCCGTCCCATGTGCGGACCGCGGACTCATTGTCAGTGGAATAATGGTAAAAAGGGCGGTCGATCAGGCGGATCCTTCTGCACAGAGACAGATAACGGATAAAGAAATGGCTGTCCTCTGACAGCCTCAGAGAAGGATCAAAGCGCAGCCTGCCATAATCTATCCTGTCCTTTCTGAAAAGCTTGGACCAGACAGTCGTGTAGCGGGTGGGATTTTCGATCATCCGCACACTGATCCCGGAGATATCGCCCGAAAAACGCTCTCCGCCGGGCTGGCATACATGGACAAGGCTCTTGCCCGATTCAAAACTGTGTACGATCAGATCAGTCCCCGAAAAGAACATATCATCCCGCAGCACAGCGCCGGCGTTTTCCAGATAGTAATCGTCCGCATCGAGAAAGAGAATCCACTCCCCTCTGGCTTGGTCAAGCCCCTTGTTGCGGGCGTTGGAAACGCCTTTTTCAGATCGAAGGACACGAACTGCGCCCGAATGCTCCGCCTGCAGACGGCAGGCCAAAGCTTCAGTGCCGTCAGAAGATCCGTTTTCGATGATCAAAATCTCATATAAAGATGATGGAGAAGATTCCTGCTCTGAAGAACCCTGTCTTCCCGCCCGGAGCGTCTCATTGTCCCCGATGACACACATGGCGCCCAGAGCGCTCTCCACTGCTCTCCGGAGTGTTTTTTCCGCGTTGTGGGCAGGTATGATCACAGACAACAGCATCCCGGTTTTTTTTGGTTTTTCAGAACGGTTTGTATATTTAGTATTCATGGCTACTATCTTACCACAAAATGCACTGGTCTGACAGGGATTACAGTATTTCTATGGCATGGTTTCTATGTTGTCAGTTACTATTCACGCCCTATCGAGGGCGTGAATAGTAACTTGCGTTCGCCCATGCTGAATTCGCTTCGCGAATGGGGCGAACGCC
>JBGUNJ010000153.1:0-35560 GCA_045117315.1 Lachnospiraceae bacterium | reverse complement strand
ATATTTCATGAGTAATGAATATTATGATGAGAAGAACTGCAATGTTGGAGATACAATAACTACAGCAGGATCATTTCTGAAAGGAGGAGATGAGAGAACCGCCTGTAATCTCCTGACCGGCATGGTCGGGCCTGCACTGGAAACAGATGCTCCCTATAGTCTGGGCGACAATTACGATCCCGACCCCTGGTATGGCCGCGGTCTGGGTACTGCCCAGCTGTCCGGAGTATATGAGATCAATTCCATGGACCTGGATGCGGTCAAAAATGCGATTCTTGTTCACGGGGGAGTGGATGCAAGCTATTGCGAGGATGATAGCTTTTACAGCCCTACTTACAATTCCTATTATGATCCTGAAAAACATGAAGCCAATCACGCTGTAATGCTGGTTGGATGGGATGACAGCTTTCCAAGGACTTCTTTCATAGCCGGAACTCCGGAAAAAAACGGCGCATGGCTTGTAAGAAACAGCTGGGGGTATGACGGATACGACCACACAGGCTATTTCTGGATGTCTTATTATGACAAGAGCCTTTATGAAAGTGTCCTGGCTATGGATGTTCAGACATCCAGATATGATCACTGTTATGCATATGATTCCATCCCCTTTGTCGAAACGTACTCGACAGATGAAGGAGTTATGTCAGGCACGCAGGTCTTTACAGTGGATGAGCAGGAGCAGATCCAGGCGGTCGGGATCCAGACGCTTGAGCCGATGCTGGACATAGATATTTCACTGAAATGTGGAAACAGATCCGCATCCGCCAGAACATCTACCGGTTACCCGGGGTATTATCTGATCACCCTGAACAAGCCGCTTACTGTCGCCAGAAGATCAGAAGTGACACTTACTGTAACTTACAGCGGGGATGGCAAAGTCACGATGCCCGTCGAGGTAGAGACGGATGTTGATTATACGGAGAGTGTGTATCACCCGAACTGCGGCAGCGGAGGCCTGATCCTCAGCGTGGATGATGAGTCGATCAATACAGGCCAGGACGGCTGTTTCAGGCTCTTTACAATGGACGATACTAACGTATCGATAAATATTTCAGAACTGGATATCAGGCTGTCTCCAACCAGTTACGTCTATAACGGGACCGCGAAAAAACCGGCAGTGACTGTGAAGGACGGATCCTATCTTCTTGAAGAAGGTGTGGATTATTCTCTTGATTATAGAAACAATGTCAATGCCGGGACTGCAAGTGTGATTCTGACGGGTGCTGGAGATTATACCGGATCAGTTACGAAGACATTTAAAATTAATAAGGCTGCCCAGAATATTACAGTAAAGGCGGCAGCGTCTTCTGTCGCAGTTGGGAAGACTACAACAGTGTCCATTTCAGGCGCCAGAGGTACTAAGTCCTTCAAGTCCTCCAACACCGCTATCGCTACTATAAATTCTGCCGGTAAAGTGACTGCGAAAAAGGTGGGAAGGGTCACAATAACGGCTGCATCTGCTGCTGCTGCGAACTATAATGCGGCCTCAAAGACTGTGACTATCAATGTAGTACCTGCAGCAATTTCGTCCTACACTGCCGGTAACGCGGCAACAGGCGTCTGGCTGAAATGGAAGAATGTCGCCGGGGCGAACGGCTATAAGGTGTACCGGGGATCCACTCTGATCAAAACAATTAAAAATACTACAGCTCTTACCTGCTCAGACACAAAAGCAAATACCAATGGAGCGAGATATATATATAAAATTGTTCCTACATCCGCTTATGGAGATGGTGCTGCAAAAACCATCACAATGTATCGGGTTGCAAAGATTGCGGTCACCTCTGTTAAGAACAGCGGGCCGAGGAAGATGACGGTCAGATGGGGCAGAAATCCCAGAGGTTCCGGATATCAGATTCAGTACAGCACAAGTAAGTCTTTTTCCTATGGGAATAAGATAGTAAATATATCCAATGCAGCTGCAGTATCGACGGTGATAAGAAACCTGACAAAGAGAAAATACTACTATGTGAGGATTCGAACCTATAAGAATATTAATGGTCTCAGGTATTGGTCTTTATGGAGTGCCGCGAAGAGCGTTAAGATCACCAGGTAAAAATGATCCAAACAGCGCAGTTTGCAGAAAAAATGAATTAAATTTAAGCAAACCAGAATAAGCAGAAACATACCGAAAATATGTAGAAGCAAACCGGATTCAGGCTGAAGCAATCCGGGTTCAACTGAATATGCCACATGGCAAAACCGTACCCCGGAGAGCAGCAATGCTTTCCGGGGTACTTTCCCCTTTATGACAAGGCCCGTGAAATGTTTTTTCCGCCTTGCGGCGGACACGGAACGGTCGGGAGTAGAGGGCGGCGTGGCCGCCTCTGCCTTATTTGCCCTGAATGCGGATGGCTATTTTATTGTCCTGAATGTGGATGGGAAATATGGGTGCTCAGAATTTTTTTGTTCATTGTGGGTTTCCGATTAGTAAAAAAACAAATCGTAAACATGTGATATATATAATGATGATGAGTTGAGGAGAGGGGCTCAGGCGGGATTGACTTCTGGATAATCTTTTTATTATAGAAACGATGTGAGAACTCCGGCCGGCGAAGCCGTCCGTGGATACATCATGGAATCAATGAACAGCTTGAAAGGAGCAATGAATATGAAATACACAAGAAAATCGATCATTAAACGTTACAATGAGGGCGAAAAAATGAAGATCATCGCCTTCTGGGGGCATACACCCAATCCCGGGAGAATGACGAAAACCTGCTTAAGCCAGTGGTATGAATGCCGGTTTGAAGTAGATGGCGTTCAGTATCATACCGCAGAGCAGTATATGATGGCTCAGAAAGCAGTCCTGATGGGTGACAAAGCCACATACAGGGAGATTATGGCCGCGTATGATCCCAGAGAGTACAAAAAGCTGGGACGCAAAGTCCGGAATTTTGATGCCGCCCTGTGGGATCGAGAGAAGTATAACGTGGTTCTCCGGGGAAATCTGGCAAAATTTTCTCAGAATCCCGAGATGCTAGAGTTCCTGGACAATACCGGAGACAGCGTGCTGGTCGAGGGCAGCCCATATGATGCAATCTGGGGCGTGAAGATTGAAAGCAGAGACCCGAGGGTGCTTAACCCCAATCAATGGCGGGGAGAAAACCTGCTTGGCTTCGCATTGATGGAAACCCGCGATATTTTGCGGGAACGCAGGCAAAACAAATAGAGGCAGAGAAGGGGACAGTTCTTCAAGAGACAGGGGACGGTTCTCTGTCTCCTGAGGAGACAGTAGAGAGACAGGGGACGGTTCTCTGTCTCTTTTTTTGTCAAACGAACTCAACTTGACATTCAGTTTGAGACATTATAAATTAATTTTAAATATGCAGAATAATTCGTGGACAGTTTAATGACGGATGTTTTGGCAGCTAGATATATTTACTTCTTAATTCATTTGGAATTAGGCGGCAGCGGGTGTGAATCCCGCCTGTTGCTTTTGCGACTTTTGGCTCAGAATATGAGTGCCGCCTTTATAATGTATCAATATCGCCATTTCTCATAACCGGAGACAGGGATGCATGTTTCTAAATTCAGGAGACAGAGATCCTTACTATTGCTGTCTATTGCTAAATTTAAGAGACAGAGAACCGACCTTTTCCTTTTAGAGACAGAGAACCGACCTTTTCCTTTTGGAGACAGAGAACCGTCCCCTGTCTCTTTTCTGTCTCTTTTTCTCTGCATGGAGGTTTTCCCTATGAAGTCTGTCTATAAATACTATTTGTTTCAGAAACATTTTCTGGTTTCAGAGAATAATCCGGAGAATAAGGAGATGGAGGCTGGCAAGTCTCAGTTTGAAATCCTTTTTTCACTTGCGAGTCTTTTTAATATAAGAATAACGGAAGGCGGGAAGCTGGTTCAAAAGGAAATGATCAGGTATGTTGCCAACTGTCTTGGTAAAATTGTGCCGGCTCCTTTTTATCAGGGGTTCCCGGACAGTGTAAGGCAGCTTGGAAGGGATCAGCTTCTTTTTGATCAGCTGCTGCACTATGCGGTTACCTATGGATTGGGTGATTTTTCTGAACCGGGGCACTCTGTGTTTGAAGAACAATTTGAAAGAGCAGCTTTTAACGAGCAAACGGAAATTAAAGAATTTTCTGTTATTACGGAAGAAGAGGCGGTCTCGATCCTTGCCGGGGCAGTCAATAATCTTCTTGCGGGGACAAGGCCTCTTTCCGATGATCAGTATTTACTGGTAAAGGAATTTATCATTGACTATAATTTCGCTTTTGGCGATATTGCGTCAAAAAATACTTGTATCAAGCTTCTTTTGGATACGGGAAATCTCCGGCTCGTGGATTTTCTTTTTATGTCCGATGTGATCAGGCTTGTGGATGAGCTTAATTTCAGGGCATATAATAACCGGAACATCCATAAGCTGAATTTAAAAAACCAGCACAGGAAGTTTATCACAAGAGTGATCAAAAAGCTGTTTGAGTCCGGCAGGGTTGATGTAAGGATCTGCTGTGAAAAGAAGAAAGCCTGGAGCGGACTTCTTCATCATATCCATTATCCGGCTGAGACAGATGCTGAAAAACAGTTCTGCGATGTGATGAGAGGGAAACAGAATCTCTCAGTATATGCAGAGTTTGAGAAGGCTATGATGGAGGCGAATATCGAGGCTGCTGCACAGGCGCTCAGATCCGGAAAAGGATCGGCGGCAGTTCTTCGAAACCTGAATTATCTGATCAGCAGGTGTAAGTCTTCAGAAGAAACCGAAAGCGTTTTACGCCGCATTGAAACAGATAATGCTGTTGTGCTGCTGCAGCTTTTGATCCGGTATTCGCAGTATAAAACGGCGGAGGGCCCAGGACTTTTAAGTTCACCAAATACAATCGTCTCAAAGTACATGCTGAGACGCGTGAAGAGATGAAGAAAAGGAGGTCTTTGATTTCTGAAGGCCAGGCCCAAATGCTGGCGGACTATGTTCTGAAAAACCTGAAAAAGACTTTAAAAAACAGACTTGGGAGAGTCTATATTGATCCTGCTATGAAGAAATATGCGGTCCCTCTTCAGGAAAACACCTCCCAGGGAGGATATGGCGTTTTGCCCAAAGGATCCAGAATCCCAATCCCCGAGACAAAGAAAATCCGCGCATTTACCTATTGGGAAAAGGTGGATGATATCGATCTCTCTGTGTTTGGCATGGATGATAAGGGGAACAGAACTGAATTTTCGTGGAGGACAATGTCCTCTAAACAGTCAGACGCCATTACTTTTTCAGGCGATCAGACCAGCGGTTATTACGGAGGTTCGGAGTATTTCGACATTGATTTAAGCAAGTTCCGGGCCAGATATCCCAGGACTCATTATCTGATTTTCTGTGATAATGTTTATTCAGGGATTCCTTTCAGCAACTGCTTCTGCAAGGCAGGGTTCATGAACCGGGATCTCATTGACTCGGGAGAAGTGTATGAGCCCAAAACGGTACAATCTTCTTTTCTGATCAACACTGAAAGCACCTTTGCCTATTTGTTCGGCATAGACATGGAAACAAATGAACTGATCTGGCTGAATATAGCGCGTGACAGTTCAGCCATTGTAGCAGGCAAAACGAGTATGGATTTCCTGACAGATTATTTCCGCCTGACCGACATTATCAACGTCTATTCCCTGTTTGAGATGATGGCGGCGGAACTGGTCAATGACCCTGAAGATGCCGAAGTGATCGTCACGGACAAGGATATAAAGAGCAGCGAAAATGTACAGGTGATCAGGGAATACGATGTAGAAAAAATGACCGCCCTGCTTGGGTGAAAGACGATCGTTTCAGAAAAAGAGAATGGATAAAGATGATCAGAAAACTGACCGGAGAAGAAGCAGAGAGATTCAAAGAGGAGCGATGCACTTTCCTGGATTATAAGGACATACAGGACTATATTGAGGATATCGTTGTATGCCTTATGTACAGCTCCTGGCATTATTCGGAGAAAAGAGCCAGGGAGCAGTGTGAAGAGCGTATGGTTTGGGTTGAGCGTTATTACGAAGAAAAGGTGCCGGCTGATGATGCAGCCGCTGATATTGGCTTTAATTGCGGATAATGGATTCTGGTTTCATGAAAAGATTCCATACAAAATTTTATGAAAGGATTCCTGCAAAGATTTCATAAAGGGATTCCATGAAGAGATTTCATGACCGGGTTTTATTATGAAAGGCTTCTGTATATAGAAGATAAGGAGATAACAGGATGTCGCGCAGGTGGGAGATAATTGAAGCACTCAAGGCAGGGAAAAAGATAGATCAGAAAAAATGTCCTGTCTGCGGAAACTCTTTGAGGGTTATAGTAAACGGATATTTATCGGAAGAAATGGCGGATTTTTTCAGGCAGCACCGCGATTATATTAAAAGCGGCGGATGTATGATTTTTGCTGATGACAGAGATCCGTTCTACGTATGTTCAAAATGCGGCAGTGAATTTACTGAAGATCTTGAGCTGATTAAATTGATTTCCTGTCCATTGGAAGCCGGCGGTGTCATACATGAAAAAGAGTGCAGAGATTATGCGTTGATGGAAAGCAGGCGCAATTATGAACTGATGGATGATCGGGAACTGATCTGCGATAAAATTTGTCCTTTAATGTATAAGGTGGCGAGGATAAAGAAAAAAGACGGGTCTGTTGTCGAAGGGAAGATAATGAGGACATTTCTTCGAACATACGATATGCCGGAAAATCAATTGATTATATGTGAAAAGAAGGATAAGCATTACGGCGATTTTATACATATCCTTATTTCGGATATCAGTGAAATACAGCCTGTCTGACTACGAGGAGACGGGGAGGGCTCTCCGGAGACAACGGAGACAAGGGACGGTTCTCTGTCTCCTGCAGAGAGGAGACAGAGAACCGTCCCTTGTCTCTTTTCTCCTTGCGGAACTGTTTCGTGTGGAATTGTTTCGTAAGTTCTGACTGGAATCATGCAGAGTGATGTGGTAGAATGTTCATTGACTTTTGGAATAATGCGCCGGAGCCGGTACAGAACCGGAGCCGGCTGGAGCTCGCAGGAGCCAATCAGCACGAAAAGATTGCTGTATGGGAGGAGAATAATTATGAAGAAGCTTGAAGATTATATTCGCGTGATTCCGGATTTCCCTGAAAAAGGCGTTATGTTCAGAGACATCACCACAGTGTTCCAGGACGCCGATGGTCTGCAGATGGCTATCGACGAGATGCAGGAGCTGGTGAAGGATCTCGATTTTGATGTGATTGTGGGCGCTGAGTCGAGGGGCTTTATCTACGGCGCGGCTATGGCTTATAATCTTCACAAGCCTCTGGTCCTGGTGCGCAAAAAAGGAAAGCTGCCCTGGAAGACCACCTCTGTTGATTATGATCTGGAGTACGGCAAAGCAACTCTGGAGATCCACATCGACGCGATCAAGCCCGGTCAGAAATGTCTCCTCGTGGACGATCTGCTTGCGACCGGCGGCACAGTCAAGGCCGCGGCTGAGCTGATTGAGAAGCTGGGCGGCGAGGTCGCGGGTATTCTGGTCATGATCGAGCTCGCGGGACTCAATGGCAGAAAGAAACTGGAAGGATACCGCGTGGATTCTGCCCTGACATATGAAGGAAAATAATTCCGGGCACGGCCCGGCATCCGGACATGACCGATGCGCGGCCCTTTATCAATGAAAATTCTGAACCCTGTGTTTTGCGGCGGGATAAAAATCCCCCTGCCGGAGAGCACAGGGTTTTTCATATGGACTTCAGCCTGCTTTGCATGTATCGGGACACTTTTGCAGGGATCTGATTACTGTAAATCACTGCAGCTCACTACTGTTTGTCCGACAGCAGAACACTGTTTTCACCTGCTTTTTGACATTTCGCGGGCAGTTGATAACAATCGGTTTTTTGGTTACTATTCACGAAGTTTTGATGAAATAGAAAAATGAACTAAAGTTTCAGAAAACCCCTGTTTTTTGTCAGTTGTCAACCGTTTTTTTTATGTCAGTATTGACATTGAGCTGATAAATCATTATTATTCGCTACGTGGCTTACGCTTTTTTACATAAAAACAGCCTCTGTCCGGAATGTTCCCGTCTCCGGGCGGTGCCGCACAGCTGCAAAGCTGTGATGAGCAGCAGCAAAAACAGGATCGCCTGGCTGCAGAGCTGTGATGAGCAGCAGCAAAAACAGGATCGCCTGGCTGCAAAGCTATGTTGAACAGCTGCAAAATATATGATCCGGCGGCCCAAAAAGAAACGATTGCAAAAGCGGGAAAAAAGCGTGATCAGTGAAGAAAAAGACTGCAGCCCTTGCCGGGCAGCAGAGGAAGACGGCAGAGCAGTGCTCCAGGAAGGAATTGAAAATAGTCATGTTTAAATATGCTTGTCTGAATAATATTTCCGAGAAGGGATTGAAAAAATTCACAGACCGTTACGAGAAAACCGAGGATCTGAGCGAGGCCAATGGTATCCTGGTCCGCAGTGCATCCATGCACGGCATGGAGTTTTCGGATCATGTACTGGCCATTGCCCGCGCGGGAGCCGGTGTCAACAATATTCCGATTGATGATCTGGCCAAGAAGGGTATCGTAGTCTTCAATACTCCCGGGGCAAACGCCAACGGCGTCAAGGAGCTGGTTTTCGCCGGTATGCTTCTGGCTTCCAGGGACATTGTCGAGGGCGTTGACTGGGTCCGCGCCAACTGGAACAACGAAGACATCGCCAAGGTCGCCGAGAAGGAAAAGAAGAAATTCGCGGGGACCGAGCTGCAGGGAAAAAAGATGGGCATCATCGGTCTGGGAGCGATCGGCGTCCAGGTGGCAAATACAGCCGTCAATCTCGGCATGCAGGTCTATGGCTATGATCCCTATGTCTCGGTCGATTCAGCCTGGCATTTATCCAGCCGTATCACTCATGTCATCCGCATTGAGGACATCTTTGATGTCTGCGACTATATCACGATCCACGTGCCCGCGCTTCCCTCCACAAAGGGAATGATTGATGAGCACGCCATTGCCATGATGAAAACCGGAGTGATCCTGATCAATATGGCCAGGGATGTGCTGGTGGACGAGGAGGCGGTCGTCATCGCCCTCAGAGCCGGGAAGATCCGCCGCTATGTCTCTGATTTTCCCAACCCCACTGTTGCCGGAAGGCGCGGATGCATCACGACCCCTCATCTGGGCGCATCCACAGAAGAGGCGGAGGACAACTGCGCGGTCATGGCAGTCGAACAGCTCTCCGATTATCTGGAAAACGGCAATATCAAAAACAGTGTAAACTACCCTAATTGCGATCTTGGAAAATCCGAGACCGGAAACAGGATCAGCGTTTTCCACGAGAACAAGGCGAATATGATCACCCAGCTGACCAGCATCATCGGCAGCTCCGATGTCAATATCGCCAGCATGGCCAGTAAGTCCAAAAAAGATGTGGAGTATACCCTGTTTGACCTTGATAACGCGCCTGCTCCCGAACTCCTCGACCAGATCCGCCGTATTCCCGGCGTTTACCGCGTGAGGGAGATCTGCAGGACCTGAAAAGAAACAAATCTTCAGCAGCTTTCAGCATTGTCTGATAACCGTCTCAGACGGTAAATTAACTCTCAGACGGTAAATTGAGTCTCAGACGGTAAATTAATAAGTAAATAAGAAAAACAAAACCCTGAACTGCCGGTATAGAAATGCCGGAGTTCAGGGTTCTTTTTTTATGACACGGTCTGCGCAAAGCGTTTTTCTGCCTTGCGGAGGACACTGACCGGTTGGAGGTTAGAGGGCGGCGTGGCGCCTCTGCCCTAACTGTTTTTACGTATGATTCAAGATTCATCTGCCGTGACTGATCGGATCGGCTGGATTCCGCAGATTTGTCCGGGAAACTGGCGGCGTCGGCTGACCCGCGTTCATGCACGTGTGACTCAGCGGTTATATTCCAGATACCACTCAGCGGATTCAACGGTGTTGGCGAAATAGACCTTGTTAAGATCGGTGCGGTCCAGGAATCCTTCCTCGACCATTTTTTCCAGCATTGCCTGGAGAGGCTTGTAGAAGCCTTCAATATTCAGTAGTGCCACAGGCTTCACAGTCCGGCCGAGTTTTTTCTGAGAGATGACATCCGAGATCTCCTCAAGAGTACCGGTTCCTCCGGGAAAAGCGATGAAGCAGTCTCCGAGTTCAATCATCTTTTCCCTGCGCTCGGAAATCGTGGCTGTTTTGATCATCTCTGTCAGCCCCTTGTGCTCCGTCCCGCGGTTCAGAAAGAATTCGGGAACCACGCCAGTCACTTCGCCGCCGTTTTCCAGGACGGCATCCGCGAGCGCTCCCATAAGTCCGATTCTGCCGCCTCCATAGATGAGACGGTGTCCTTTTTTGCCGATCCATTGTCCGAGAGCTTTCACTTCCATGAGGTACATTTGGTCGTCGCCCAGATTTGCGCCCAGAAATACTGTAATGTTCATGTTACTTTCCTTTTCCTTTCGATGATGATTGGATATTACAGAAAAATAATAGGATGACAGGAAGAATAATTCCCCGCAGGGCATGGATCGTTTTGTTCTTCATCGCACAAGACTCGGGAGCGGGGCTTGCGTCTGGAAAACCACGTATGTCCGGCAGATCGGAAAACCTGAGTGGCCTGCGTCTGCCGGTCGGCAGCCACATGACCGCTGTATTTATTATAGCAATTATTAGTGTGTCTCACAATCAGGATTTGCTTTCAAAACACGAACAAAACACACTCAAGAAACGTTTAAAACAGCCTCAATACAGATTCAGGATCACATAAAACGCCCATATAATATGCAGCACATATGCGGACCGGACGCAGTAACGTCCGCAGCCAGAACCCAGTAAGGCCCGCAGCCGGAACGCAGCAGCGCCGGGCTGGCGGGAAATACAGGAAATTACATGAAATAAAGGAAGTACAGGAAATACAGGAAATACAGGTATATTTTCTTGAAAGTGCACGGAATCGTTTTTTTCTGCTATAATGATTAGTGGTTTATTCTTCATGATAATCCCAGAAAGGACAAGGCTCAAATGGATACAATCGTAATCGGCATCGCCGGTGGGAGCGGGAGCGGCAAGACTACTCTGGCGGACACACTGGTCAGTTATTTCGGGGAGAATGAGGTCAGTATCCTCCGTCATGACAATTATTATAAAAGAAATGACGGTCTCACTTATGAGGAGAGGGCAAAGCTCAATTATGACCATCCGGATGCCTTTGACACAGAGCTGCTCTGTGAGCATATCCGCCAGCTGAAAGCGGGCAGGCCGATCGATATGCCTGTCTATGACTATTCTGTGCACAATCGGTCGGAGAAGACCATCAGGATCCAGCCCAATCCGGTCATCATCCTGGAAGGCATTCTCATCCTGGCCGAACCCAGGCTGGTCGAGCTGATGGATTTCAAGATTTTTGTGGATACAGACGCTGATGAGAGGATTCTTCGCAGGATCATCCGCGATGTCAATGACAGAGGCCGGTCTCTGGACAGTGTCATCAGGCAGTATCGGGAGACAGTCAAGCCTATGCATGACCAGTTCGTGGAACCCAGCAAGAGGAAAGCAAATATTATCATACCCGAGGGGGGCAGAAACGAAGCGGCCATGCAGGTGATCGTAGAGCTGATCCGAAGCCGCCTCAGATGATTTTTTTCAGCCGGAAGACCAGACGTGTAACCGGCGGGATGATCATCCGGAGGTAATAGTTTTTTGCCAGGAAGAGACAGTCTTTTTGTTTTTTTACAGAAAGAGACAGTTTTTTGTTTTTTACAGGAAGAGACAGTCTTTTTTGTCTTTTATAGTAAGAGACCCTGTCTTTGCCTGTTTTTGACAGAATGGACGGAATGAACAGCAGCTGTTGAGTGATGATAAAGGAGGAAGCAATGAAAAAGTGTACCAGAGGGGTGGCAGCCGCCCTGAGTCTGATCCTTTTGCTGTCTCTTGCCGCCTGCCGGTTTGTGCGTCCCGGTGAACTGACCGGGGGCAGCGCGGGTAGCGCGAGCGGCACCGGATCGAACATGAATCTGGACGTGGGAGATGTGGACGGAAGAGGATGGAAGATCGCCATGATCACGGACACCGGCGGCATCAACGACCAGTCCTTCAACCAGAGCGCCTGGGAAGGACTGCAGCAGTTGCACAAAGAGACCGGGGCGGAAGTCAATTACATCGAGTCCAAACAGAGTGCTGATTTCACGACCAACTTTGAGACACTGGTAGACAATGGAAACAGTCTTTGCTGGGCTATAGGTTTTGCGACCGCGGACGCTGTTGTGGAATCCGCCGCCGCCAACCCCGATGTTCACTTTGCCTGCGTGGACAATGCCTTTGCGGATACTCCGGCCAATGTGACCGGCGTGGTCTTCCGCGCGCAGGAATCTTCCTTCATGGTGGGATACATAGCCGCCGCGGTTTCAAAGACTGAGAAAGTCGGCTTCGTCGGAGGCATTTCCAGTGAAGTCATCGAGCAGTTCCAGCGCGGTTACGAGGGCGGTGTGGCATATGCCAACCGTGTCCTGGGCAAGAAGGTCAAGGTCTTTTCCCAGTACGCGGAGAGCTTCTCCGATGCAGCCAAGGGAAAGAGCATTGCCAACAAGATGTTCACTTCCGACGGCTGTGATGTCGTCTATCACGCGGCGGGAGCCACAGGCATGGGCGTCATCGAGGCAGCCAGGGAAGCCGGAAAGTTCGCCATCGGCGTCGACCGCGATCAGGCATATCTGGCTCCTGAAAATGTCCTCACTTCTTCTCTGAAAAATGTCAACGTCGCAGTCATGGCAGTCTCCAAGCGCCACATCGCAGGAGAGGAGATCGGAGGAAATACGCTTTCGTTCGGTCTGTCCGACGGCGCTGTAGGCATTCCTGCCGACCACAGCAATTATTCGGACGAGATCTACACAGAGGCCCTTGAAGTCGGCGAGAAGATCAAGGCAGGAGTCCTGGCTCCTCCCGCGACAGAAGCGGAGCTGGCCGAATTTGAGCAGTTCCTGAAAGACACTCCGGTCAAAGTGCTGACAGCACCCGTCAATGATCTTAGCGAAGTGGACGGTTTCGGGCACAAGATCGCCATGATCACAGATACCGGCGGCATCAACGACCAGTCCTTCAACCAGAGCGCCTGGGAAGGCCTGCAGCAGCTCAATAAAGAGACGGATGCCGAGGTCAACTATATCGAATCCAAGCAGAGCGCGGACTTTACGACGAATTTTGAGACCCTGGTGGATAACGGAAATGAACTCTGCTGGGGCATCGGCTTCGCCTGCGCGGATGCCGCCATGGAATCCGCGACAGCCAATCCCGATGTGCATTTCGCCTGTGTCGACAACGCTTACAGTGATATTCCCAAAAACCTGACGGGTGTGGTCTTCCGCTCGGAGGAATCCTCCTTCATGGTCGGTTACATCGCTGCCGCAGTCTCAAAGACTGAAAAAGTCGGCTTTGTGGGCGGAATCGCCAGCCCTGTCATAGAACAGTTTGAGAGCGGCTACACTGCCGGCGTTGCCTATGCCAACAAGAAGCTGGGCAAAAAAGTCAAGGTGGCCTCCCAGTACGCGGAGAGTTTCTCTGACGCTGCCAAGGGCAAGAGCATAGCAAATAAGATGTTCACCTCTGATAACTGTGACGTCGTCTATCATGCGGCGGGAGCCACAGGCATGGGCGTCATCGAGGCGGCCAGAGAGGCAGGAAAATTCGCGATCGGTGTCGACCGCGACCAGGCTTATCTGGCACCGAAAAACGTCCTGACCTCCTCGCTGAAAAATGTCAACGTGGCCGTGGATGAAGTCTCCAGAAGACTGATCGTCGGACAGGAGATCGGCGGACAGAACCTCTATTTCGGCCTTGCAGAAAACGCGGTCGGAATCCCGGAGAACCACGAAAACTATTCGGATGAGATCTATGAGCAGGCCCTGGAAGTCGGTGAACTGATCAGAGACGGAAAGATCGTTCCGCCCGCCTCCATGGAGGAGCTGAAAGAATATCTGAAGACACTGAAATAAACGGACCTGAAACTGATTTTCCGCAGAGGATATACTCCGCGGATAAGAGAAGAGCGGCGGTGCGCGCGGCAGCGGATCAAGCCCGCGCCTGCTGCCGGAGCTTCTACAGTATTAACGGAATGGAGGTAGACATGGCTGCTGAAGTCAGCAACAGATATGCTGTGCAGATGCATGGGATCACCAAGCGCTTCGGGTCCTTTTATGCACTCACAGACGTCGAACTCGATGTCGAGCAGGGAACCATCCACTCGATTCTGGGCGAGAACGGCGCCGGCAAAAGCACACTGATGAATATCCTCTACGGGCTTTACCGCGCGGACGAGGGAGAAATTTTCATCAACGGCAAAAAAGTAAATATCAAGAATCCCACGGCGGCGATCCAGAACGGGATCGGAATGGTGCACCAGCACTTCATGCTGGTGGAGAATTTCACCGTCACTCAGAACATTGTCCTGGGCAGCGAGCCCCACAGAGGTATCCTGACCAACATGAAGAAGGCGCGTCAGGACGTTCTGGACATTGTTCAAAAATACGGGCTTGAGGTCAATCCGGACGCCCGCATCCGCGATATTTCCGTGGGTATGCAGCAGCGCGTAGAAATCCTCAAGGCGCTGTACCGCGGGGCGGAGATCCTGATCCTGGACGAGCCCACTGCAGTCCTGACAGAGCAGGAGATCGATGAACTTCTGGCGATCATGAAGAACCTGATCAAGGACGGGAAGACCATTATCATCATCACCCATAAGCTCAAAGAGATCCAGGCTTCTTCGGACGTCTGTACTATCATCCGCAGAGGCAAATATATCGACACTGTCCCTGTAAAGGGCATCACGGAGGACGAGCTGGCGACGAAGATGGTCGGCCACTCGGTCCAGCTGGTCGTCGAGAAGACTCCTCCCCAGCCCAAAGAGGTCGTTCTGGATATCCAGGATCTGTACGTAAAAAATGAAAAGGGTCTCAATGCCGTCAAGAACCTCAACCTGCAGGTCAGGGCCGGAGAGATCGTGGGTATCGCCGGCATTGACGGAAACGGCCAGCAGGAACTGACGGATGCCATCAACAACATCCGCAAAACATACAGAGGAAAGATTATTCTCTGCGGTCATGAGATCCAGAACCGCAATCCCAAGTACGGCATTGATCTGGGCATGGCCACGATCCCGGCTGACCGCCATAAAGACGGCCTGGTATTGGGCTTTTCCGTGTATGAAAATACGATTATTGAAAAATACCGTACCGATGAGTTCTCACCCAGAGGCAGGATCAACCGCAGGAAGATGAGATCCTTTGCGGAGGAACTCATCAAGGCCTACGATGTGCGTCCCGATAACTGCGGTCCTCTTGCGGCAGGCGGGCTGTCGGGCGGCAATCAGCAGAAAATTGTCATCGGCAGGGAAATCGCCAATGATCCCAGACTCCTGATCGCCATCCAGCCCACCCGCGGCCTGGACGTAGGCGCCATTGAAAACGTTCACAAGATGTTGATCCGGGAGAGAGACAAGGGAGTAGCCGTCCTTTTGGTCTCATTCGAACTGGACGAGGTCATGAACGTCTCCGACCGTATCGCAGTCATCTATGACGGCCATATTCAGCAGATTTTCGCTCACGGCACAGTGGACAACAGGACACTCGGACGAGTGATGGCCGGCGGAAAGCTTGAGGAAGAAGAGCTGAACGAGATTTCCAAAGAGGGCATCTATGAAGAAGCCCCTGAGGAGAAAGAACCCCAACCTGCTTCATCGGCATTTGCGGCAGCACCCGCGGCGGCGCCTGTGGCAGAGGCACCTGCAGCTCCCGAGGCAGCAGTACCGGCGCCAGCACCTGCAGCTCCCGCAGCAGCACCGGAGGCAGCACCTGCGGCGCCCATAGCAGCCACAGCGGCAGCGGCGGCAACTGCAGCTGCAGCAACCGCGGCAGTACCGGTGGCAGAGGCGGCGGCAGAAGTTGCGGCAGAAGCTGCAGAACCGGCAGTGGAAACACCGGCAGATGCTGCTGTGGATGCAGTGGCAGCAGCCGCAGCAGGAGCGGAAGTACTTCCTTCAGCTCTTACAGAAACAGAGCCGGAGACAGAAGCCCCTGCACAGACACATGAGGAACCTGTGGACAGGACCTTTGTGCCTGAATCCGGGGAAACTCCTGCGGCTCCCGATGAAGCCCTGGCTGACGTCGGGGAGACCGCGGCGCAGGCCCCTGCAGCTGAAGCGGCAGCAGAACCTGCGGAAGCGGCGGCAATACCTGAGGCTGCAGTCACAGCGGCAGCGGTGACAGCAGCGCCGGCAGCCGAACCCACAGCGACAGCGCCTGAGGCGGCAGCTGAGCCGGCAGAAGTTCCGGCAGCAGAGGCGGCGGCAGCGCCTGAAGCTGAATCTGCAGAATCTGCTGAGCCGGCGGCAGCGCCTGAGCCTGCAGCTGAGTCGGCCGCAGGCCAGGACATTATGGATATGAAGAAGAGTCTGGCGGACATGCAGCGAAATCTTGCAGAGATGCAGAAGATGCTGGAAGAGATGCAGAACCGCCTGGCCGGAATGTGATTGAAAGGGAAAGGAGGTTTACAAAATGGATCAATCCAGAAGAAAAGGCTTTTTTGACAACCCCTTTATCCTGACGCTGATCGCCATAGTGCTCGGTTCCGGAGTGGCCGCTCTTATCCTTCTTCTGGCGGGATTTCCGCCCGTTGAATCGCTCAGGACACTTGTGACCAGCATGGTGGGCCGCCCCAAAGATATCTCCAGTGTGATCATCAGGAGTACGCCGATCATCTTTACAGGTCTCGGAGTAGCTTTCGCGATCAAGACCGGTCTGTTCAACATCGGCGCGGAGGGCCAGTTCATTATCGGCGCCCTGACAGCTACCGTGGTCGGCAGTATGCTTGACTTCCCTCAGCCGGTCGCCATTCTGATGGTAGTTCTGTCCGCGATGCTGGTTTCCGCCATCTATGCCGGAATTGTCGGTGTTCTCAAGGCCAGGTTCGGTATTCACGAAGTAATCACCAGTATCATGCTCAACTGGATCGCTCTCTATTTTTCCAACTGGGTGTGCAGCCTTGACTTTTTCCATAAACCCGGCACAGTCGGTATGTATCCGGTCAACTATTGTACCTATACAATGATCGTTCCCTTCTGGAAGCGGACACCTGAAGGAATGGCCTGGATGGAACAGTATCCGATCCTCAAGGAGACCCTTGGCAGGACGGATGTAAATGCGGGCTTTATCGTGGCGGTGATCGCTGCGCTGATGATTTCTCATCTGCTGAACCGGACCAGAAAGGGCTATGAGCTCCGCGCGGTCGGCCAGAATATCAATGCTGCCCGCTTCGCAGGTATCAATGTCAACAAGAGCATCGTTCATGCCATGATGATTTCCGGTGCTCTCTGCGGCCTGGGCGCTGCCCTGTATATCACGGGCCAGTCCCCTCACACAGTCAACACACTGTCCGCCTTTGAAAATGTAGGCTTCAACGGTCTCTCCGTTGCCTTTATCGCGTTCAGTTCCCCGATCGGGTGTATTTTCACTGGTCTGCTGTTCGGCGGTCTTCTCTACGGAGGAGCCGGACTTCAGTCACAGATCGGAGCCCCGACCGAGATCATCAATATCGTGATCGGTGTCATCGTCTTCTTCTGTGCTCTTTCCTACCTGATTCCCCGCTTCATGGAATCTGCTTTCGGCGCCAGGAGAGCCAGAAGAGAGGCTAAGGCTGCGGCCAGAAGAGCGAAAAAGGCCGCTTCCGGGAAAGGAGGCAACAATGTCTGACAGAGCACTGCTTCTTCTTGGAATCACACTCATGTACTCCACACCTATGATTTTCGCGGCACAGGGCAGCGTTATTTCCGAGGTGTCCGGTGTTGTCAATATCGGTATTGAGGGAATGATGACGATCGGCGCTTTTGTCGGCGCTGCTGTGGGATATTTTTCCGGAAATCCCTGGCTGGGATTTATCTGCGCGGGACTTGCCGGAGCCTTATTCGGACTCATCCATGCTTTCGCGTCGGTGACCTGCAAATCCGACCAGACTGTCTGCGGTATCGCCATGAACCTGATCGGTCCCGGCCTGGCCCTCTTCCTTTGCCGCATCTTCTTTGAAGGCGGAACCCAGACGCCTCCGGTGACCAACAAGATCCCCAAGCTTTTCGCCAACGGTCTGGAGGGAAGCCTCAATAACCTGAATGTGGACATGACCACGGTGATCGCCCTGATCGTCTCCATCCTCATGTGCATTGTTTTTTACGGGACCACCTGGGGGCTCCACATCAGAGCTGTCGGCGAACATCCCGGCGCGGCTGATACACTGGGAATCAATGTCTACAAGGTCCGCTACATCTGCGTGATCATCTCCGGCCTGCTCTCAGGCCTGGGCGGAGCAGCCATGACACTGGCGATCGTTCCCCAGTTCATGCCGACGGCCATCAGCGGCCAGGGCTTTATAGCGATTGCGGCGGTCATTTTCGGAAAATGGACTCCCCACGGAGGCTACTTTGCCTGCCTGCTCTTCGGCTTTGCGCAGGCTCTGACAGTCGTTCTGGGCGGCGGAAGCTTCGCGGTCCCTTCCGAGATCCTGGCCATGCTTCCCTATGTTCTGACTATTCTGGTCCTCATTCTTTTCGTCGGACGCGCTTCGGCTCCCAAGGCCAACGGCGTGCCTTACAACAAAGGATCCAGGGTCTGAGCCGGCCCGGCGCTGCACTGAAAACGATGTGTGCGCCCGGCTGAGGGGGCCATGGGAGCAATGCCTGCCCGGCTCCGGATAAAACGGGTATAAGGCAGGACCATTAAAATCGGACAGCAAATATCCGTTCATGATCTGCATAGTGAAAACCGGAACCGCGGCGAATGCCGCGGCGCCGGTTTTTCGTGTAGTTTTGAGAAAAGTGTTTCACGGTTTTGCAGGAGCTGTTTCGAGCCCTGTAGGAACCGTTCAGCAGTTTTGTCACAACCTTTTCGAGGCCCGCAGGAACCTTTCTGCGGTTTTGTCAGAACCTTTTTGAGGCCAGCAGGAACCTTTCTGTGGTTTTGCGAGAGCTGTTTCGAGGCCTGTAGGAACCGTTCAGCGGTTTTGCCACAACCTTTTCGAGGCTCGAAGAGCATTTCCGCGGACATGGACAGCAAGGTATTACAGCAAGTCGCTGTCTCTGCACGAAGGCGCATTGACATGGAGGTAATAATGCAGGGGTTTGGAGTGATTTTACTGACCGCGCTGATCTTCAGCGCGTGCGGTTTTTACATGTATATCTACTTTTTTTCACTTGGATACGGTTTTTCCATTGCTGCGATCGGCGCCGTACTTCTCTTTATGTTCAGGGGGACAGTTACGGCCGGTACCGCTGCCCAGTGCCTTCTTTTGATCGTTTACGGACTGAGGCTGGGCGGCTATCTGCTAGTCAGGGAACTCAGGAGTTCCTCTTACCGGAAAGTCCTGGATCCCGAGCTGAACCGCAGCAGGTCCATGGGAATGATTCCCAAACTGTCCATTTGGATTAGCTGTGCCCTGCTGTATACTCTTCAGACTTCCCCGGTCTTGTTCAGGCTGCAGAACGGGGACGGCGGTACAAGTCCGGCTGTCATTGCGGGGGCGGTCATTATGTTCCTGGGCATCGCGATCGAATCGCTGGCTGATCATCAGAAGACACAGGCCAAAAAAAGTAAGCCTTACCGCTATGTGGACACAGGTCTCTACAGGATCGTGCGCTGCCCCAATTATTTCGGAGAGATACTTCTGTGGACAGGCGTCCTGATCAGCGGGATCGGTTCCCTGCACGGAATCGTCCAGTGGGCATGTGCTATTGCGGGATTTCTGCTCATCCTCTATGTCATGTTCAGCGGCGCCAGACGTCTGGAGCTGCGGCAGGACAAAAACTACGGGAAAGATCCGGAATATCAGAAATACATTTCAACAGTGCCCATTATCCTGCCGTTTATCCCTCTCTACAGTGTGAAAAAATATAAGTTCCTGGTTGCCTGACATGAGTAATACCCATACAGATTTTCACGGAACATTTTAATTTTTCAGGGAGAAGAAGATGAAGGCTCTGAATCTGTATATTCTAACCAGAATCAGGGAGAGCGGTGAGTTTTCCCGTCTTGAAAATATTCTGTCGGGGAGAAGCTGGCACAAGGAGTTCAGCGCCCACGAGGTTTCCTCGCTGTGCGCGCTCACAGACAGGCTGGTGCCTTTTCTTGAAGACCGGGGCAAACAGGACAAAGGTCCGGATCACGGCTGGGTCTCTTATTTTGACGGATTTTACTTCTCCTACACGATCGAGCACATCAGTAAGGAATTCGATCTTTTGAAGCTGTCGCCGGATGCAGGCTGTGTCCTGAATATTGAACTGAAGAGCGAAGCCATCGAGGAGGAGCGCGTCCAGAAGCAGCTGATGCAGAACCGCTATTATCTGTCTCATATTTCCAGGACGATCCTTTCCTACACCTATGTCATGGAGACGGATACGCTGTACTGTCTAAATGATCATGGTTATCTGAAAAAATGTGAGATGTCCGAGCTGGCCGGGGCGTTGAAAAGACCTGCCCTCCGGACGTTTGTAGAAGAAAACATCAATCAGTATTTCCGGGCACAGGATTATCTGATTTCTCCTGTCGCCACACCGGAAAAATATCTGACCGGCAGATATTTTCTGACCAATCAGCAGTCTGAATTCCGGAGGCAGATTGTGGAACTTCTGAGCGGATGGAGCCGGAGGGGGGAAAACCCTTCTGCTGCCGGGACGCAAAAGGATCCGGATTTCCCTTCTCAGGCTGCGCAGGTACCTGTGATCTCTCTGACCGGATACGCCGGGACCGGAAAGACGTTGCTGCTGTTTGACCTTGCGAGAGTGTTTTCACGCAGGCGGAAAGTACTATTTCTTCACGGAGGAGAACTCAAGGAAGGGCACCGTCTGATTGACAGGCGGCTCCACAAGGTCAGGATCCTGTCAGGGACTGATCCCCGGGTGATGGACGGTCTGAGCGGCAGGACCATGGATCTGTCCGGATATTGGGTGATCCTGGTCGATGAAGCAAACCGTTTTTCCTCCGATGTGCTGCGGGGGCTTCTTGAGAAAGCGGCTTTTTCCCGCATTCCGTGTATTTTCTCCTATGATCCCCACAGCCTGCTGGGGCCCATTCCCCCTATGCAGGAGGCGGAGGCCATCATCGGAGAAAGCGAGACACTGCGCCTGGAACTGTCGGGCAATATCCGCATCAACCGCCCGGTTTTTTCTTTCCTGCGAACTCTGTTTCACCGCAAGGACCGCCCCGGCTATGTGGACTACAGCTGCATAGACGTTCTCTTCGCCGCGGACCGCAGAGAGGAAAAGGCCCTGACGGCTTACTACCTGTCCAGGGGCTATGAACTGATCAGGACCTCCCGTGAGAGTTTTGCGTCAGGGGAAATCATCAGCCGGGAATTTGACAAGGTGCTCATGGTCATGGACCGGCGCTTTTACTATGATGACGATCTGCGGCTGTGTGCCCGGGGAGAAAAGGAGGCTGCCATCACACCCCTCTATGAGGGACTGTCACGCGCAAGAGAGAAGCTGTGCCTTGTGATCGTCGGAAACCGGGAACTGTATTCCCAGGTACTCTCGATCAGGATGCAGTAAAAAATGTTTTCCTGTGACTCTCTGGTCAGGAAACAGCACGGCCTGCAGTTCAGTAAACAGAACAAGCCGCCTTTTCAGAAAACAGGACAGAAAACAGGACAGGAAGAAGTCCGAAAGAACATACCGGCAGGGGGAGCAATCAGCAAATAACACACCAGTAAGCGGAGCGATCAACAAAAAACACACCAGCAGACGGAGCGATCAGCAAAAAACACATCAGCAGACGGAGCGATCAGCAAATAACACACCAGTAAGCGGAACGATCAGCAAAAAACATATCAGCATACCGGGGATTGAAAAACATTCAGAAATGCCTGAAGGAAAACAGACCCGGTGGAAAGAGGGATCATATGGAATTCAGAAGTGCTGCCCTGATCGGAGCCGGGGCAATCGGCGGTTTTTTTATCAAGGGACTCTCAGAGGCTCTCGGCAATAGTTTTTGTGTTGTCGCAAGAGGGGAGAGGGCGGACCGCCTCAGAAAAGACGGTCTCATGATCAACGGGGAGCAGGTTTATTTCAATGTCTGTTCTCCGGAAGAGGCAGCGGGAGCAGAACTGATCCTGGTCGCCACAAAATATAATTCTCTTCCTGGTATTCTGGAAGATGTCAGGTATATGACCGGACCGGGCACAATGGTTGTCAGCACTCTCAACGGTATTGACAGCGAGGAAATCCTGGGGGAAGCCATCGGGCAGGAGCACATTCTCAATGCCTTTATGATCGTGGCTTCGAGAAGAGCTGGGAACAGGGTGGACTATAACCTGGACGCGGCAGGTCTTATTTTCGGAGAAAAGGATACTCCTGAAAAAACGCCCCGGGCACAGGCGCTGGACGACCTTCTCACAAAGGCTGGTATCTCGCACCGCTTCACTCCCGATATTCTGACAGAGCAATGGCAGAAGTATGTGACCAATATCGGCAACAACCTTCCGCAGGCGATTCTGGGCGTTGGCTATCAGGCATATCTTGACAGCGAGCATGTCCGCTTTATTCATGACAGACTGCAGGATGAAGTGATACGCGTGGCAGCTGCCAACGGGATCAATGTTCATCGCGATGAAAACTACGCCGGCCGTGTAATCCCTGAGGCCAGATTCTCCACACTGCAGGATCTGGACGCCGGAAGACGCACGGAGATAGAGATGTTTGCCGGAATACTGATGAAAAAGGCGGCAGAAGCAGGAATCGATGTCCCTTATGTGACTTATACCTACCACGCAATCAGAGCTCTTGAAGAAAAAAATGAGGGCCTGATCCGCTGAGAAGGCGAAGTCGTTTTCAGATGCCTCGAAGCAGTGGCAGCAATTCAATTTTTATCTTCCTCGAAGCAGTGGCAGCAATTCAGTTTTTATCTTCCTCGAAACAGTGGAAGCAATTCGATTATCATCTGCCGCGCAGCAGAGGTGACTGACTAAAGAAAAGGAGCGGAAGGACGGAGGCAGTCTGCAGGGTATGAAAGTGCTGATTTATTTACTGATTATAATCTTGTCCGCAGGCATTGCGGCGGCAGCCATCTGTTTTCTGCGCACTCTCCTGACGCCGACCCGGAAATCCGATTATCGTCCGGGATCCGCGGAAGGCGGTGAGGAAAAGAAAAGGGCGGAGCAATATGCCCGCAAACTTTCCGCTATGGTAGGCTATGACACTACTTCCTATCCTTTTTCGGACCAACATCCGGAGGACCTGCAGGTGGAGCGGTTTCTGGGCTATCACAGGCTGCTGCAGGAACTCTTTCCTCTGGTTCACCGCCATCTGGAAAAAGTGGAGATTTCAGGAAGCCTGCTCTATTGCTGGAAGGGTATGGCTTCAGACAGACCTCTTGTTCTGATGGGACATCAGGATGTCGTTCCGGTCGAGGGAGCATCCTGGGGGAGTGTCCCCGGTTCCGACGGGGGCTGGCTCAGGCCTCCTTTTTCGGGAGAAATCGTTGATGGCAGGGTCTGGGGGAGAGGTTCGGTCGACACAAAGTGCTCCTGCATGGCTTTTTTCCAGGCGGTCGAGGAACTTCTGCAGGAGGGATTTGTCCCTGCTCAGGATGTGTACCTGTCGTCCTCCTGTACCGAGGAGTGGGGAGGACCGGGATGCAGAGCCATCATCGATGAACTGGGAAGACGCGGAGTCAAACCATGGCTGGTCTGTGATGAGGGCGGTGGTATTTACACCGATCCCATGCCGGGCATCCGCGGTAATTTCGCTATGATCGGAGTCGGGGAAAAGGGCCGCGCCAATGTGAGATTTATCGCCCGCGGCAAGGGAGGACACGCCAGCACGCCGCAGAAGAATTCGCCAATCGCCAGGCTGGCCGCCTTTGTCTGCGACGTGGAGAAACACAGTCCCTTCCAGAGCAGGATGGAACCTCCCACCAGAGCAATGCTGGAGGCGCTTGCCCCGTCGGCATCTTTCCCGATCCGCCTGGTCCTGCAGAACCTGTGGCTCTTCAGACGGCCGATCGAGCTGTTCACGCCGCAGATCAACGGACAGGCAGCCGCCATGCTGGGGACGACCATCACCTTTACCATGGCCTCGGGTTCCGACGCGGTCAATGTCTTTCCTCAGGAAGCGTCGCTGGGCGCCAACATGCGCTTTGTCCATCATCAGGATATGAAAGAGAGCCTGGAGCTCATAAGCAGAGTTGCTTCCCGATACGGTCTTGAGACGGAAGTGGTCCAGGGGGCAGCCTGCACCGGAAAGGTCGACTTTAAAGGCAGGGCCTTCCGCTATATTGAAGAAACTGTCGAAAAGACTTTTCCCGGATGTGTCACCAGCCCCTATATTCTCACTGCCGCGACCGACGCCGCTTTCTACGACGAAATCTGCGACAACTGTATTCGCTTCGCGCCCATCATCTATGGGCCTGAGGAGAAGAAGGGAATCCATGGAATAAACGAGGCTCTCCCTTATAACTGCCTCCCCGGAGCTGTGGATTTTTTTAAAAACCTGGTCACAGGGCTCGAAAGGTAGAAGCGGCTGTAAACGCATTCGCCCCGGAGAGGGCATATACTGCTAAAGGAAGGAGCGACAGCCACAGAGCATCAGATGCTTCCGCAGGAAACCGGCTGCTTTCCGGCTGTCCTGAATGCTCTTCCTGCAGGCTGCATTCGCTTCACAGTTGTCAGGCACTTGTGAAAGCATACTGATTTTGCTATCGTAAAGGAAAAGGCGGCGGCACCCGTATCCTGTAAAAGAAAAAGCGGCTGAAAGGTCTGTAGAAACGGCGTCAGGAAAAGCGGCCGAAAGGTCTGCAGAAACGGCGTCGGGAAAAGCGGCCAAAAGGTCTGTAGAAACGGCGTCAGGAAAGCGGCTGAAAGGTCTGCGGAAACGGCGTCGGGAAAAGCGACTGAAACATCTGCTCAAACGGCGTCAAAAAAAACGGCCGAAACGGATAGAAAAGAGAGGTTTAATTCATGGAAAATAAGAGTGGAAAAGCAGCAGATCAAAGCATTCGCCGGGACCGCATCAGAGGAAGTCTGGTCGGAGGGGCAGCGGGCGACGCGCTCGGCTATGCGATTGAATTTGATCGCGAAAAAAGTATTTTCAAAAAATACGGGAAAAGCGGAATCACTGAGTATGAATATGAACCTTTCTCAGGTAAGGCGATTATTTCTGACGATACTCAGATGACGCTTTTCACCGCCAACGGCATTCTCACTGCCCTGACAGCGTCCCGCCTGAACGGAAGTCCGGTTCCCGCGCGCAGGGCGGTCACTGCAGCCTATCTGGACTGGCTCCGCACTCAGGATATGGCTTATTCATTACATGGGAAAAAGGAAATTCCCCGTATTAAGACAAAGAGCACCTGGCTGGCAGATGTGACTGAACTCTACAGCCAGAGGGCTCCCGGCAACACATGTCTCTCTGCTCTGTACAGTCTCAAAGAAGAGGGCCAGGCGCCGCTTGATTTTATAAAGACCCGCCCTAATAACAGCAAGGGCTGCGGCGCTGTCATGCGGCTGGCACCTATGGGAATGATCGAATGCGACGGCCCCGTTGAATTGATCATGCAGGAAGGTGCGCAGCTGGGCGCGATCACACACGGGAATTCACTTGGTTTTATCCCTGGGGCAGTGCTGGCCCACATTATCTACAGGATCATTTTCCCCGAAAAGGAAATGACCCTGAAGGAAATCGTCCTCGACGCCAGGGATACCATGCAGAGAGTATTCAAAGAGGATGAGAATCTGTCTGTTATGACAGACCTGATCGACAGGGCTGTTTCCCTCTCTGAAAACAATGACAGTGACCTCAACAATATCCACGCTCTTGGAGAGGGCTGGGTCGGAGATGAAGCTCTGGCCATCGCCCTTTACTGCGCGCTCAGGCACTGCGATGACTTTTCGGCGGGTCTGATCGCGTCTGTAAACCACAAGGGTGACAGCGATTCAACAGGAGCAGTCACAGGAAATATTCTGGGGGCTCTGTTTGGCTATGACGCTATTGAAGAGAAATGGAAAAAGAATCTGGAACTGATCGATGTGATCCTGGAACTGGCGGACGACATTTCCAGGGGCTGCCCTGCTGACAAGGCGGCCATAGAAGCCGACGCCGACTGGTACAGGAAATATGTGCGCATGCAGTGGAAGCCGGACCAGAAGACCGGTGATGCCGGCGCCACAAAGATCCTGGCGGTCATGGGCGATATCACTGCCGACCAGGGGGTCGAGGCGATCGCCAACGCGGCCAATACAAGTCTGCTCGGCGGAGGAGGAGTGGACGGAGCCATCCACCGCGCGGCCGGTCCCGACCTTTTGAAGGAATGCCGCACGCTCAACGGATGCAGGACCGGAGAGGCCAAAATCACAAAGGCCTACCGCCTTCCCTGCAAATATGTCATTCACACACCCGGGCCCATCTGGTATGGGGGAGACAGCAGCGAGCGTGAACTTCTCGCCTCCTGCTACCGGTCCTGCCTGCAGCTGGCCATTGATAACGGGATCCGCTCGATCGCGTTCCCGTCTATTTCCACCGGTGTGTACTGCTTCCCTCTTGAAGAAGCAGCCGGGATTGCCGTGAACACAGCAAAACAATTTGTGTCAGACCATCCCGGCAGACTTGATGTCATTAAATGGGTGCTTTTTGACAAGAGGACCTATGAGGCGTACAGGAGCAGGATCGAAAAATAATTGAAAATTAAACAGAAATGTTTTTGACGTAAATGATCGGAGAAAAGAGATGTCAGTGAACAGGACAATGATGCAGTATTTTGAATGGTATCTGCCGAATGACGGGCTTTGGTGGAAACGCTGTGCCGCAAAAGCGGAAAACCTCAACGGAATCGGCATCACAGATGTCTGGCTTCCTCCCGCCTACAAAGGAACGTCCCAGGATGATGTCGGATATGGGGTCTATGATATGTATGACCTCGGGGAATTTGACCAGAAAGGTACAGTGCGCACCAAGTACGGCACGAAAGAGGAATATCTCGATGCGATCCGGGCTTTTCATGAGGTCGGGATCCGTGTTTTCGCGGATATCGTGCTCAATCACAGAATGGCGGCAGATGAAGCCGAGGATGTACTCGCTGTTGCCGATTCTCCGGATGACCGCACACAGCAGGTCGGGGGAGAGCGCAAGATCAGGGTCTGGTCCAAATTCACTTTTCCCGGGAGAAGAGGAAAGTACAGTGGTTTTATCTGGGACCACCGTCATTTTTCAGGTACTGATTACAACGAATATAAAAAAGACGAGGGCCTGATCTACCGGTTTGCCGGAAAGCAATGGGTGGAGGACGCGGATCCCGAGAAAGGCAATTTTGATTACCTGATGGGAATGAACGTCGACATGAATAATCCTGAAGTCGCAGAAGAGATCCGCAGATGGCTTCTGTGGTACATCAGGGAGACCGGCATAGACGGTCTGCGCCTGGACGCGGTCAAACATATCAGTTTCAGCTTTTACAAGGAACTGCTCTGTAAGGTCAGAGAAGAAGTCAAAAAGGAGCTTCCGGCGGTCGGTGAATACTGGAACACAGATCTGGGCCGTCTCTTGTACTACCTCGATGAAGTGGAGGGAGCGATGTCCCTGTTTGACGTCGCCCTTCACTACAACTTTTTTAACGCTTCCCAGGCAGGAGGCAGCTATGACCTGCGCCAGATTTTTGACAATACACTGATCAAAGAACGGCCGGACCATGCCGTGACATTCGTGGATAACCACGATACGCAGATCGGACAGAGCCTTCAGTCATTTGTGGCGGACTGGTTCAAACCTCTCGCCTATGCCATGATACTGCTTCGACAGGACGGAACCCCCTGTGTCTTTTACTCGGACTACTACGGAAACCCCGTGATGGACAGGCCACTGGTCCCCAATCTGGGCAAAATGATCAAGATCCGCCGCGGCTATGCCTACGGCGAGCAGGAGGACTATTTTGACGATCCCCACATCGTCGGATTTGTGCGCAGGGGGACTGCGGACCACCCGGATTCCGGACTGGCGGCCGTTTTCAGCAATACAGAAGACGGTCAGAAACGCATGTTTATGGGTAAGGAACACGCCGGTATCGTTTATCGCGACGCCCTCGGCTGCTGCCTTGACCCTGTTGTCATCGATGAAGAAGGATTCGGAACATTCTCGGTAAAAGGACAGAATGTCTCGATCTATGTGCGCGAGGCCGGATTTGAGTACCTGGTGGTGACAGAGTGAAAATAATGCCGATACATGATTTTTCATTCCGGTGGTTTGCGGTGCGGGAACCCGCGAGAGCGGAGCAGTGCAGCGCTCAGCTTTAATCATATGCAGTTTGTGGCACACAGCTATGGAAATGACGTATGAGAGACAAAAAGAATAATCCTGATTTGGAAACATCTAATATAGACGGACAAAGCACTGCCGGCGGAAGGCAGAGATCCGGCAGCCATGAAAAGCCGTTTCGGATACAGGGCACAGGGAAAAGAAAGGGAAACAGTTCATCCAATGGTTTAAAAAACCTGTTTACCAGTCCTTTTCCCTATTTATTTATGGCGATTCTGCTGACTGCCATCCTTATTATTTTCGGAAACCGGGATGCCGTACAGACGGCTCCTGTTCAGGCTGAAAACCAGCTTGCGCAGGCTCAGGACGGAAACCTGCAGTCTGAAATTCCCCCGGCTGAAATCCAGGATGGAAATGCGCAGGCGGAAGCTCTCGGAGAAAATCTCCTTGACGGATATCAGCCCGGAGAGCCGCAGCAGGAGGTTCTGACTGAAAACCCTCAGCCCGGGAATTCTGATGGTGTGCCCGTGGATAATATGAACGGCACAGATGCAGGAGCCGGAAACGGTCAGGCGGCGGACAGGGGAGTTTTGACACAGAATGAGAACGGTCAGGCGGCGGACAGGGGAGTTTTGATGCAGAATGAAACCGGCACGGCTGGTGACGGTCAGGCTGTTCCTGCGGACAATGTGAATCAGGGCGGCGAAAAGGACGAATCTGCAGGCAGAGAGGACGATCGCTCCGTACCTGTTGAGTCAATCACGATCACTGCGGCCACTGACGTCATGGCACAGTGCGACACACTGCAGCTCACTGCCGCGGTATCGCCGTCCAACGCCGACAATACCGCCCTGCTGTGGTTTTCAGATGATGAGACGATTGCCAGAGTGTCCCAGGACGGACTGGTCACATCAGTCAGCGCCGGATACACAGTGATCTCCGCAGTTTCCAGCAACGGAATACAGACCGACTTTCCGATCACTGTCTCATCCACCCGGAAAGTGATGACTCTGACTGTCAGCACTGAGTGCGTGCAGAATGATAAAGTCGGAAGCAAATGGACTTATAGATATCTGATGAACGGAACCCCGGTTCACGCTGTCCAGAATATGATGGTCGAGGCCGGAAAAACGATCAGGCTGGAATCCGAGATCATAGAACATGACGAACAGCCTGACCTGGGTTCTGCCGAGAACAATTATTATGTCGAAAAGTCCGCGCTTGAGGACGGATTTGAGATCCGGCAGGAGGTCTATGTCCAGGAAAACAGGCCAAAGCTGGCAGGCAATACGGCTTCCTTTGTCGTGACATATCGTTTTTCTGACGCAGCCGAGTGAACCGGGACCGAATGGAGAAATCAGCTTTTGGATTGTACGAAAATGATTGCGAATTATCATACCCACACCTGGCGGTGCAACCACGCCTACGGGATCGAGAAGCAGTATATCGAGAATGCGGTCAGGGCCGGAATGCGGATCCTGGGATTTTCGGATCACACTCCCTATCCTTTTCCACAGGGTTATGTGGGACCGGATAAAATGCTGCCTTCCCAGCTTGAAGACTATGTGGATACTGTTCTGCGCCTGCGGGATGAGTACCGCGATGACATAGAGATCCATCTGGGTCTGGAGGCGGAGTACTACCCGGAGTTATGGGAGGGACTTCTCCGTCTGATGGAGCCCTACCCCATAGAATACCTTCTTCTGGGCCAGCACTTCATCCACAACGAGTATGAAGGAGACCGCTATAACGGAAAGCCCGGGCATGGAGAAGACGATCTGCGGCTCTACTGCAGCCAGTGCAAAGAGGCCCTGGAGACAGGAAAATTTCTCTATTTTGCCCATCCGGACCTCATCAATTACAGCGGTGATCCGGCTCTTTACGATGAGGAGATGACCGCCCTGTGCCGCTTCTGCAAAGAGCGCGGCATTCCGCTGGAAATGAACCTTCTGGGTGTCCGCCAGGACAGAAACTACCCAAACAGGCGCTTCTGGCAGATCGCCGCGAAAGAGGGGAATACCCTGATCTACGGAACTGATGCCCACTGGCCTGAGCACGTATACTCTCCTGAAGTGATCCGCAAGGCGGACGGGCTGCTGGAGAGTTATGGAATCCCCCGCGACCGCCTGCTGACGGCCCTGCCCTTGATCGGAACCGTCTGATGACGGCCATGCCTCCAGGCAGAAGCATCTGCTGATGGGAATATCTTTGGGCGGAACCGCCTGCTGACAGCCCTGCCCTTGGTCGGAACCGTCTGATGACGGCCATGCCTCTTCGCGTGGACCTCCTGGCGGCTCGGATCTTGTGTCAGAATCTGAAATTAGAAAAAGGAATTATTAAAATGAAAGGCACCATAGAGCTTTACACTGACCGTCTGGTACTGCGCCGCTACAAAATGGAAGATGCAGCTGCGCTCCACCGTTTCTTCGGAATCGATGAAAAAATGTACGAATATTCCGGATGGAATCCCTATGCAACAGAGGAAATGGCAGCCTCGGCCGTAAAACAGTTCATTGATTCCTACCGCGATCCGTCTTTTTACGGATGGGCAGTTGAACTGAAAAAAGACCCGGGATCTGCCCCGGAAACAGCCTGTGGGCTGAACAGTACCCGGAAAAGAGTTTCACAGGAAAGCCCGGAGGGAGTAAAGGCCGCCGAAGCACTTGGTGCGGATAATGAAAATATCCACTGCGCCCTCGTCGGCACAGTCGGTGCCTACGACTATGATCCCGAGGCCGGCACAATTGAAGTCGGGCTCAGCATCCGGCCGGACTGCCAGGGAATGGGGCTGGGCACGGAGGCGCTCAGCCGCGTGCTTGCTTATCTGACGGAAGAGGAGAAGATCCCCTGCGTCACAGCCTGGTGTGCCGGACCCAATATGGGGTCCAGAAAAGTCATGGAGAAGGCCGGAATGAAGCAGTCCGCCTTCGAGGCGGATGCCCTTGAAATCAAAGATCAGGTATTTGACAAACTGACCTACGAATACAGACTTCCCGTCGATCTGACCTTCCGGACCCGGTGCGGAACCTTCAATTATCGTGTCGGGGCTGTCATCATCCATGAAGGGAAGTTCCTCATGATGAAAAACGATGAAGAGCCCTATTATTACACGGTGGGAGGCAGAGTGCGTTTTGATGAGACCACCGAAGAGACCGTCCTTCGGGAGGTGGAGGAGGAAATCGGTGTAAAGCTGGAGATCGACAGATTTCTTTTTTTCCAGGAACAGTTTTTCGACGGAAAGGTGACAGGCACGCACATTCATGAACTGGGTGTCTATTACCTGATGAAAGACAGCCCCCTTCTGGAAAATCTCACCTGCCGCTCTGTCACGGCGCGGGGAGTCGCGGAGGAACTTTGCTGGATCCCGATTGGGGAGATCGGAAACCACTATATTGTCCCCGAGTCGGTCGCAGCCAGGCTGGCCAGCCTCCCTCTCCACCCCGAACATATCATTGAGATCGACGAGAGATGAAAAGGAAGCAGTGTGTCTGTCAACTGCCCACATCCGGAAGGCAGTGGGTTTCCGCCTATAACAGGCGGGGAGATGATATTTTATGAAAAACAAGGTGAAAAAAATCGGAACACACACATGGATCTTTCCGCTCAACTCCGCAAAAGACAGGCCTAACCTGGGATACGTGCTGGGAGAAAACATGGCTCTTGCCATTGACGCGGGACACTCCTCCTCTCATGTGGAGGACTTTTACCAGGCCCTGGAAAAAGAAGGGCTGCCCCTGCCGGATTTGACAGTGATCACCCACTGGCACTGGGACCACACCTTCGGAATGCATGCTGTCCATGGCAGGACACTGGCACGGCCGGAGACTAACCGTCAGCTGGAAGAGATCAGGGACCGAATTGGACAAGATGCGTCATATGGGAAAAAATTTCTCCAGAGCGACCCTTGCATTCGCAGAGAATACGCGGGCGGAGTCCCCCTGGCTGTCGTTCCTGCAACGGAAGAAGTGACAAAGGACATGACTCTGGACCTGGGCGGAGTCACCGCGAGGATCTGTTATGGCCAGTCCCCACACACAGATGATTCTCTCCTGATCTACGTGCCCGAAGACAGGGTCCTTTTCATCGGAGATGCCCAGCTGGGCGAGTTTCCTTCCTGGAGAATGGATTTCGTTAAACTCGCTGCTCTGCGCGAACAGATCCGCGGGTTTGATGCCCGCGTCGTCATTGACGGCCACTGGACGCCTTATACAAAGGAAGAGATACTGGCGGAACTGGTGTGACAGTTATGTCTGCGTAAATGAGCAGAGAAAAGACACAGGAAGGAATCAGGAAATGACTGTATCGGAGCATATTAACACTCTGGCTGCCTTCTGCGGCAGGCGCGACCTGCCCCGGCTGTCTGCGGAGGCACTTTTTGAAAAATACGGGATCCGCAAGGCAGACGTCTTCGTCCTTTTCGGGGGAAGTATTCTGGCCGGGGGCGATGTGCTGGCTGCGGCCATCCGTGACAGGATCGCTGACAAATATGTGATCGTCGGCGGAGCCGGGCACACCACTGAGACACTACGGGAAAGGGTTCGTGCGGAATATCCAGAAATGGAGACCGCAGGTCTTCCCGAGGCGGAAATCTTTCAGATGTATCTGCAAAGAATCCATGGCTGCCGGGCGGATTTCCTGGAGACTGAATCCACTAATTGCGGAAACAACATTACCTTCCTGATTGATTTGCTGGACAGAAATAAAGTCAGCTGGAAAAGTATCATTCTCTGTCAGGACGCCTCTATGCAGAACCGCATGGATGCAGGATTGAGAAAATATGCTCCCGAAGGCACGACGATCATCAATTTCGCAGCATATTCTGCCCGCCTGCTGGAGACTGCCGGGCAGCTTGAATATACGTCCAAGATCCACGGAATGTGGGAGATTGACAGATACGTAAATCTGCTGATGGGAGAGATTCCCAGACTGTCCGACAACCCGGATGGCTACGGCCCCTGCGGCAGAGGATTTATCGCCCACGTCGACATTCCCGCTGAGGTCTTATACTCTTTTGATGAATTGAAAAAAATATATGGCGGGAAAACCAGGGCGGCTAATCCGGCTTTTGCCGACAAGCCGAAAAAAACTGAAGAGGCCTGAGAGCGGTTCCTGCCTGCTTGCCTGCGGCGCCGGGCTTTGAGACAACAGAGCGGCGGATGATGCATGAGCGATGGAAGCTCTGCGCTGACAGTGTTTGAGAGGGATGATGTCAGAGCGATGGCGGTTCGGCGCTGACAATGCCCCGCTGAAGATATGTGCGAACAGACGATGTCAGCGTGCTGTCCATATTTCGGGCTTGAACTGAAAAAAGTCGGACGTTCGTTCAGGGCGGAAAAGGGAAATAAGGGAGAATACAGATTGAGCAGAATTGCAGTAATTGATACAGAGACAACCTGGTCGGACCAGGTGATGTCCATCGGCGCGGTGGTGGCGGACAGCCGGGATTACCGGCTTGTGGACAGCAGATATTACCTGATCGACCCGGCTTACAGACGCGGAGGACTTTTTTCCAATGCTCTGCACGCGAGAGGGACACCCGGGGAAATCATTCTGTCCAGGCAGAAAACTGCAGCGGACCTGAGAGAATGGCTCTCTTTTCACGGTGTGGACGCTATTTTTGCCTACAATGCGCTTTTCGATCAGAAACACATGCCGGAATTCATGGATTTTCAATGGTTTGATATTATGAAGGTCGCGGCTTACAGGCAATTCAACAGCTTCATTCCCGAAACAATGCCCTGCTGTAAGACAGGGCGGCTCAAGAGCAATTACGGTGTGGAGAGCGTCTACCGCATGCTGTCAGGAAATCAGAGATATTTTGAGAAGCATAACGGCTGGCACGATGCAGTGGACGAACTGAAGATCATGGAGATGCTGGCGCTGCCCATCGACACTTATGAGGTGGCCAGACTGGCTGCCTGCAAGACGGTAAAATGAGCCGTGGGTGCTGCCTTCCGGGGAGTTCCAACCTGAGAAAGCCCGGGGCAGACATCGCTTTAATCATATTTACGGAAATTTTTGGATGAAAATAATGGTCAGCTATATACGGAGATTTTCGGATGAAAATAATGGTCAGTGCCTGTCTCATAGGTGAAAACTGCAAATACAATGGAAAAAATAACAAAAATGAGAAGGTGCTGGCTCTTCTGGAGGGAAATGAAGTGATTCCGATCTGCCCCGAAGTGATGGGAGGCCTTCCCACCCCCAGGGTTCCGGCAGAGGTGGTCCGCGATGTGGTGACGACCAGGGACGGCAGAGTGGTGGACCAAGAGTTCCGCCGGGGAGCGCGGCTGAGTCTTGCCATCGCGCAGAGGGAAAAGCCGGATCTGATCATTCTTCAGTCCAGGAGTCCCAGCTGCGGCGCAAGGCAGCGCTATGACGGGACTTTTACGGGAACACTGATCGACCGGCCCGGAGTGACGGCAGAGCTGTTGATTGAAAACGGATTTCAGCCTGTGGATGTCGGCGATTTACCGTCGGACTGAGAAGACAGAAACCGTGTTCACGGTATTACAGACGCAGCCCGCAAAACAAAATCAGGGACATAAAAACAGGAAAAATGGACCAACAGATCATCAGAGACGCTTTAGAGTATATACAACAGCTTTTTTGCCAAGATGCAGGAGGCCACGATGCGGAGCACACTGTCCGCGTATGGCGGACTGCCATGCGCATAGCAGAGCAGACCCCGTCCTGTAATATGCAGAGGACAGCGCTTGCTGCCCTCCTCCATGACGCGGACGATCACAAGCTCTTCATGACGGAAAACAATGCCAACGCCAGGTCTTTTCTGGTAAAGCATTCCGTGCCGGAAGATGAGATTGAAAGAATCTGCCGGGTCATCAATTCTGTTTCTTTCAGCAGAAATCAGGGCAGAAGACCTGATACAATAGAGGGAAAGATCGTCCAGGATGCTGACCGCCTGGATGCCATGGGGGCGATCGGAATAGCAAGGACATTTGCCTATGGAGGCCTGCACGCGCGTCCGCTTGAAGAATCTATACAGCATTTTTATGAAAAACTCCTGCTCCTCAGGGATCTCATGAACACTGAGGCCGGCAGAGAACTTGCGGAAAAAAGACATGCTTTCCTGCAAATGTTTCTGCGGGAATATCTGGAGGAGACCGGAGAGCCATGCCGCTTCAATTCATGACGGATTTCATCAGGTGTTAAAATGATTGATTCATCTATCAGGTGATTCATCTACGATTCATCTGTCAGATGATTTATTCAGCAGGTGATTGATTTATTGATTTATTAAGTGATTTATTATTTAGGATTTTTTCATTAAGAATTAATTTATTCGACAAAGTATTTTGATAGGAAGAGCATACAATA
>JBGUNJ010000152.1:0-2073 GCA_045117315.1 Lachnospiraceae bacterium | reverse complement strand
GGCCGCACTCGCCGAAAAGCTCGGTGCTGGCTTTCACAGCAGCTATGTTCCGCCGGAGCCGGAGGACTGTCCCCTCACCGATGTGGCAACACGGCACACGACTTACTCCGCTCTGTTGAATCTTCTGACGCTCTCACAGGATCATAAAGAGAATCTCTTGTCCCGCGGTCTGTCCGAGGAAGAGATTACGCGGCTTCGGTACAGGACAACGCCTGTCATGGGGCATACGGCGATCGCCAAACAGCTCCAGGACCAGGACTGCTACCTTGCCGGGGTTCCGGGTTTCTTTCGCACAGAAGACGGGAATTGGGCTCTTACGGGTCTCCCCCGCGGGATCCTGATCCCCGTGCGCAACGTCTGCGGGCAGATCCAGGGTCTCCAGCTCAGAAAGGACAACTCCGTGAAACGTAAGTTCCGCTGGGTTTCCAGCATGGGAGAGAAAGACGGCTGCGGTGCAGAATGCTGGACGCATCTGGCCGGGCCTGCCACGGATACGCTGATCCTCACGGAAGGTCCCATGAAAGCAGATGTGATCCATGCGCTCACCGGGTTCTCCGTCCTGGCTGTCCCCGGCGTAAACGGACTCAGCCAGCTCTCGGAGGCGCTTACGGATTTGCAGCGCAATCACGGTTTGGAGAGCATCAAGACCGCCTTCGATATGGACTACACATCGAACTATCATGTGCAGACCGGATACGCGGCACTGTACGCTCTGCTGGATAAGCTGGATCTCACATACAGCACCTATCTCTGGGACCCGCGCTACAAGGGCCTCGACGACTACATTTGGGAGAGTCTTCTCCATAAGCAACGTGCAAATTAAGCAACAGCGGCAGGGGTATTCCATTCCTGCCGCTTTTGTTCTATATGCAAATATGGAAATGTATGATACAAAATTCAAGAAAGGCCAAAATTATACGTTTTATTCTACTTTGCTCTCTGCGCGTCTTTTGTGGTGTTCGCCTATCATAGCATATCTTGAGAACTTGAACAAGCAACAGTATCTAGTACAAAATAACACCCCTGACCACTTGTGAGTCCTCCAGGAAGCCTTGCGGATTCGTCCAACGGGCTTCCTTTTTTTGATTTTGTCTGTACGCTATTCTTTTAAGATTCGCAAGGATATGTATTCTGTACCGGGTCAGAAATAGTATTCAGGGGAAAAAAACAGTCCTGGCCTCTCGTTATTCATGTTTGTACCCCTTTGCAATTATTCTTTGTGATAACAGTCTCATTGTACTTCTCAAGGATCTTTTGGCTAAACGATACCTTAACAGAAGCAGCACTATATAGATGGTGAGCATGGTTTTTCAATTATTGAGCCTGGATATGCGCAAGTTTTATCTCGTTGCCTGAATAAATTCTTTTGTTTTTGATCTTCTGGTTTGTAGTAATTGTTCTTCACTTGAAATAGCATAAACCTTGAGGTATAATAGGTTAATGGTAAGGAAGTGAGGATATGATTTCAACTCGCGGCCGTTATGCCCTGCGTGTTCTTGTCGATCTGGCAGAGAATCAAGGCGACAGATATATTACGCTGAAGGAAGTCGCCGAACGCCAGGAAATATCGGAAAAATATCTGGAAATAATTGTTAAAGAGCTTGTCCGCGCCGGAATCCTGGAGGGGCTCCGGGGAAAAGGCGGCGGATATAGGCTCGGTCATCCGGCTGAGCAAATCAAAGTAATGGACGTTCTCTGCACGTTGGAAGGAGATTTGGCTCCGGTGGCTTGTCTTGCAGACGGAAGCAAGCCCTGTCCCCGTGCTGCAGACTGCCGCACATTGCCTCTTTGGAAAGGACTGAACGAAGTCGTCAGCTCCTACCTCAGCAAATTTACGGTGCAGGATCTCATCCACAAGGATCCGGACAATTTTGACAATATCCCCTGATTATAAAGCCGCGGAAGCGAGTTTTGCTTCCGCGGCTTTTTCATATGACGGAGGGAACGATGATTTTGCCCTGTCCCCCGCAATAATGGGTGGTCAGCTCTATGATCCGCTGTGCCGTTTCTCGCAGCAGTTCATCGGGCGTGGCATCATTTCCCTGCACAATATAAAAGATATTCTGTGCTTTC